>NZ_JAMYQV010000008.1:0-214644 GCF_040321065.1 Mesorhizobium sp. M0563
AGCCCCCCCCCCACCATCCCCCCCCCCCCCCCCCCCCCCCCCCCCCCCCCCCCCCCCCCCCCCCCCCCCCCCCCCCCCCCCCCCCCCCCCGGTTCTCATTCGTCAGAAATCGGCAGGTTTAGTTTAGCTCGCCACGCTGGCCTGCGGCGCCGAGCGCTCGATCAGCATTTGCCGGACGGTCGACATCGAGGCACTCAGTTCGCTGATGGCGTCATCGATCAACGCCCGCTGCTTCTGCAGGCGGGCAAGCTGCTTCTCCGACTTGTCGAGCGCCAACCGCAACTGCTTGGTGTTGGAGCCGTTCGGATCGTAGAGGTCCATCATCTGCTTGACATCACGCAGCGAGAACCCGACCTTGCGGCCGAGCAAGATCAGTTTCAGCCGGGCCCTGTCGCGGCGTGTATAGAGACGGGTTGAGCCGTCACGCTGCGGGTTGAGTAGACCCTTGTCCTCATAGAAACGCAGCGTGCGCAGCGTCACTCCGTATTTCTTGGCCATTTCGCCGATGCGGACAAGCTCTTCACCGGCTTCGCTCGACATATCGTTGGTATTGGCCGCGGCTTGGCCGGGCGAAATAAGTTTCATGGTCACTGGCTTTCCCCGTCTGGTGGCGTCGCGGTCGCGGACCTTGCGTCGCCTGAGTGAAAGCGGGGGCGTGCTTCCACTCGTGGTTTCAACAAACAAATCACAAACGGCGTAATCCGCTCGTTTACGTTTACGTCAATGCTATATCGATAGCCGCCTTACGACGCAAGAGCGTTCTGGGCTTGGAACTTTATGCCGCAGCGCCGGTGGATAACCTAAAAGTCGTGGCCGATTTCGGGAGCGATCATGCGGCTGATCAAAACTCTACAGCGTCTTTTGTGCGTCCAAAAAGACACCCGGCGCCGTCCGCAGCCAGTCGACAAAGTTGCAACTTCTTAAGCTTGGTTAACGCGTTGTTTACCACGTTGAGGCGAAATGTGCGCATGTCGGTTACCCGTGTTTATCCTGTATTGAATTTTTCACGGTTTTTCGGAGCGCGGGTAAGACCCGGGAAGCTCGTCTTCCACTGCAACAAGCCAAGCAGTCGCGTTCGTCCCGGCAGGACTTTGGGAACCTGGTGAAAGCCAGCAATTCTGAAACGGGCGCATTGATGAACAGCAAGCGGTCCTACCTCGATACACTCAACGCCGGCAGGCAGCGCAGGCCGCACACGACGCTTGAAGAGCTCAACCGTTCCCTGGAAACGCTGGAGCAGCGACTGGAGCGGACGCGCGAGGAGACTGCAAGCCATCCCGGTCCACGCCGACCAGCGGCAGAACCGCGCTATCCTAGTGCCCAACCCTATGGCCAGCAGCGCCGGTACGAGGACCCACGCGACGCGCAGCGGCCGAAAGGTCCAGCGGCGGCCGTCGACCAGAACTACCAGGCGATCGCCCGCGATATCGACCGGGTGCGCGGCCAGGAGGACGGCGTCGCCCTAGCCGGCAAGATCGCTGGCGAATTGCGCGGCCTGCGCGAAGAGCTTCGCCAGCAGATGACCTCCGGCCTGCAACGCGAGTTCGACGCACTGCGCAAGAATATCGAGCGAGCCTACCAGTCAAATGGCGGCGGCAAGGGCAGCGCCGAACTCGGCGTCGAATTCGAGCGGCTTTCCGGCGCCATCCAGACGCTGGCCGAAAAAAGCGACGACAGAAGCGTCAATATGTTGCGGCTCGAGCTTGAGCAGGTCAAGGCAGCTCTCGATACGCTGGCGCGCGACGAGAGCGTGCAGGCAGTGGGCCGCCGCTGGGACGATTTCGACCGCCGCTGGAGCGCCTTCGAGGACCGCGTCGACGCCGATCAGCGCAAGCGCTCCGACGCGCCCGGCCTGTCGGCGCTGACCGAGCGGCTCGAACAGATCAGCAATGCCGTCAGCAATCTGCCGGAATCGCTGTCGCTGCGCTCGCTGGAGGAAAAGGTCCGCATGCTTGCCGGAGCGGTCGACCATTTCGCCCGCCAGCAGGACAATCGCGGCAGCGACACATTCAGTCAGATCGACGAGCGGCTCGACGAGATTTCCCGCGCGATCGTCGCCTCGACGGTTGCCGCGCAAGCCAATTCGTTCGACCCCGAGCCCTTCGAACGCATCGAGAAGCGGATCGATTCACTGGCCCAGCAAATCGAAGAAGTGTCGCAGGATCGTCCGGGCCGGGAGGTCATCGACCGTCTCAACACATTGTCGAGCCGCGTGGATGAGCTGGCCGGCCGAGCCAATCTGCCGGAACAAGCTATGGAGCGCCTTGCCAGGCAAGTCGCGCTTATCGCCGACAAGATCGACCATGCACCTGCCATGCCCGACGCCGACTACATCTTCCAGGGGCTCGAGCAGCGCTTCGAGGTGCTGTCCAGCATGATGGAACGTCGCCAGGGCGACGCCATCGAACAAGGCAACATGCTGTTTCGCGACCTTGAGCGCCGGTTGGACGAAGTCGCCGACAGGCTGGATCAGCGCATGCCGCAGGTCGACAGCGCCGGCATCATGGATGCCATCGACGCCCGCTTCACCGCGCTGGCCAAGCGGATGGAGACGCGCGTTCCAGATCCCGCCAGCGAGGCGGCGATCCGCGGCCTGGAGAGCCGGCTCGAAGACATTTCAAGCCGGCTGGATTCGTCCGCGGCACAGGTCGCCAGCATCGACCCGGCGTTGATCCGCAGCCTCGAAGCGCAGGTCGCGGGCCTGACGGCGCATCTTTCCAAGCCCGGCACGCCGCTGCCGGAATTCGACGACATCAGCCCGCGCCTCAACGAGATCGAGAAGTCGCTGGCCGGAACCCGCGATTCCATCCTCGGCGCGGCGCGCGAGGCGGCCGAGAGCGCCGTCCGCTCGCTGGCCGGATCAAGCGCCAACACGGCGGCCGTTACCGGCCTCGCCCAGGACCTGAAGACGCTCGAGGCGCTGACGCGCCGTTCGGACGAGCGCAATTCAAGGACGTTCGAGGCTATCCACGACACGCTGCTCAAGATTGTTGACAGGCTAGGTTCACTGGAGACCGGCGAACCGGCAAGCGCAGAGTTGAGCAAACGCTTCGGCCGGGCATCCAAGATCTCGGTGCAGGACGCACCGTCGATGGACATCGACCAGCCGCTGCCGTTAACGGGCAACATGGCCGATCTGGACGGTCGCACCGCGGCGCTCGTGCGCGACGAGCCAGGTCCGCGTACGCCGGCCGAGGCGGCCGCGGCAGCCGCCCTGGCGGCCCTCGGTTCAGACACGACGCATGAAAAAACCGAGCACGGCGGCGGCAGGAAATCGATGTTAGGCGGGCTGGCGCGCGCCTTGAAGGGCAAGAAGGAGGCCGAGATGCCGCCGCTTGCCGGCTCGGCGTCGAGCGTCGAAATACCGAGCGTCGATCTGGACGAGCCGCTCGACCCCAAGGTCGCCAATCGGCCATTGGAACCCGGCTCCGGCGCCCCCGACCTCAGCGCCATCATGAAACGTGTGCGCGACGAGCGCGGGCAGCCGGCCCGCGAAGGCGGCGCCGAAGCGGCGAAATCGGACTTCATCGCGGCAGCCAGACGGGCTGCGCAAGCGGCGGCCGCCGAGGCGGACGCCCTTAAGCGCCAGTCGACGATGAAAGGCCCGGTCAAGGCGCTCAGGATAGGCGACCTGCTCAAGGCGCGGCGCAAGCCGATCCTGATGGGGGCAATTGCCATCATGCTGGCGCTTGCCGGCCTGCAACTGGGCAAAGCCTTCTTCTCCGATCCGGTCGAAGTCGCCAACAATGACGCGGCGCCGGCTGTGGCCGCACAGCCGGTGGAGACTGCATTGGCCAGCGTTGCCAGCGAACCGAAGGCGGACGCGCAGACGGCAGCGCAGGATAGCGCGCCGTCCTCCATCGTCAGGCAGGCAGAGCCGTCCGCAGCGACGACCAAGGACGACACGGCGGCGCAAACCGGCCCCGCCACACCGGCAACCGAGGCATCGACAGCCCCCGCGGCAGCCCCTGACATGGCGGCGCCAGACGCCACGGCCGCAGTGCCCGCACCGGCAGCGGCGACGGCCAGCGACGCCGAGCCAATGGCTGCCGCGCCTGCTACCACCACAGCTGCGACGCAGGACACGACGGGCACGGTGCCGCCGGCAGATGCTGCCGCGGCAAGCGTTGCCAAGATCGAGGTTCCGGCCGGTGTCGGTCCGGCCGCCCTGCGCGATGCAGCGGCCGGCGGCGACGCCAAGGCACTGTTCGAGATCGGCTCGCGCTACGCCGAGTCGCGCGGCGTCAAGGAAGACATGGCAGCGGCGGCCAAATGGTACGAGAAAGCTGCCGATCTCGGTTTCGCACCGGCAGAATACCGCATCGGCAATTTCTACGAGAAGGGCATCGGCGTCGCACGCGACATCAAAAAAGCGAAGACCTGGTACCAGCTTGCCGCAGAGCAGGGCAACGCCAGCGCCATGCACAATCTGGCCGTGCTGTTTGCGATGGCGGCGGATGGCGTGACCGACAATGAATCGGCAGCGCGCTGGTTCCAGGCGGCGGCGGACCTCGGCGTCAAGGACAGCCAGTTCAATCTCGGCATCCTTGCGGCGAAGGGCGTCGGCATGAAGCAGAACCTCGAGGAGAGCTACAAATGGTTCGCGCTCGTCGCCAAGACCGGCGACAAGGATGCGGCGGCCAAGCGCGACGAGATCGCCAAAGCCCTGAGACCCGAGCAGCTGGAGCGTACGCGTGCCGCGGCCGAGCTGTGGAAGGCCAAGCCGCTCGATCCAGCCGCCAATTCGGCCGACATTCCTGAATCGTGGCAGGACGGCACACCGCAGACGACGGCCGGCATCGACATGAAGAAAGCGGTCCAGAACATCCAGCGCATCCTCAACAAGAACGGCTACGAGGCCGGCAATCCCGACGGCATGATGGGCCGGAAAACCAAGAACGCGATCATGGCCTTCCAGACCGACAACGACATGAAGGCAACCGGCGCGATCGACGAAAAGCTGGTCAAGGCGTTGCTCGCGCGCAAATAACGGCGGATGCGTCGTTTCCGCGACGCCCTTGCCACAGATTTGCCTGTTAACTGATTGAGTTGTTTTTTGTTTCGGCGGTGCGACGAAGTTTGACTTCACCGCCCGGCCGGCGCAAGAACGAGATAGCCTTCTGGCGCAAAATGCCCGCAACGGTTGCATTCGCCAGGAGGCAAACTGATCGAGACTGACGGGTGGGCATCTATCTCCCGATCGCGGAAATTTCCGTTAACGTCTTCGTGCTGCTGGCCATGGGCGCAGCGGTGGGTTTCCTGTCGGGCATGTTCGGCGTGGGCGGCGGCTTTCTCATCACGCCGCTGCTGATCTTCTACAACATACCGCCCGCGATTGCGGTCGCCACCGGCGCCAACCAGGTCATCGCTTCCTCCTTCTCCGGCGCCCTGTCGCACATGAAGCGCGGCACGCTCGACTTCAAGCTCGGCGGCGTGCTTTTGGCCGGCGGCATCGTCGGCTCGACCGGCGGCATCTATGTCTTTGCGTTCCTGCGCCGACTCGGCCAGCTCGATCTGTTCATCTCGCTGCTCTACGTCGTGCTGCTCGGCACTGTCGGCGGGCTGATGCTGGTCGAGAGTATCAATGCGCTGCGCGTCACCCGCAGCGGCGCCGCACCGGTGTTGAAGAAATCCGGCCAGCACAACTGGATCCACCGCCTGCCGCTGAAGATGCGGTTCAGGGCCTCGAAGCTCTTCGTCAGCGTCATTCCGGTGCTTGGGCTGGGCGCGGCGATTGGCTTCCTATCGTCGATCATGGGCGTCGGCGGCGGCTTCATCATGGTGCCGGCCCTGATCTACCTTTTGAAAGTGCCGACCAACGTCGTCATCGGCACCTCGCTGTTCCAGATCATCTTCACCTCGGCTTACACCACGCTGGTCCACGCCACCACCAACCAGACGGTCGACGTCATGCTCGCCTTCCTGTTGATGGCAGGCGGCGTCGCCGGCGCACAATATGGCGCCAAGGCCGGTCAGAGGCTGCGGGGCGAACAACTCAGGGCGCTGCTGGCGCTGCTTGTGCTGGCGGTCGCCATCCGGCTCGCCATCGATCTTTTCGTCACGCCTCCCAATCTCTATTCGCTGTCCGGCGTGGGCCTGAGCTGATGGCTGGCTTGAGGACGCTCGCGGCCGCCGCCTTGCTGTCGCTGCTGGCCGCGGCGTCAGCGGCGAAGGCACAGACGCCACTAACCGAAAACATCCAGATCGGCCTTTCCACCGACAATGTCTCGATTACCGCCGGCTTTTCCGGCGCCGACCTGACCATCTTCGGATCGCTGGAAAATGCCGATCCGCTTGTCGCACGGCAAGGGCGCTACGACGTGATCGTTGTGCTGGAAGGCCCGGCCCGACCGGTCGTCGTGCGCCGCAAGGACCGGGTGCTCGGCGTCTGGGTCAATCTGGAGTCGGAGACCTTCGAAAACGTACCTGTCTCCTATTCTGTGGCGACGACGCGACCGCTGCAGGACGTCACCGATCCGAACAGCTACAAGCAGCTGTCGCTTGGCGCCTCCAACCTCTATTTGCAGCCGGCCGACGCCGAGGACAGCCCGGCGACAATCGAGGAGTTCACCGCCGCGCTGCGCGAGCGCAAGGCGGCAACAGGCCTCTACAGCGAGAATGTCGGCGGTGTGCAGTTCCTGTCGCAGAACCTGTTCCGCGCCACCGTCAGGCTCGCTCCCAACGTTCCGGTCGGCACCCACAAGGCGCGCGCCTTCCTGTTCAAGAGCGGCCTGTTCATCAAGGAAAGCTCCGCCCAGCTCGAAATCCGCAAGTCCGGTTTCGAACAGTCGATCTTCCGCGTCGCCCACGACTACTCCTTCCTCTACGGTGTCTTTGCCGTATCGCTGGCCATGCTGACAGGCTGGCTCGGAAGACTGGTCTTCAGGAAAGACTGAACTCTCGTAAAAGTGGTTTCCCTTTCCGAGGGTATGGGCTAGACCGCGATCCCCGGTCCGACCGGGCACGAGCTGCTGCTCCCCAAATCAGAATATAGGAACGCACGATGCGACCAGCATTTGCCGGTATCGACTTCGGCACTTCGAATTCCACCGTGAGCGTGGTCAGGAACGGGCAGCCGCGGCTGGTGGCCTTGGAAGACGGCCAAGTCACTCTGCCCAGTGCGGTGTTCTTCAATTTCGAGGACAACCGCACCTATTTCGGGCGACGCGCCATCGCCAACTATACGGACAGTATCGAAGGCCGCCTGATGCGCTCGCTGAAGAGCGTTCTCGGCAGCTCGCTCGCTCACGAAAAGACGCGCATCAAGGCGCGCTCGATCGGCTTCATGGAAATTGTCAGCCTATTTGTCGGCCACCTGAAAAAGAAGCTCGAAGAAAACGCCCTCGACACAGTCGAAAGCGTCGTAATCGGACGGCCGGTACAGTTCGTAGACGACGACGCCGGGGCCGACGCCGAGGCCGAGCACGAACTCGAAAATGCCGCTCGCGCTCAGGGCTTCAAGCACATCGCCTTCCAATTCGAGCCGATCGCGGCGGCACTCGACTACGAACAGAAGGTGACGCGCGAGGAACTGGCGCTGATCATCGACATGGGCGGCGGCACGTCCGATTTCTCGATCGTGCGGGTCTCGCCCGAGCGCGCCCGCTCGCTCGACCGCAAGGACGACATCCTGGCCAGCCGCGGCATCCACATCGGCGGCACCGACTTCGATCGGCTGCTGAGCATCGCCCATGTGATGCCGCAGCTCGGCTATCTGACGTCGACTAAGGATGGCAAGCGCAATCTGCCGGCGAGCTACTTCATCGACCTGGCGACATGGCAGCGCATCAACCTGGTCTATACCGCAAGGGCGATGACGCATCTTCGCCAGATCCGCTACGAGGCAGAGCGCGCAGACCTGGTCGACCGCTTCATCCACATCGTCGAGCATCGTTACGGCCACGCGCTAGCGGCGCTGGTCGAAAGGGCCAAGATCGAGCTGACGGATCGATCGTCGGCCGGTATCGAGGTCGCGCTACCGGAGGTGAGGTTCACGGCAGAGATCACGCGCGAAGGTCTCGAAGCCACTATCGCTCGGGATATTGAGCGCGTTGCAGGTACCGTCGAGCAGACCGTCCGCGACGCGCAGGTGAAGCCCTCCGACATCACGGCGGTGTTCCTGACCGGCGGATCGACCGCGATCCCGCTGGCCAGGCAGCAGATCCTGGCTCTGGTGCCGCAGGCGTCGGTTATCGAAGGCGATGTGTTCGGCTCAGTCGGGCTTGGGCTGGCGCTCGACGCACAGCGGAAGTTCGCCTGATCGGCTTAAAGCGGCGCGGCTCTCTCAGCTTTGCCGCCGAGATGCGCCTTGAGCGCCATCTGGGCCAGGCTTGGCTGCCGGTCGCGATGCGTGATCATGGCAAATTCGCGCTTCGGCAGATCGATCGGCACGGAACGCAGACTGCCTTCGGCGACCGCGCGCGCGACGACGAGTTCCGAAATGATGCTGGCGCCGGCGCCGGCCTCGACCGCCTGGCGAATAGCCTCATTGCTCGGCAATACCAGGAATATCTGTAGGTCCGCGAACGAAATCCCGTCGCGTCGGGCAAGGTCCTCCAGCGCCTCGCGCGTGCCCGACCCGCCTTCGCGAATGATCCAGCGAAGCCCGCCAAGGTCGGGATGCCCAGGCGAAACTTCCGCGATCTCAGGGTGCGAGCGCGCCACGACCAGCATCATGCGATCGATATCGACCTTGGCACGCCGCAAAATGTCGGATTCGGTGCGCCCCTCGACCAGGCCAAAATCGGCTGCGCCATCAAGTACATTGGTCTCGACCTGCCTGGTGTTGCCAATGCTCACGCTCAGCCTGACGGCAGGATAGGCTTCGTGGAAAGAAGCGAGCCGGCGCGGCAGCCAATAGCTGGCGATGGTCTGGCTGGCAGCGATCGAGAGACTGCCTGATATCGTCTGCGAGACATGCTCCAGCACGTTGTGGGCGGCCGCCGCCCGCTCGAGAACCGCCTTGGCCTCCGGCAGGAACCGGCGTCCGGTCTCGGCGAGCTCGATATTGCGGCCCACTCGGTTGAACAACTGCACGCCGTGCTGCTGTTCGAGCGAGCGGATGGCGGCGGACGCGGCCGACTGTGAAATGCCTAACAAGTCGGCCGCTTTGGTCATGTGCGCCCGTTCGGCGACGGCGACGAAGATCCGCAATTGGTCCAGAGTCATGCCAGCATTAAGAAGCAAATCCGATTGGAATTACAAGAGCAAGTTGTTAGACAGATTGATTGCTTTGTTCTAAATTTTAGCCCGAAATTGGAAAAAAGTCGCGCCAGAACAGTCGAGGGTAGAAATTGGTTAGGCTGTTCAAATCCGTGTTTACGCACTGGACCCGCAGCCTGCGGTGGCGGCTCGTCGGTGAACGCTATCGGCCGGAACAGCATTACATGCGCGGCCCAGGCCCGAAGACGAGAGCCAAGGCCGCGGAACGCAACAACATCGCCGGATCATGACCAACAAACCGCTGCGCGGCGCCAACTCAGCACCATCCCAACGGCCGCTTGCCGATACGCGCGCGCCCGCCGAAGGCGACGGCGTCGATACTTCGCCTGATGTCTCCGACAGCATCGCCAAGACCACCTGCTATATGTGCGCCTGCCGCTGCGGCATCGACGTCCACATCAAGGACGGCAAAGTCCGCTACATCAACGGCAACAAGGACCATCCGGTCAACCGTGGCGTGCTGTGCGGCAAGGGCAGCGCCGGCATCATGCAGCACTACAGCCCGGCTCGGCTGAAGAAGCCGCTGCTGCGCACCGGCCCGCGCGGCTCGGGTGAGTTCCGCGAGATCGAGTGGGAGGAAGCTTTGTCGATCGCGACGAAGCGGCTTTCGAATATCCGCCGAACCGATCCGAAGAAACTCGCCTTGTTCACCGGGCGCGACCAGTCGCAATCGCTGACCGGCTGGTGGGCGAGCCAGTTCGGCACACCGAACTTTGCCGCCCATGGCGGCTTCTGCTCGGTCAATATGGCGGCCGGCGGCCTCTACACGATCGGCGGCTCGTTCTGGGAGTTCGGCGAGCCCGACTGGGACAACACCAAATACTTCATGCTGTTCGGGGTTGCCGAGGATCATGATTCCAATCCGATCAAGATCGGTCTCGGCAAGCTCAAGGCACGCGGCGCCAAGGTGGTCTCGATCAATCCCTGCCGCACCGGCTACAACGCGATTGCCGACGACTGGATCGGCATCCGGCCCGGTACCGACGGCCTGTTCGTGTTTGCGCTCGTCCACGAATTGCTTAAGGCCGGCCGTGTCGATCTCGACTACCTCTTGCGCTACACCAACGCCCATCTTCTCGTCATTCAAGAGCCTGGTGCTGCCGATGATGGGCTGTTCATGCGCGACGGCGACGGCAATCCGCTGGCTTGGGACAGGGTGGCAAAGATGCCAGTCAATGCCAGTGACGCCGACGCGAAGCCCGCACTGACCGGCAGCTTTCTCGTCGACGGCCGCCGTTGCGTGCCGGTCTTCCAACTCGTCGCCGACCGCTATCTGGATGAGAGCTATTCACCCGAGGCGGTCACTGACCGGTGCGGCATCTCCGCCGATACCATCCGCAGGATCGCCGCCGAACTCGCTCATGTCGCCTTCGAACAGCAAATCGAATTGCCGGTGGCGTGGACGGACTGGGCCGGCCGCCGGCACGAGACCATCAAGGGCCGACCGGTGTCGATGCATGCGATGCGCGGCATCTCGGCCCATTCGAACGGTTTTCACTCTTGCCGCGCCATTCATCTGCTTCAGGTGCTTCTCGGCACGGTGGACGTGCCGGGCGGCTTTCGCTTCAAACCGCCTTATCCACGGTCTGCACCGCCGGGTCCGAAGCCAGCCGGCAAGAATGTGAAGCCGATGACGCCGCTCGAGGGCATGCCGCTCGGTTTTGTCTGCGGACCGGGGGACCTGCTGATCGACGAAGGCGGCAAACCGATCCGTATCGACAAGGCCTACTCCTGGGATGCGCCGCTGGCCGCACACGGGCTCATGCACACGGTTATCCGTAACGCCTGGGCCGGCGATCCCTACACGATCGACACTCTGTTCATGTACATGTCCAACATGGCTTGGAACTCGTCGATGAATACCGTCGAGACGATGGCCATGCTGACCGATATTGATGCGTCGGGTGAGTACACGATCCCGTTCATCATCTATTCCGACGCTTATTATTCCGAGACCGTACCTTTTGCCGATCTGGTGCTGCCGGACACGACCTATCTCGAGCGTCATGACTGTATCAGTTTGCTCGATCGGCCGATCAGCCACGCCGACGGGCCGGGCGACGCCATCCGCCATCCCGTCGTCGAGCCGGATCGCGACGTCAGGCCGTTCCAGACGGTGCTGATCGAACTCGGCGCGCGGCTCAGCCTGCCCGGCTTCGTCGACGACGATGGTTCCGCCAAATACCGCGACTATCCCGACTACATCGTCAATCACGAGCGCACGCCAGGTGTCGGTCCGCTCGCCGGCTGGCGCGGCAAGGACGGGGCCTCGGTCGGCAAGGGCGACGTCAATCCCGACCAGTTGCAGCGCTACATCGATAATGGCGGCTTCTGGCACCAGGATTTCGCCGCCGATCAGCGCTACTACAAGATGGCCAACCGCTCCTATCTCGAATTCGCCGAGAGCATGGGCTTCATCCCGAAGGCCGAGCCGATCGTCTTCCAACTCTATTCCGAGCCGATGCAGCGCTTTCGCCTTGCGGCGCGCGGCCATGGCGGGGTGCTGCCGCCGGAGGCGGAGCGCAGCCGTATCGAGACCTATATGGATCCGCTGCCGTTCTGGTACGCGCCCTTCGAAGAGGCTGCAGTCGATAGCCAAGCCTATCCGCTCCACGCGCTGACGCAGCGGCCGATGCACATGTACCATTCCTGGGGCGCGCAGAATGCGTGGCTAAGGCAGATCACCAGCCAGAACCGGCTGTTCGTGCACAATCGGACCGCCGCCAGCCTCGGGCTTGTCGATGACGACTGGGTGTGGATCGAGAGCATCAACGGCAAGGTCAAGGGGCAGATCAGCCTGATCGACGGCGTCAACGCCGATACGGTGTGGACCTGGAACGCGATCGGCAAACGGCGCGGCAGCTGGGGGCTCAAGGATGACGCGGCCGAATCCAATCGCGGCTTCCTGCTCAACCACATCATCGGCGACCAGACCTCTGCCGATGCGAATGGCAAACGCTATTCGAATTCCGATCCTGTCACCGGCCAGGCGGCATGGTTCGACCTGCGCGTGCGCATCGTCAAATGCGCGGCCGAGGAAGCTGGCTTCACCGAGCCGCAATTCGAGCGGTTCCGGCAGCCGCCACACTTCGAGCCCTCGCCCGACAAGCTCAGTTTCGGCGCCGAATTCCGTCGGGAGAGAGAAGCTGCCGAATGACTTGCCTTCCCGCCCACACCGACAAAAAGCTCGGCCTGGTCATCGACCTCGACACCTGCGTTGGTTGCCAGGCCTGCGTCACCGCCTGCAAGGAATGGAACACCGGCGGCCATATGGCGCCGCTAACCGACATCGACCCCTATGGCGGCAATGTCGACGGCGTCTGGTTCAACCGCGTGCACAGTTATGAGCACATGACCGAGATGGGTGGGCGCACGGTCAATTTCCCGCGCTCCTGCCTGCACTGCGAGACACCGGCGTGCGTCACGGTCTGCCCGACCGGCGCCTCCTACAAACGGGCGTCGGATGGCATCGTGCTGGTCGACGAGGACAAATGCATCGGCTGTAAATTGTGCAGCTGGGCCTGCCCCTACGGCGCGCGCGAATTCGACACGGATGTCGGCGTGATGAAGAAATGTACGCTGTGCGTCGACCGCATCTATAACGACAATCTGGCGGAGGAAGACCGCGTGCCGGCCTGCGTTGCCGCCTGCCCGACCAGCGCGCGGCATTTCGGCGATCTGGGCGATCCGGCATCGGCTATCTCGCAACTGGTGGCGGAGCGCGGCGGTGTCGACCTGATGCCGGAGATGGGCTACAGGCCGACCAACAAATATCTGCCGCCACGCGCCCACACCAATCGCGCCGCATCGGTGCCGGCACAGGCGCTCCAGCCGATGCGAGCCGAAGGCGGTTTCCTTGGCTGGGTCGACCGCATGCTTTCGAACTGACCCGCGCCTTCATGCATCCAGCCTTCTCCGTCGTCTTTTTCACCACCGCCACGGGCGCCGGTTACGGCCTGCTCGCGCTGCTTGGCGTGTTGGCCGGACAGGGCTTTATCCCGCCCGATTTCTGGCTTGGCCTCACCGGCATGGGGCTGTCGCTCGGCCTGATCTCGGCAGGCCTGCTGTCCTCGGCCGGCCATCTCGGCCGGCCCGAACGCGCCTGGCGTGCCTTCTCGCAATGGCGTAGCTCATGGCTGTCGCGCGAAGGCGTTGCCTCGGTCGCCACCTTCGTGCCGGCGGGACTGTTCGGTATTGGCTGGGTGGTCCTCGGCCGTACGAGCGGCTGGGTGGCTGTCGCCGGGCTGCTCGCTGCCATCGGCGCGGTCGCAACCGTCTGCACCACCGGCATGATCTACGCGTCGTTGAAGCCGATCGCCCAATGGCACAGCCGCTTCACCCTGCCCGGCTATCTGATCTTTTCGGCGATGACCGGCAGCGTACTGCTCAACGCCCTGCTGCAGGGATTTGCGGCAGGCTCGAATATGCTTCTGGCGGCTGCCCTGTTGCTGACCGCGCTTGGCTGGGGTTTGAAGCTGGCGACCTGGCGATACAATGATAGGCTGGAGATCCCGACCAATGCCAACACCGCAACCGGGCTTTCCGGCGGCACGGTGCGGTCGATGGAATGGCCGCATACCGAGGAAAACTATCTGCTCAAGGAAATGGGCTTTCGCATTGCACGCAAGCACAGCGCAAAGCTGCGGCTGATCACCCAGGCTCTGGCCTTTGCCTTGCCCGCTTTGCTGCTGATTGCGGCGTTTGCCTTGCCGTGGCCCTTTGCGGCGGCTTCGTCGATACTCTCCGCAATCGCCCAACTCGCCGGCATGCTGGTGGAGCGCTGGCTGTTCTTCGCCGAGGCCAAGCACACTGTTACCCTCTATTACGGACGATAGGGCAGCTCAGCCCGGCCTGAGCATCGAGTGGGAAATCGCGAAGATGCGCTCAGTGCCAAGCATATAGGCCATCAGCGTTTCGCGGCGGAACAGCCCGGCATAGGCGCGGTCAAGGAGATTGAGCGAACCGGTGTAGGCGCCGAAGGCCGGCATGATCATGCGGCCGCCATCGCCGGCAAAGCAGCGCCGCCGCACCGAACGGCCTTGCTGGACGATGCGGGCGCAAGGATGCAGATGGCCTGATATCTCGCCCTCCACCCTTACCGCCGAAGGCTCGTGCCGGAAGAGCAGAGAGCCGATGGCCAGCTCGCGCACGGTGTCGCCCGGCAGGTCGGCCGGTGCTTCCGGGTCATGATTGCCGGCGACCCAGAACCAGTCGCGCCCAACCATCAGCCCTTCCAGCCTTTCGCGAAAGCTTGCGTGCATGCGCGCGGCGCCGCCGCCATCGTGAAAACTGTCGCCCAGGCTGATGACTATCGCAGGCTGATAATCGGCAATCACCGTCTGCAGCCGGAGCAGCGTGGCGCCGGTATCGTAAGGCGGAACCAGCGTGCCGCGCCTGGCCAGTGAGGAGCCTTTTTCCAGATGCAGGTCGGATACGGCCAGAAGCCGGAATTCGGGAAAATAGAGCACGCCGCGGCGGTCGCAGATCGCGCGTTCGCCAGCGATACGGACGGCGCCCGTATCCGCCAGAGTCGCAGCCATTGCCAGCGCCACAGTCATTTCGTCCCCATGGCCTCCTCGACCAGCGTGGCTGCATCCATCAGCAGCGTCTCATCGGCCTCGCCGTGCACCGGCATCTTGCCGATCTCAAGCATGATCGGCACGGCGAGCGGCGATATCTGCTCGAGATTCTTATGCATGATTCGACCCTGGACGCGCGAGAGCATCTCGGCAAGTCTGCTGACATCCAGCAGACCGGTCGCGGCATCGGCCCGCGTCGCCTGCAAAAGGATGTGGTCGGGCTCATGGCTGCGCAGCACGTCGTAGATGAGGTCGGTCGACACGGTCACCTGGCGGCCGCTCTTCTCCTGGCCCGGGTGGCGTTTCTCGATCAATCCCGAGATCAGCGCGCAATTGCGAAAGGTGCGCTTCAACAGCCAGCTGCCGGCGAGCCAGGCTTCGAGGTCGTCGCCCAGCATATCTTGATCGAAGAGCGCAGCCAGCGACGGTTTCTTCGCCCTGAACATGTGACCCATATCGGCCAGCGACCATATGGCAAGCGCATAATCGGTGGCGACGAAGCCGAGCGGCCTGGCTCCCGCCCTGTCGAGGCGGCGGGTCAGCAGCATGCCCAGCGTCTGGTGCGCCAGCCTGCCCTCGAACGGATAGGCCACCAGGTAGTAGCGGTTGCCGCGCGGAAAGGTCTCGATCAGCAGATCGTCGCGTTTCGGCAGCACCGACTTGTCGGCCTGGAAACGTAGCCAGTCGGCGACCTGCTCCGGCAGCTTCTTCCAGCGCTGCGGATCGTCCAGCATGGCGCGCACCTGTTCGGCTAGGTACGTCGAAAGTGGGAATTTGCCGCCGCCATAGTACGGCACCTTGGCGTCGCTGCCCGGCGCGTTCGAGACGAAGCACTCACTCTCGCGGATGCCCTCGAAGCGCAGCACCTTGCCGGCGAACATGAAGGTGTCGCCGTGCGTCAGCGTTTCGAGGAACGCCTCCTCGATCTTGCCAAGAACCCGACCGCCACGCGAAGCCGCGCCTCTGCTGCCGGCCTGGACGTAGCGCACGTTGAGCGCCGGCACTTCAATGATGGTGCCGACATTCAGCCGGTATTGCTGAGCGACGCGAGGATTGGACACCCGCCACAGCCCGTCCTTGTTGAGACGAATACGGGCGTAGCGTTCGTAGTTCTTCAGCGCATAGCCGCCGGTGGCGACGAAATCGATGACGCGATCGAATGTCGGCCGGTCGAGATCGGCATAGGGTGCTGCCGTTCGCACTTCCTCGAACAGCGCATCGGCCTGGAACGGCGCACCGCAGGCGCAGCCCAGCACGTGCTGCGCCAGCACGTCGAGCCCGCCATTGACCAGCGGCGGCGTATCCTGGGCGCCCAGATAATTGGCGTCGAGCGCCGCCCTGCATTCCAGCACCTCGAAGCGATTGGCCGGGATCAGGATCGCCTTCGACGGCTCGTCCATACGGTGGTTGGCCCGACCGATGCGCTGTGCCAGCCGGCTGGCACCTTTCGGCGCGCCGACATGGACGACCAGGTCGACGTCGCCCCAGTCGATGCCGAGGTCGAGCGTCGAGGTGGCGACGATGGCACGCAAGGCGTTCTCGCCCATCGCTTTCTCGACGCGCCGGCGCTGGGCGACGTCGAGCGAGCCATGGTGTAGCGCGATCGGCAAGGTGTCCTCGTTGACCCGCCACAACTCCTGGAACAGCAGCTCCGCCTGGCTGCGCGTGTTGACGAACAGCAGGGTTGTCTTGTGGCGCTTGATCTCGTTGTAGATCTCCGGCGTTGCGTAGCGGGCCGAATGTCCCGCCCACGGCACGCGCTCCTCCGAATCGAGAATGGAGATCTCGGGCTTGGCGCCGCCAATGACAACGATCAGTTCGGCCATCGGCCCCGGTGGATTCTGGCTGACCAGCCAGCGCCGCAATTCGTCGGGCTCGGCGACCGTCGCCGACAGGCCGATCATCTGCAGGGCGGGCACAAACGAGCGCAGCCGGGCCAGGCCAAGCGACAGGAGGTGCCCACGCTTCGAGGTCACCAGCGAATGCAGTTCGTCGAGTACGACATAGCGCAGGTCCTCGAAGAAGCGCCTGGCGTCGGGCGCGGCAATCAGCAACGCCAATTGCTCGGGCGTGGTCAGCAGAATGTCGGGCGGCGCCAGCTTCTGCCGCTGGCGCTTGTGTGCGGGCGTATCGCCGGTGCGCGTCTCGACAGTAACCGGCAGCCCGATCTCTTCGACGGGTTTGCCGAGATTGCGCTCGATGTCGACGGCCAGCGCCTTCAACGGCGAGATGTACAGCGTGTGGATGCCGCGATGCGCCTGCCCTGGCCTTCTCCTTGGCCGGCCGGCCAGTTCGGTCAGCGATGGCAAGAACCCGGCCAGCGTCTTGCCGGCGCCGGTCGGGGCGATCAGCAATACCGACTGCCCGCCCTGAGCCTTGGCCAGCAATTCGATCTGATGGGCGCGCGGCGACCAGCCTTTTTCCGCAAACCATTTGACGAATGGCTCGGGCAGGACGACGGCGGCTTTCTGTTCGGCAAGGCGCGGCTGCTCTGTCACGCGTCAGAGGTAGCGCGGCGGCGCGCGATCGCCAAGCAGAATCAGAACAAAAGGTGATCGATTCGCGTTACGGCCGGCGAAACCCCGTCGGACCGCCATAGAGATAGCCGATACGGGCGATCGCTTCGCTCAGTCCTTCACGCGATACCAGCATGGTGTGGCCATTGGCGTGGATTATCGTCTCGGCGTCGGTCATGATAGCGACGTGGCCTTTCCAGAACACCAGGTCGCCGCGCTGAAGCCCGGAAAAGTCCGGCCCCGGAACGAGCGGCTCGCCGATGGTTGCCGCCTGCATGTCGGAATCGCGCAGCACCTGCCTGCCGGCCATGCGCATCGCCAATTGCACGAGACCGGAACAGTCGATGCCGAAGCCCGAGGCGCCGCCCCACAAATAAGGCGTGCCGAGAAAGCTCTCGGCAACAGCAACGTAGTCGGCGGCCGCCTCGGCGACAGGCCTGAGATGACCCGAGATGACCGCTTGACCGGACGGCAACAGCGCATAATGCGTGCCGCGTGTTTCGGCTGAGCCCGTCACCGTCACCAATGATCCCATCGACAATTGCCCGCTCACCGGAAAGCGCAAGTCGGGTCCTGGATAGAGAAAGGTGCGCGGCACCGAAACGATATGGGTCGGCGCATGGTCCCGAGCGCCCAACGCCGTGTCGGCGACATAGCCGACATAGCCGTCGCATTCGCCCTGGATCCAGGCCCAGCCTTCTGCGTCCTCGAAGACGAGAATGTCATCGCCGAACAGAAGCTGTGTGTTGACACCGGCATTCGGCCGTGGCGCCTTGCGGATGTCGGCCACGGAAGCGGTGATGCGAGCCGGCCGGCCGGCGACGAACCGGTCGGCGGCGACCTCGCCTCTCAGCCTGGCATCGGCGAGATCGGAGCGGAAGGCATGGAGGCGGGCATCCCTGGCGGTCAAATCGGCAACTCGTTCAAATGGACAATTTGGTCAAATCGGCAGCTCTTGGGCTCTGGCAATGATAACATCGCCGAAGCGTTCGACAAAGAGCGCACCTTCGACTGTGCGCCTGACCAGCACGTTGCGCTTGTCGAGCTCGTCGCGGTGGCGCGACACCAACTTCAGCGCCCCCATCGTGTCGAGCGCACGGGTGATCACCGGCTTGGTGACATTGAGGCGGGCAGCCAGACCGCGCACCGTGTGCGGCGGCGGATCGAGATAGATGGTGAACAGGATCGCCGTCTGGCGCATGGTGAGATCGGGTGCGTCGTCGCGCACCTGCGACAGCACCACCTGCTGCCACAGTCGCAAGGCCTGACTTGGACGCATGATAATCGACATCCGTCCAGCATGACGGAAAATTGTTTCGGTTCCGTTTCAGTCAACACCTTCGTCGGCTATGCCGAGACATCATCCGCCGAAGCGGTTCGAAATGACACGCTCCAGCGCCCGGATGCCTTGCGCCTCGCCGCCGGCAAGGCCGTGCGGGCGGTCCGACGGGTTCCAGGCGAAGATGTCGAAATGCGCCCAGCTGGCGGTCTTTTGGACGAAGCGCTTCAGGAATAGCGCCGCGGTGATCGAGCCGGCGAGACCATCCGACGTGACGTTGTTGATATCGGCAATTTTCGACGCCAGCTTGGCGTCATAGGGCTTCCACAACGGCATGCGCCATAGCGGATCCTCGACCGCAATGGAGGCGTCCGCCAGCTCGGATGCAAGCGCCTCGTCACCGGTGTAGAAGGGCGGCAGGTCGGGGCCGAGCGCAACACGGGCAGCGCCTGTCAGTGTTGCCATATCGACCAGCATCTGCGGCTCCTCGGCGTCGGCCAAGGCTAAGGCGTCGGCGAGGACCAGCCGCCCTTCAGCGTCGGTGTTGCCGATTTCGACGGTGATGCCTTTGCGGCTCACCAGCACATCGCCTGGACGGAAGGCGTTGCCGGCTATCGAATTCTCGACAGCGGGGATGAGCACGCGCAGCCGGACCTTCAGCCCGGCGGCCATGATCATGGAAGCGAGGCCCAGCACGTTGGCAGCGCCGCCCATGTCCTTCTTCATCAAAAGCATGCCCGAGGACGGCTTGATGTCGAGGCCGCCTGTGTCGAAGCAGACGCCCTTGCCGACCAGCGTTATCTTGGGGGCATTCTTCGGCCCCCAAATCATGTCGATCAGGCGCGGCGCGTCGGCCGAAGCGCGACCGACGGCATGAATCATCGGAAAGTTGGCGGCGAGAAGATCGTCGCCCTTGGTCACCGATATTTCAGCCTTGTGCGTCGCGGCCAAGGTCCGGGCGGCATTCTCCAGCTGGCCGGGACCCATATCGCTGGTCGGCGTGTTGACCAGGTCGCGTGCCAGGAAAACGCCATCGGCGATGCGTCTGACGCGAGCGGCGTCGGCGCCGGACGGCAGCGCGAAGCGAAGCGTCCTGCCGGGCTTCTTGCCATAGCGGGTGAAGACATAGCCGCCGAGTGCCAGCGCGAGTGCCGTAAGCTCCGGCTTGGCCGGTGCGGACGCAAGACGCCACTCGCCTTCGGGCAAGGCTCTCGCCAGTGCCCCGACGGCCATTGCACCCTCGTCGTCGCCGGTGCCGAACAGGGCTCCGGCAATCGCGCCGTTGTCGCCAGGCACAACCAGCGTCCTGCCGGCCTCGCCAGAAAAGCCGTTGGCCTTGGCCCAGGCGACTGAGGATGGCTCAAGGCCCGCCGCCGCCTGCGCATCCTTCGCCACCAAACGGACCGGCAGCGCATTGCTCAATTTTTTCTCGACGAGTTCAACAGGCATTCGCTGGTCTCCGGCTTCTGAGTCGGCATTTCTTAACTCTCCGTTAGGGTTAACAGAATATTTCTGCGGGAGGGAAGATGACCACGCAAATGGTCACGCGCATGAACGGAGCCCTGGTGCCGATGCCGACCGACCGCAGGATGAACGCCAGCGCAAATAGGCTGATCACCACGGCGTTGATGATGGTGCTTGCCGCAAGCGTCGCTGGCTGCGGAACCAGCAAATTGACGACTGGCTCGATTTCTCGCCCAAGCGGCAAGCCGCTGGAAACAATGTCGGCGGGCGAACTGCACAACGCCACGATGGCGCTCGGGCAGTCCTACTCGAAAAGCCCCAACGACAAGCGGATCGCGACAAACTATGCCGCGGCGCTGCAGATGGACGGTGACGCCGACCAGTCGCTTGCGGTGATGCGCAAGCTGGCGATTGCCTTGCCGAAGGACCGCGACGTGCTCGCCGCCTATGGCAAGGCGCTTGCCGCCAACGGACAGTTCGAGCCAGCTCTCGATGCCGTGCGCCGCGCACAGACGCCCGAATATCCTGACTGGAAACTTGTATCGGCGGAAGCTGCCATTCTCGACCAGCTCGGCCAAAAGGACGAGGCGCGTCAAGACTATCGCAAGGCGCTGGACCTCAAGCCGAACGAACCGTCGATCCTTTCCAATCTCGGCATGTCGTACGTGCTGGAAGGCGATTTGCGCACGGCCGAAACCTATATGCGCTCGGCCGCCCAGCAGCCGAATGCCGACAGTCGCGTCCGCCAGAACCTAGCGCTGGTCGTCGGTCTGCAAGGACGTTTCGACGAGGCCGAGAAGATCGCCTCACAAGAGCTGTCGCCGGAACAGGCGCAGGCCAACGTCGCTTACCTTCGCCAGATGCTGGCGCAGCAGAATGCCTGGAGCCAGCTCAAGGAGCAGGACAAGGCAAAGCCTGCCACCAACTGACCGCTTCGAGCGCCGAACCGGCGCGAGAATTCCGCAACATGTCAAACGCAAGGAGCCGCGCGACACCGGCAGCGCGGCTTTGAATCGTAGCAGCGTTTGTGGCGACGCCGCTTGGGCTACTGGCTGCTCGATTTCGGCTGGTCGCCAAAGATGCCGCGCTGACTCACCTGGATGCCGGCGGGACCCAGAATGATGGCGAACAGCACCGGCAGGAAGAACAGGATCATCGGCACGGTAAGCTTCGGCGGCAGCGCGGCCGCCTTCTTCTCGGCGGCATTCATGCGCATGTCGCGGCTCTCAGCGGCAAGCACGCGCAGCGCATGCGCCACGGGCGTACCGTAGCGCTCGGCCTGAACCAACGCCTGGGACACCGACCTGACGGATTCGAGGCCAGTGCGGCTTGCAAGGTTCTCGTACGCCTGCTTGCGCTCCTGCAGATAGGAAAGTTCGGCATTGGTCAGGATGAATTCTTCCGCCAATGCCACCGATTGCGCGCCGATCTCATCGGCGACCTTGCGAAGCGCTGCTTCCACCGACATGCCGGACTCGACGCATATCAGCAACAGGTCGAGCGCGTCCGGCCACGCCATCTGAATCGACTGCTTGCGCTTGGTCGCACGGTTGTTGACGTAGAGCACCGGCGCGTAGAACCCCGCATAGGCAACCACGATGCAGACGAACAGCTTCACGAAAAGCGGCTGCTCGGGCAGTCCTCCAAGCACGAACAGATATATGGCCGCCAATGCAAAGCCGATGAAGGGCAGGACGAGGCGGAAAAAAAGGAAGCGCGTCAGCGGATTTTGGCCGCGAAAACCCGCCACTTTCAATTTCTGCAAGGTACCTTCGTCCGCCAGCGCACGCCTGAGATCCAGGCGATCGACAATATTGCGCATGCCGACCGACTGCTCTTCGCGCAGGCCCTTGCGGCGGCGGTCGGCTTCGACTGCCAGCCGCGCGCGCTGTTTGGCGCGCAGCTCATCGCGCTCCAGCGCAACGGATTTCATGCGCGCCTTGAGCTGGTTCCCGCCAAAGGCGGGCAGCAGCGTGAAGACCGTCGCAAACACCGCGATGCCGACCAGCAGTGCGATCAGCAGGGACGGGTCGGTGAGAGTTCTGATGACGTGATCGGTCATACGCGCGAATCCTAGACTTCGAAGTTCATCATCTTGCGCATTACCAGGATACCCATCGACATCCAGACGCCGGAACAACCGAGGATCAGATGGCCGGTGCTGGTGGTAAAGAGGGGCATGATGTAGTTCGGGCTCGTCAGATAGACGAGAAAGGCAACGACGAAAGGCAGCGCGCCGATGATCACGGCGGATGCCTTGGCTTCCATAGACAACGCCTGGACCTTGGCCTTCATTTTCTTGCGGTCGCGAAGCACGCGCGAAAGATTGCCCAGCGCTTCGGAAAGATTGCCGCCGGCCTGAGACTGGATCTGGATGACGATGCCGAAGAAGCTCGCCTCGGTGCACGGCATCGTTTCGGGCATGCGCATGGCCGCGTCGGGGATCGACAAACCCATTTGCTGCGAATCGACGATGCGGCGGAACTCGGTCTTGACCGGCTCGGGGGATTCATTGGCGATCAGGCGCACGGCGTCGTTCAGCGGCAGGCCGGATTTTACTGCACGCACGATGATGTCGAGCGCGTTCGGAAATTCGTTGAGAAACGCCTTGACGCGGCGTGCGCGGCGAAACGAGACGAACCAGCGCGGCAGACCCAAGACACCGACCAGCAGCGCAGCCGGCAAGACCAGCAGCGGTGCGCCGATGAAATAGACCAAAGCCGTCAAGACGACGCCGCAGACCGCCGAATAGACATAGAAGCGCTCAATCGAGACCTTCATGCCGGCCTGGCGGATTTGGATCTTCAGCGGTGGTTTCTTGACCAGGCTCTGGTTGGACTTTTGCTTTTGGTCGAGATCCTTCAGCGAATCCTGGACGGATTTGCGACGCTTGGCCGCTTCCGCCACGCGATCGCGCGAAGCCTTGACGACGGAACGATCCGTCTCGGCGGTCTTGATCGATTCAAGCCGCTTGCCGACCTGCTTCTCGGTGCTGATCCGATTGAACAGGAAAGCATAGGCCACTGCGCCGGCGCTGAAGCCGGCGAGCACGACGAATGCCAATACGGTGCTGTCAATCCCGAACATCGACCCTGGCCCCCACGCTTCCAGACGGATCAGTCAGCGCGTTTCTCCATCGCCTCGAGTGCAACGGCTAGGCGCTGCTCCTCGCCATAGTAGCGGGCGCGCTCCCAGAAATGCGGACGGCCGATGCCGGTCGACACGTGCTCGCCCAGCAACCTGCCGTTCGCATCCTCGCCCTTGATGTTATAGAGAACGATGTCCTGGGTGATGATGACGTCGCCTTCCATGCCGATCACCTCGGTGATGTGGGTGATGCGCCGCGATCCGTCGCGCAGGCGTGCAGCCTGTATGATCACGTCGACGGAGCCGACGACAATTTCGCGTACGGTTTTTTGCGGCAGCGTGTAGCCGCCCATGGCGATCATTGACTCTATACGGTTGAGGCATTCGCGCGGGCTATTCGAGTGGATCGTTCCCATCGAGCCGTCATGGCCGGTGTTCATCGCCTGCAATAGGTCGAACACTTCGGGTCCACGCACCTCGCCGACGATGATGCGCTCGGGCCGCATGCGCAGACAGTTCTTGACCAGGTCGCGCATGGTCACTTCGCCCTCACCTTCAAGGTTGGGCGGACGTGTTTCGAGACGCACCACATGTGGCTGCTGCAATTGCAGCTCAGCCGAGTCCTCGCACGTAATGACGCGTTCCTCGCGGTCGATATAGTTGGTCAGGCAATTGAGCAGCGTCGTCTTGCCGGAGCCGGTACCGCCCGAAATGACAATGTTGCAACGGACGCGGCCGATGATCTTGAGAATCTCGGCGCCTTGCGGCGAAATCGAGCCGAACTTGACCAGCTGGTCGAGCGTCAGCTTGTCCTTCTTGAACTTGCGGATGGTAAGGGCGGTGCCGTCGATGGCCAAGGGCGGTGCGATGACGTTGACACGGGAGCCATCAGGAAGACGCGCATCGCAGATTGGGCTTGATTCATCGACGCGGCGGCCAACCTGGCTGACGATACGCTGGCAGATGTTGAGGAGCTGCTGGTTGTCGCGGAAACGGATGCCGGTCTGCTCGACCTTGCCGTTGACCTCGATGTAGACGTTCTTGGAGCCATTGACCATGATGTCGGCAATATCGTCGCGGGCAAGCAGTGGCTCCAGCGGCCCGTAGCCCAAGACGTCGTTGCAGATATCCTCGAGAAGCTCTTCCTGCTCGGCGATGGACATCGCGAAGTTCTTGATCGCGATGATGTCGTTGACGATGTCGCGGATTTCCTCGCGCGCGCTTTCGGGATCGAGCTTGGCGAGCTGCGACAGATCGATCGTGTCGATGAGTGCGGAGAAGACCTGGCTTTTGGTGTCGTAATAGCTCTCGCTGCGCTCACGCTGAATCCTTTTCGGCTCCGGCGCCAATGGCGGCGGCTCGACCGCACGGCGAACCGCCGGCCCTGCAGGCGCGCCGGATGGCGGCAGCGCCCCGGGCCTGGCAGCTACCGCCGCTTCCACAGGGTTCGCGGCCGCCGGCGCGGCAGGTGCGGGTGCTGGCTGACGGAATTCCGGGATGGTCCGGTTGCCGTCGTCGCTGCCTCTTTTACCAAACATGATTGCTTACCAATTCCACCGCTGCGGCATCACTTCTTGTTGCGCGAAAGCTTGCCGAGCAGGTTGCCGAGGCCAGCCTTTTTCTTCACCTTGATTTCGCTGCGCCCCGTCAGCACATGGGCAATCTCGTTGATCGTGGCGACGACGGGGCTCTTGGCATCCATCTCACCGAGCATACGTCCGTTGTTGGCGGCATTTCCGAACAAAAGCGGCTCGAACGGGATGACCGACATCGGCGAAAGGCCGAGCGATTCGGAGAAATCGGACGGCGTAATCTCGGGACGTTTCGGCACACCGGCCTGGTTGATCACAAGCTTTGGCGCAGGATCGTTTGGACGAAGCCGCTTCAGCATGTCGACCAGGTTCTTTGTGTTTCGCAGATTGGCCAGTTCGGGCGTCGCCGTGATGACGATCTCGTCGGCCTTGACCAGCGTGTTCTTGGTCCAGCCGGCCCAGACGTGGGGAACATCGAGCACGAGGAGCGGCGCGCTACGCTGGGCTATGTCGATAAGCTGGGTGAAGGCGTCGGGCTCGAAATCGTAGACCCGCTCCAGGGTCGAAGGTGCCGCAAGCAGCGACAGGTGCTCGGCGCATTGGGCGAGCAGCCGGTCGAGATAGACCTCGTCGACGCGTTCCGGCGAGAAGACCGCCTCGGCAATGCCCTGCGCCGGGTCCTGGTCGAAATTGATGTTGGCCGTTCCGAAGGCGAGGTCGAGATCGGCGACAACCACTTCGGACTTGAAAAGGGACGACATGGCCCAAGCCACATTATGGGCTATTGTCGAGGAGCCGACGCCGCCCTTGGCGCCGATGAAGGCAATCGAGCGGCCGATCGGCTCAGCTTCCGGATCAACGAAGATCGAGGACACCACGCTGACGATGTCGGCCATCGATACCGGGGCGATGACATATTCGGAAATGCCCGATCGGATGAGTTCGCGATACAGGCCGACATCGTTGTAATGGCCGACAACCACCACCTTGGAGGTCGGATCGCAGTGCTCGGAGAGCTGGGCGAGTTGTTCCAGCAACAGCTTCGGCTCGCTGCGCGATTCAAGCAGGATCAGGTTCGGTGTCGGCGCAGACTGGTAGAATTCGATAGCGGTGGGGATGCCCCCCATATGCACCTTCAGATGGGCCTTGGCCATACGGCGATCCTCGCCAGCGCGCTCGACCGGATTGGCTACGCCTTCGGTCTCGCAGAACGCCTGGATCGAAATGCGCGGGATCGGCCGCAACGCCTGCATCGCGGCAATATCCTGCTCCGAGGTTTCGCCGCCTGCTACCTCTGTGTCATAGGCAAGATTGCTCATTGTCATCTCTTTCAGTGACTTGCGCGGCTTAGGTCTGTTGAGCCTCAACACTCGTTAATATTCGACTTCCGAATTGCCGAGGAGTTCGTCCGAAATTCCTCTGTCGCGATAGACGTCGATCACCGCGCTCCGATTTGCCGCGTCGATGGGAGTCTGTTTGCGCGGCCCGATCAGATCGGCCGGATTGGCCATCTGGGCGGCAAGGTTGTTTTGGTACGAACAGCCGAAATCGGCATAATGCTTGTTTTCCGAAGTCTCCAGAAGGTCTTCCGGCCAGCGCCCGCATTTGTCCGTCTGAGCCTTCACCGAGACGTAGGCGACACGGACCGGGGCGGACGCTTCGGCCGAAACGGATTGATAGGACCGCACGGCGATCCGCTTCCGGCTGATGCCGCTGGCTATGGCAAGCCTGGCGAAATCGCGGCCGGCCGCGGCCGCTGCGATTTCGTTAGCCGAGCCGCTCGGGACCTCAATCGTCAGCACCGGAGCCGCGCTCCTGTCGTATCCGTCCAGAAAGCCCAGGAGCGTGTCGCGCTGGAATCTGGTCATGCCACGGTCGCCGGCGCCGACCGGAAGGTCGATCTTCTGGATCTTCTCGGCGATGACGATCGGATGGGTGGTGCGATAGTCGTCCGGTATGGCACCGACCGTGACGCTGTCGCGATTGGCGCAGCCGGCCAGTGATGCCGCCATCACGACCGCCATGATGGGAACGGCAGGCCGCCAGATTCGCAAATGGACCGACCGCATCGCGGTGATCGCCTTTGTCTTCAATGCTGACTGAGACATGTCCGCTTCCCCGCTTACTTGTAGATGAAGCCGACAACGCCGTGATAACGGCCGTTGGGCTTGTCGGTCTGCATGGTGCCGTAGACGCGGTTGACGCGTCCAAGGAACATGGCGGCTCCGTCGCTGGCGGCGTTGAAATTGTCGTCAGGCTTGGCAAGGTCGTTGCGCGCCACCGGCTTCACCAGATAGGGCGTGATGATGATGACGAGCTCGGTCTCGTTGCGAACGAAATCCCTGCTGCGGAAGAGCGCGCCGAGCACTGGAATCTTTGTCAGGCCAGGCAAGCCGTTGACGGCTTGCCTGACATCGTCGCGGACGAGCCCGGCAATCATCATCGAGCCGCCCGAAGGCAGTTCCACCGTCGTGTCGGCCAAGCGTTTGCGAAGCGACAGGGCGTTCATGCCAAGGCTTTTTACGCCTTCGGAATAAGATACTGACCCTTCCGTTGTCGGCTCGGAGACCGACGTCCTGACTTTCAGGCTGATGCGGCCGGGAGACAGCACCACCGGCTGAAATTCCAGGCCAATACCATATTCGATCTTCTCGACTGAATAGGTTTTCAGACCTGTCTGGTTATCGTTGGAGACGGCTTCGGAAACGCCGGTCACCATGTTATATTCACCGCCGACCTTGAAGGTCGCCTTCTCGCCGGATACGGCCGTCAATGTTGGCTCGGCGAGAGTCTTCATGACGCCGGACTGTTCCATGGCGTTGATATAGGCCTGCAGCGTCGAGCTGCTGATAGAGAGGCCCGAGTTCGACAGCGACTTGCCTAAACCGGTGAAATTGTCGCTTAACGCGCTCCAGCTGATGCCGTTGCTGCTGCCGCTGCCGATCATGTTGACGCCGAGCTGCTTCATCACCGAGCGGCTGACTTCGGCAACCGTCACCTTGAGCGTCACCTGGTCGTCGCCGATAATCTGCAGCAGGTTGACGATCTTGCTGACGCGGCGCTCGGTGTCCGGATTGTTGATGTCGACGCCGGCATCGGCGGAGCCGCCGGCAGCGGTCTGCGAATATTGACCCGTGGTCGCTTCGCCGCCTGAGACGAAGATCTCCGCCAGGTCTTGCGCACGCTTGGCGTCCAGCGGAGTGTCAACGGTTCCGGTCAGAACGACATTGTCGTTCAGCAGCTCGACCTTGATCTCCGATGACGGGATGAAGCGCTTGATATAGTCCTCCAGCCCGGCAACATCGCGTTCGACCGCCAGATCAAGGCTGACGATCTGTTCGCCATTCGGGCCAAAGACGAAGATGTTGGTCTCGCCGACCGCCTTTCCGAATAGATAGATGCGCCTGGCGGTGCGGGTCACCGCATCGGCTACCGCGGGGTTGGCAACGAGAATATCGTAGGCATCGCTCGGCAGGTCGATGACCACCGATTTGTTGAGCCCGAGCTTCACTCGCTGGGTGGCCGTCGAGGCTGTGACCCTGGCATTGTTCGCCGCATGGGCATCGAGAGTGCCATACGCATTCGTTCCAAGGAGAAACAGGCCGATCGCCGCAGCCAAGGTGACCGGCAGTTTGGTTTTTAGCTTCATTTCCTCGCCCCCACTTCGGAAACTTCGCCCGACTTGATCAACCGCACCGTTCCGCGCCGACCATTGCCGGAAACCAGGTAGTCGGCCTCCCCCACATTCTTGTCCTGGCTGTCCTTGATTGAGCGCAGTGCCAATGTCAGGCGATCCGCCATCTGCTGAGCGACGGTGATGATCTCGGACTGCTGCGGCGTCAGTTCCAGGGTGGCGGTCTGGCCGACCCTGGTCTTCTTGCCTTCCTCATCCTCCTGAATGGTCTGGTCGATCGCCAGGACGCGAATGTTCTTGAGGATAGTCTCGGTCGTGAAGCCCGGACTACCGCCATTGGCGGTATCGGCTCTGCGGGTCATGATGACGTCGACGAAATCGTTGGGAAGAATAAAGCCACCGGCCGAAGTGTCGGCCGAGATGCTTGTGGCGACAGCCCGCATGCCGGAGGGCAGGATCGACGACATGAAGCTTTGCCCCTCACCGATCAACTTCGAGCGCCGCAACGGCTCGCCGGCATACAGCGCCACGCGCGCGACGCCGCCCTTCAGCTTATCCAGCGCTTCAGGCTCGGCGGCGCGGGTGATGAAATTTGCGTTGATGCCGGCGGACGGCCATGACTCCCAGGAAATGTTGTTCTCTAGCGGACTGCCCATCGGAACATCGCCGGAAAGGACAAGCACGTCCTGCAGCGCGATCGCCGGCGCTTGGGGGCCGGAATCGACAACCGGAGGCGGCGGAGGCGCGACCATGTTCTTCGCGACATAGCCTGCACCTCCGGCCGCGGCTATCGCCACGCCTAGAATAATCAATCGGGATGCTGGCATCTGTCCGAACCTCGCCCTTGGCAAACCACCTGGCCAAGCCGGACTTTGCAGCGGCAATCGTCAAAACAAGGTTAATGTTATACTTACGATCGTGATTAATTTAACGTTTACATAAATTAGAGCGACCAAGCGCGGCCCGAAGGAAAGACGTCGCCAACTCGCCAGGCCCGGCGCAAACGGAGTAACGCAAATCAGCCCGCCAGCCTGGCGAGAGCCCAGGCCATTAACGGCGAGTCCGGATAGGTAAGCAGACCGCCAATGCCAAGCGCAATGCCGTACGGAACACCGGTCGCGTCATCGGCGAAATGGCGCAGGAACGGATTGTGGCTTGTGACGGCGGCAAGCAGCGATTTTCGATAGGCGAGAATGGCAAGCGTCAGCAAGCCGCCTATGAATGTCGAGGCGACGAGATATTCGATGAGATGGACATTCAGTCCCATCCACATGGCAGTGGCGGCCAGAAGCTTCGCGTCGCCGCCGCCCATGCCGCCAAGCGCGAACAGGCCGAACGTCACCGCGAGAACCAGGCCGGCGGCGGCGAAATGCCAGCCATAGGTGGCCCAATCCATGCCGGTCAAAGGCGCTACCAAGGCGAAGACAACCACAAGCAGCACAGGCACGCGATTGGCGATCGTCATCGACAGCATGTCGGAGATCGCGGCAAAAAGCATGCAGAACGGAAAGACGACGAAGATCACGGCTTCAAGCATGGACGCGCGCCTGTGGTCAAATTGTACCTGGCCTAACCTAGGCACATTCTATTAACGACTGATGAGACTTCAAAGTGTTTTGTTACTATAATGCAACAAGGGCCGCAACGGAGCGGCCCCTGTTCTTGAAAAGTGACTGGCCGCGTAGCTTAATTGACGCCGTTGACCTTGCTGGCGATCTTGTCGAACTTGGCGTTCAGCGCGTTGCCGAGCGAGCCGGCGCCAACCATGATGGCGAGCGCGATGAGGGCGGCGATCAGACCGTATTCGATAGCGGTCGCGCCGGATTCGTCCTTCACAAAACGTGCGATGAGGTTAGACATTCGAGCTCCTACTCCAATTGTTACAGCACTTCCGTCAACTTCTCTTGATGGCTGATCGGATGCTGCGAATGTAAGCGGAAGCTGTTTCGATCGGCTTAATAAACAGGCTTACCGATTCCTTTCCCGCTTCGATGACATTGCGTAGTTAACCCAGGACTAAAATACCGGCCACTGGGTCCACAGGCTAACAAAGGGCGCAAAAGGCGCAATTCGGCAAAGAGGTTTGAGCCGTGCCTGCTAGCCCAATGCCGGTTCCGGCTTAATCCTGAACTCCAGCCGCTTAACGGTTGGTTCACCAATCTCGTTCATGTTCTGTTGAACAGTTTGTTGCCGGGGAGCGCCTCAATGGCCGGGCCGAGATCGTCATTTCCAATTGCCGTGGTTCTTGCCGCAGCGGCTTTCGCCGTTCCAGCCAAGGCAGGCGCCGGCATCGAGGTCACGATGAACCAGGCAAAGATCGTCAAATTGTCGCGCGCCGCCGATACGATTGTCGTCGGCAATCCGGCGATCGCTGACGCCTCCGTGCAGGACGCATCGACGATCGTACTGACCGGCAAGGGATTTGGCGTCACCAATCTTGTCGTCCTCGATCAGGAGGGCAACCCGATCGTCGATGAGCAAATAACGGTCGTGCGCCAGGCAGCGTCGTCGGTGCGCATCTATCGGCGTGCCGAAGTACAGACCATGTCCTGCGCGCCATATTGCGAAAGCTCGTACAAGAGCGATGCCGAGAAGGCCTCTGAGGCCGAGATGAGCGCCGGGCATTAGCTAGCCGACTTCTCCACCTTTGCGGGAACGCTTCGGTTATTGCCTGGTTAAGGCCTTTCCGCCGAATTTAACGGTCATTCCAACCGGACTTCAATCGGTTCCGACTAATGGTGGGATCCGATGCAGAACTGGAATCGGCGGGTAGAGGACATGAGCAAGGCAGGACGAGCAGGTTTTCCCGGAAGGTTTTTGGGCGACCGACGCGGAAGCACGGCGATCGAATTCGCCATGCTTGCAATTCCATTCGCGCTTCTTGTCTTCGCCATCCTGGAGAGCTGTATTTCATTTGCCGCACAAGAAGTGATGGCAAACGCCACAGACGACATCGCGCGCCAACTGCGTACCGGCCAATTAAGACCGGCCGATGTGTCCGGGACCAAGCTGCGGGATATGATCTGCACCAAGTTGGAGATCATGGTCGCCAAGACCTGTCCCGGATTGCTGGTGGATTTGCGCGAATATCCGACCTTCGCCGATGCGGCGCTGGCCGGTTTCAAGATCCAGGATGGCGACGTCGTGTTGACCAAGGGCACGAGCACACAGACCTTCACCGTCGCACCAGGCCTGGCAGAGTCGAGAAACATGCTGCGGGTTTTTTACAAATGGCCGGTGATGACCGACTTCATGGCCAAGTCGATGGCCAATCTGAAGGACGGCAAAACGCTGCATTTCGCTTCGATCACTTGGCAGAACGAGCCGTTCGACAACTGAACCACCTAGTCGCTTGAAAAGGGCAAAGCCATGATTCGTGCGGGGGCACAGCTGGGCATCGCAGAGATTTGTACAAGAGCAGTCCGGCTTTGCTCGGACCGCCGCGGTATTGCGGCTGTCGAGTTTGCCCTCATCGTGCCTGTCCTGTTGATCATGTACTTTATGACCATGGAAGCCTCGCAAGCCATCGAGACCAGCAAGAAGGTCAGCCGCATCGGCAGCATGGTAGCGGACCTTGTCACGCAGCAGCAGACCATCAAGGCGGCCGATCTCGATGCCATCATCGCGATCGGCAGTTCCACGCTTCAGCCCTATAATCGTTCGAAACCGAAGATCATCATTACGGCGATACAGGTCACGGACGAGACGACGCCGAAAGTCTTGGTCGTGTGGTCGCGCAAAGTAGTCGATGGTGTCTCTAGCGTCGACGCCATCAAGGATTCCGCCACAACGGTCCCGAGCGCGCTCAAGATCAAAGGCACTTTCCTCATTCGGGTCGAAAGCGATCTCGCCTACAAGCCAATCATCACCTGGTCGGCGGATGGCCAAAGCCGGTTCGGGTTGAGCTCGGCCTTCAATTCGATATCGATGGCGGAAACTTATTATCTACGGCCGCGAAGGAGCCCGACCATTCCGTGCAGCGATTGCTGACGCCTGAAGCCCGCTAACCGGGCTGTAGCTATTGCGTGCGGCCGCGGGCCGAGACCAGGTGCACGATGGCCGCAGCCAGCACATAATCCCTCGGACCGGCAACGGCGAACCCGCCGGAGTGTCTCGGCTCCAGAAGATCGTAAATGTCCGGCGCGGCTGATCTGAGATTGGTGAGAAAGACGGTGAGCCGGCGCTTGGCTTCGGGGTCCAGATCGCTGCGGACGGCGTGCGGACCATACCTCAGCAGGCCTGAGGTCCATACGACCTGAAGCGACGATTTCGAGAGCCCTGCGGCCTCGAGCCTCGCCACCGTGCCGCCAGGAGGATTTGGCCGTCCCTCTGCCACAGCCGGGATCCAGCCGAATATGGCATCGGCCGCGCCCTCGACCAGCATTGCTTCAGCTGCGGCAGCCGAATTGGCGTGGGTCAAAAACGGCGCATCTTCCGCCACGTTGACCCCGTCTGCAGCCAGCCCGGCAAGCGGCAACAAAGCACCACCGACGCTGTCGAAAGGCGCCATGACGACCCGATGGACTGCCATGGCCATCAGATCGGGAACCCTCCCGTCGCGCGTCAGCAGTACGGAGCGGATGCCGATGGCGCCGCCGGAATCGAGCGGCGCCGCGAGCGGTTCGACACATCCGCACCGTTCGGAGGCGGCGGCGTAGGCGGTTGCCGAATAGATTGCATATTCGATCCGCGCATTGGCCTGCGCCTCGATCAACGACGTATAGTCGCGGGCAACGACAAACTCCACCTTCATGCCGAGCGCTTTGGTATAGGCGTCGGTCAGCAGCGCCAGACCTGGAACGGTGTTGCCGGCGCCAGGCTCGGCGACGATACCGATACGGAACGTTCCGATATCATCGCGCCAATCGGCACGCGCCAGGTTCACGCAAGATGCATCCAGCAGCAAGGCCAGTACGGCAGCGAATGCTTTCAGGGCAGGCCTCATGCGAGCTCCATGCCGCGCATTTCGATCGGCAGATCGACCATGCCGCGATTCGTTTCTCCCGGACCAGCACGCCAAGCCGTGCCGTTCGGGTTTCCGAATTGCCAACGGCAGCGCGGAACCCTATGTCTGAGTCAACACCCAGGCAATGATGAACCTTTGATGGCACGCGCCTCCCTTTTTGTCCTTGACTCCTTCGGCATCGGCGGCGCGGCCGACGCCGAACGCTATGGCGACACTGGCTCCAACACGTTCGCACACATCGCGCAGGCCTGCGCGGAAGGCCGCGCCGATCGCGGAGGCCTGCGTGGCGGACCGCTTCTTGTACCAAACATGCTATCGCTCGGCCTCGGCCATGCCGCGGCAACGGCGACGGGTTTCAGGTTCGAGAATGGCGGCAGCGTCGAGTTTGCCGCCGCCTTTCACGGCGCGGCACAGGAGGTTTCGAGCGGCAAGGACACGCCATCGGGCCATTGGGAAATAGCCGGCCTGCCGGTCCGTTTCGACTGGGGTTACTTCCCCGACACGATTCCCGCCTTTCCAGCCGAGTTGACCGAAGCAATGGTGCGTGAAGGGAAGGTGCCCGGCATTCTCGGCAATTGTCATGCCCCCGGCACCGAGATCATCGAACGGTTCGGCGAAGACCATATCCGCACCGGCAAGCCGATTTGCTACACCTCGGTCGACTCCGTCCTGCAGATCGCCGCGCATGAGGTTCATTTCGGCCTGGAACGGCTTTACGACTTCTGCAAGATAGTGCGCGGGCTGGTCGATCCGCTGAATATCGGGCGCGTCATCGCACGACCGTTTATCGGTGAAACCGCCGCCACGTTCGCGCGAACGCATAATCGTCGCGACTATGCCGTACCGCCGCCGGAACCGACGCTGCTCGACCGGCTGACGGCGCGCGGCAGCCGGGTTATCGCAATCGGCAAGATCGGCGACATCTTCGCCCATCGGGGGATCTCGGAAGTCCGCAAGGCTGCCGGCAACATGGCGATGTTCGACAAAGCGCTTGGCGCCATGGAAGATGCCCGCGACGGCGACTTCGTCTTCGCGAACTTTGTCGACTTTGATACCGAGTTCGGACATCGGCGCGACGTCGCGGGGTATGCCGCCGCACTCGAAGCTTTCGACCGGCGCCTGCCGGAGGCATTCGCGCGGCTGAGGCCAGGCGATCTGCTCATTTTGACCGCCGATCACGGCAACGATCCGACGTGGCGCGGCACCGACCACACACGCGAGCGTATTCCGGTTATCGGCACACGGCCGGGTTTCAAAGGCGCGGACATTGGACTGAGGACGACATTTGCCGACATCGGCGAAACCGTGGCCGAACATCTCGGGCTGGCGCCCGGCCCATACGGCACCTCCTTCCATGCCACGATAAGCGGCCATGCCTGAGCTGCCGGAGGTCGAGACAGTCAGGCGCGGTCTGCAGCCGGTCCTTGAAGGTGCCCGCATCGTCGGTGTCGAGGCACGCCGGCCCGATTTGCGGTTTCCATTCCCCGAGAGATTTTCGGAGCGGCTGACCGGCAAGACGATTGCAGCGCTCGGCCGCCGCGCCAAATATCTGACGATGCACCTGGACAACGGCCCGGTGCTGATCTGCCATCTCGGCATGTCGGGTTCGTTTCGCGTCGAAACGGCCGACGAGAGTGCAACACCCGGCGCGTTCCACTATGAACGTTCGAAAAACACCGCTCACGATCACGTCGTCTTCGACATCACATCACCTGCCGGCGTCCGCTCTCGCGTGATCTTCAACGACCCGCGCCGCTTCGGGTTCATGCTGTTTTCGGAAGACGAGCCAGACATGCATCCGATGCTGGCGGGATTAGGTGTCGAGCCTACAGGCAATGCACTGGACGGCGCTCTGCTCGCTTCGCTGCTGAAAGGTCGCAAGTCACCGCTGAAGGCGGCACTTCTCGACCAACGGCTGATCGCCGGGCTAGGCAATATCTACGTCTCGGAAGCGCTTTGGCGGGCCGGCCTGTCACCGCTGCGCAAAGCGGGCACGCTCGCGAGAGCCGGCAAGAAAGCCAGAGAACAGAGCGAACGCCTGGCCGAAGCAATCCGCTCGGTCGTCGCCGACGCGATCGCCGCCGGCGGCTCGTCGTTGCGCGATTATATGCAGACCGATGGATCGCTGGGCTACTTCCAGCATTCCTTCGCGGTTTATGATCGCGAGGGCGAGGCCTGCTCCAAGCCTGGTTGTGGCGGACACATCGAGCGTATCGTGCAAAGCGGTCGCTCAACGTTCCACTGCCGGACCTGTCAGGCTTGAAACACAAGCGAGGAGGAGCAAGCATGGGCTATGAAACCATCATCGTCGAGACCCGCGGCAAGGTCGGGCTGATTACGCTGAACCGGCCGCAAGCGCTCAATGCGCTGAATTCACAAGTGCTGGCGGAACTGGTTGCGTCGGTGAACAGCATGGGCGCAAATGCCGACATCGGCGCTATGGTCATCACTGGTTCGGAAAAGGCTTTCGCCGCAGGTGCCGATATCAAGGAAATGCAGTCGATCTCCTATGTGGATGCCTATCTGCAGGATTTCTTCGTCGGCTGGGAAGAATTTACGCGGGCACGAAAGCCGATCATCGCGGCGGTGGCGGGCTACGCTCTGGGCGGCGGCTGCGAACTGGCGATGATGTGCGATTTCATCATCGCCGCCGATACCGCCAAGTTTGGCCAACCCGAGATCACGCTGGGTGTCATGCCCGGCATGGGCGGATCGCAGCGCCTGACCCGCTTCGTCGGCAAGTCGAAGGCGATGGATATGTGCCTGACGGGGCGAATGATGGACGCAGCCGAGGCCGAGCGTTCCGGCCTGGTCTCGCGCGTCGTGCCAGCCGGCGAGTTGATCGAGGAAGCGCTTAAGGCAGCGGCCAAGATCGCCGGTTTTTCCTTGCCATCGGTGATGATGGCGAAGGAGGCCGTCAACCGCGCCTATGAGACGACGCTCACCGAGGGCCTGCGGTTCGAGCGCCGGCTGTTTCATTCGCTGTTTGCGCTGGACGACCAGAAGGAAGGCATGGCGGCCTTCACCGGCAAGCGGAAGCCGAATTTCACGAACCGATGAGATGACGAAGGCACCGGCCAAAAAGAAAGCGCCGCAGCGTTGACGCGCCGGAAAAGCTGAACTATAAGCCGCACCAACCGAGGCGGCCCTGTGGCTGCCCGTTTGTTTTTTGCGCCCCGCGGTATCCCGCAAGCGCCCACCAGATCAGAAGAGAGGCACCATGGCCAATACCTCCTCGGCCAAAAAGGCAACGCGCAAGATCGCCCGTCGCGCAGCGATCAACAAGAACCGTCGCTCCCGCGTCCGGACCTACATCCGCCAGGTCGAAGAGGCGCTCGCGGCTGGCGACAAGGCGGCCGCACAGGCTGCCTTCAAGGTGGCCGAGCCGGAATTGATGCGGGCCGCGACCAAGGGCGTGGTGCACAAGAACACTGCATCGCGCAAGGTGTCGCGGCTGGCCCAACGGGTCAAGGTGCTGTCGGCCTAATATACCTTTTCCTGAACTGCGCTTCTTCAAACCCGGCCGATCGCGCCGGGTTTTTTCGTTTGCCGGCAAGTACTTAAAAGAAAGCCCGCAAAACGGCGCTCCGCGTGCATTTCAAAGTTCGAAATGCTTTGCCGGCATATACATGCCCGCTGATATTCGCAGCCTTCGAAACCGCCAATGCGAAAATTTCCGAGCGTCACAGATTACCGTTTCTTTTCAGCAGTTTACAGATGGTGATCCACAGCTTGTTCACATCGGCTGCGGTCGATAGGCGACAATTGGCTGTCAAGTGAATTATTTCAGAAAATTTCGCGTTGTGTGGCCTTTTTCATATTCGCCGGAAAAGGGTTTGAATCACAATGGCTTTGTCAAAATCAACTGTTGCGGCATGGCGTCCGAACCGTCCCTTGCTAGTCAGATTCCTTAAAAATCCGTTAGGGGTGGCCTTGCCCTATCCACAGCGATTTCGGTAATGTCTGTCCATCGAAGGGACGGGCCCTTGGCCCTTGACCAGCCTGAAACCGGCCAGCTCAAATTGGCAGAGTTTACAACGCGGATTCAACTCCGCGGACAAGGTTGGTTTGTCTTTTTGATACGGTAGGGGACTGGCGTAATTGTACATGGCAGGTCGACGGTGCGCCGGCGTTTTTCGCCGGACGGCATTTTATTGCCCTGACATGACCAAGGCGGATCGGCACTTCGGCGCCGGACCGATAACGAGGCGATTCATCAGCCGGCGGTGGCGATGGTGTCGCAGCGAAGACACGGTCGCCGGAAACATGGATGCAGGAGGCGCATCCCGGCGGAAAACAGGTACAAGAGACAAGGAACTCGATCATGCAGAGCGGCGGCATCGAAAGGGAGCTTACGGGCGACCTCCCATTTCCTGGAACGTTAATCGGAAGGAACGACATGGCGGCTTCCAATGAAGCTGAACAGAAGTTCGATCGGGTCAAGGCCCAGCTGAAGGCGCGTCTGGGAACCGAGGTCTATTCGAGCTGGTTCGGGCGCATGAAGGTCGCTGAATCCTCCAAGGGCATTGTCCGCATCTCGGTGCCAACCGCATTCCTGCGTTCATGGATCAACGGCCACTATCTCGATCTCATCGCCGAGTTGTGGAAGCACGAGGATCCGGAGATCCTCAAGATCGAGATCGTCGTTCGCACCGCCACACGCCAGGGCCGCAACAGCGTCGAGCCGGAAGTGGCCCCGGCACGCAAGATGACCAGGCAGACGCAGACCGCTCTCTCTGCGGGCACGGCGAGCCCCAGCAGGGTCGAGCGGGTCCCGGCACCCCGCCCAGGAATGCCGGCAGAGACAGAGTTCCGGCACAATGTGCTCGGTTCGCCGCTCGATCCACGCTACACTTTCACCTCCTTCATCGAGGGACCATCGAACCGAGTGGCTTTTGCCGCTGCCAAGGCGGTCGCGGAATCACAGTCGAGCGCGGTGCGCTTCAATCCGCTCTTTCTTCACGCGACGGTTGGGCTGGGCAAGACGCATCTGTTGCAGGCGATCGCCGCAGAATCGCTGAAGCAGAACCCGAAATCGCGGGTCGTCTATCTGACGGCTGAATATTTCATGTGGCGGTTCGCCACCGCGATTCGCGACAACAACGCACTGACGCTGAAAGAACAGCTTCGCGACATCGACCTTCTCATCATCGACGACATGCAGTTCCTGCAGGGCAAGTCGATCCAGCATGAATTCTGCCATTTGATCAACATGCTGCTCGACAGCGCCAAGCAAGTGGTGGTCGCTGCCGACCGGCCGCCGTCGGAATTGGAGTCGCTGGAGCCGCGCGTCCGCTCGCGCCTCAACGGCGGCGTCGCGCTGGAAATGTCGGCCCCGGATTTCGCCATGCGCATCGGTATGCTCAAGCTCAGGCTTGCCACCGCCAAGCTCGACGATGTGTCGCTCGATATTTCCGAAGAGATCCTCAATCACGTTGCCCGCACGGTGACCGGCAGCGGGCGCGAGCTCGAAGGTGCCTTCAACCAGCTTTTGTTTCGCCAATCCTTCGAACCGCAGATCACCATCGACCGCATCGACGAGATCCTTGGCCACATCTATCGTTCCGGCGAGCCGAAGCGGGTGCGTATCGAGGACATTCAGCGCATCGTCGCACGCCATTACAACGTGTCGAAGACTGAACTTCTGTCCAACCGGCGCACACGCACCATCGTCAAGCCACGGCAGGTCGCCATGTACCTGTCGAAGGTGATGACGCCGCGCTCGCTGCCGGAGATCGGGCGGCGTTTCGGCGGCCGTGACCATACGACGGTGCTGCATGCCGTGCGCAAGATCGAGGATCTTTCAGGCGTCGACAACACACTGGCGCAGGAACTCGAATTGCTGAGAAGGCTGATCAACGACCAGGCCTGACGGCGCGAAAAACGCCGGCTCGCGGACTTCGGCCTTTTTATCCCCAGAAAGCCCGTGCAGCCGGCCCGAACCGGTGGCGCGGGCTTGCGTTTGCCGGGTTTTTCCTGTCAGTTTACGCAGATTCTGAGCCTGTTCAGACCTTTCGCGGGGCGCCGCTTGCCGGAGACCCGTTCATTCATTCAAGCGAGCCTGTTTCGTCATGCGTGTTATCCTGGAACGGTCAAATCTCCTGAAGTCGCTCAACCATGTTCACCGCGTGGTCGAGCGGCGCAACACCATTCCGATCCTGTCGAACGTGCTGCTCAGCGCCGAGGGGGCCAGCCTTGAAATGAAGGCGACCGACCTCGACCTGGAGGTGACCGAAGCAACGCCGGCAAAGGTCGAGCGTGGCGGGGCGACGACGGTTCCGGCGCATCTGCTCTACGACATCGTGCGCAAGCTTGCCGACGGCGCGGAGGTGGCGCTGAAGACCGACGAAGACGGCAACGCCATGACGGTGACGTCGGGGCGCTCGAGCTTCCGCCTGCAGTGCCTGCCGCAGTCCGACTTTCCCGAGCTTTCAGCCGGGTCGTTCTCGCATATTTTCCGGCTCGATTCCCTCGGGCTAAAGGGCCTCATCGAGAAGACCCAGTTCGCCATCTCGACCGAGGAGACGCGCTATTATCTGAACGGCATCTATCTGCACACGCACGAGGCTGGCGGCAAGCTGAAGCTGCGCTCGGTCGCGACCGACGGCCATCGGCTGGCGCGCGCCGAGATCGACGCACCAGCGGGCTCCGAGGGCATGCCTGGCGTCATCATCCCGCGAAAGACGGTCAGCGAGTTGCAGAAGCTGGTCGACGACCCCGACATTGCGGTGACCACCGAGCTGTCGGACACCAAGATCCGTTTCACCATCGGCAGCGTCATCTTGACCTCCAAGCTGATCGACGGCACTTTCCCGGACTACCAGCGCGTCATTCCGACCGGCAACGACAAGAAGCTGATCATCGATCGTCAGAGTTTCGCCGCTGCCGTCGATCGCGTTTCGACCATTTCGTCCGAACGCGGCCGGGCTGTAAAGCTTTCGATCGCCGAAGGCCAGGTCACGCTTGCAGTCAACAATCCGGATTCAGGCAGCGCCACCGAAGAACTGGCAGCCGACTATTCGTCCGATCCGATCGAAATCGGCTTCAACGCCAAATACCTGCTCGACGTTGCCGCGCAACTGACCGGCACGGAGGCGAAGTTCATGCTGGCGGATGCCGGATCCCCGACACTGATCCACGACATGGCCGACGAGACCGCGCTCTACGTGTTGATGCCGATGCGGGTGTAGGGCCCGAACGAGGCCATCTGCTGTCGTGACCAGATTTGCAAACCCGCGGCAGACTTACATAAGTAAGCTTACACTTACGAATTTCCGCAATTATGCGGCGTTGGCAATCGACCTTGATCCCGGCGCTGTGGTTTTCTCCGGCGACAATGGCGCCGGCAAGACCAATCTGCTTGAAGCGATCTCGCTGCTCACGCCAGGCCGCGGCCTGCGCCGCGCACCCTATGCCGAGGTGGCGCGCGAAGGCGGCGACGGTGGCTTTGCGCTGCATGCCCGGCTTGACGGGCCGGACGGCCAGGTCGAGATCGGTACCGGGATTGCAGGCAGCGACAGCGAAGGCGGCAGGCGGGTGCGGATCAACGGCGCGGCGGCGCGCTCAGCCGAAGACATGCTGGAATGGCTGCGCGTGGTCTGGCTGACACCGGCCATGGACGGCCTGTTCCCCGGGCCAGCCGCCGACCGTCGGCGCTTCCTCGACCGACTGGTGCTGGCGATCGACCCCGGCCACGGCCAGCGCGCGCTTGACTACGAAAAGGCAATGCGCGGCCGCAACAGGCTGCTCGCCGACGGTTCGCGCGACGGTGCCTGGTTCGATGCCATCGAGATGCAAATGGCGGAGACCGGCGTGGCAATTGCCGCGGCGCGTGCCGAACTGGTGCGCCTGCTCGCCGCCATGATCGACCGTCTGCCCGGCGACGGACCGTTTCCGCAAGCCGACATCGGCATCTCGGGGGAACTGGAAGGCGAAGTCGGCATTTCGCCGGCCGTCGACGTCGAGGAACGGTTCCGTCGTGCGCTTGCCCAAGGGCGCGACCGTGACCGCACCGCCGGACGCACGCTCGACGGCCCGCACCGTTCCGATCTCGTGGTGCGCCACCGGCCCAAGGCAATGCCGGCCGAACTCTGCTCGACCGGCGAGCAGAAGGCGCTGCTGGTCGGCATTGTCTTGTCGCATGCACGGCTAACCGGCGAGATGTCGGGCATGACGCCGATCCTGCTGCTCGACGAGATCGCCGCCCATCTCGACGGCGGCCGGCGCGCGGCCTTGTTCTCGATCCTGGAGGAGCTGAACTGCCAGGCTTTCATGACCGGGACCGATGCCGCGTTGTTTGACAGCCTCAAGGGACGCGCGCAGTTCCTGACCGTCGATCACGGCAAGGTCAGGCCGACCATCTGAACTTCGTCCATGACGCATTTCTGAGCCGCATGCATTGACGCCTGACAAGTTTTTTCCTCCGTTATATGGTCCGGCGATGATCACAGCCGCCCTCACCGACGAAGAGCTCGAACGCTACGCCCGCCACATCGTGCTGCCCGAAATCGGCGGCGCCGGCCAGCAGCGGCTAAAGCGAGCGCGGGTGCTGGTCATCGGCGCCGGCGGGTTGGGAGCGCCGGTGCTCGAATATCTCGCCGCCGCAGGGATTGGCACACTCGGTATCGTCGACGACGACATCGTTTCGCTTTCCAACCTGCAACGACAAGTGATCCACGCCACGGGCGATGTCGGCATGGCGAAAACCGACAGCGCCAAGGCGGCGATCATCCGCATCAATCCAAACGTCGTCGTGGAAGAGCACAATTTCAGGCTGACCGCGGACAACGCCCCTGCCCTCATCGCCGATTATGACATCGTCGTTGACGGCTCCGACAATTTCGAGACGCGCTACGCCGTGGCCGACGCCTGCGCCGCCGAAAGCCGGCCGCTCGTCCATGCCGCCGTTGGCCGCTTCGACGGCTCGGTCACGGTGCTGAAGCCGTTCGAAACCGGTCCGGACGGCACGTTGAACCCAAGCTACCGCGATCTTTTTCCCGAAGCGCCGCCGCCGGGACTGGTGCCGTCCTGCGCGGTGGCCGGCATTGTCGGCGCGCTGAGCGGGGTCATCGGCACGCTGCAAGCCATGGAGGCAATCAAGCTGATCACCGGGATTGGCGAGCCGCTGGTCGGGCGACTGCTGCTCTACGATGCACTGGCGGCACGCTTCGACACGATCCGCTACAAGCGAACTAGCCGGTGAGCCTGCCTGCCGACGTTTCCATTGTGCAGTTTGCGGCCGACTTCGATCGTTGGGACGAGGTCTTGGCACTGGTCATGCGCGCCTTCGCCTTCATGGAAGACGTTATTGATCCGCCGTCCTCGGCGCATCGGCTCACTGTCGAAAATCTTAGGGCTAAAGCGCTGGAGGAGACAGGATTCCTGGCGCTGAAGGAAAGCGAGATCGTCGGTTGCGTCTTCATCCTGGAGCGGGCAGACGACCTCTATGTCGGAAAGCTCGCGGTTGTGCCGGCTCTTCAGGGACAAGGCATCGGAAAGCGGCTGATGCAGGCTGTCGAAGATCTTGCCCGTAGCCACAACCGGGCCGCCATCGAGCTCCAGACCCGGGTCGAACTGACCGGAAACCACGCTGCCTTCGCCCGCCTCGGCTTTCGCGAAACCGAACGGACAGCGCACAAGGGCTACGACCGGCCGACCTCAATCACCATGCGCAAGGCGCTTTCGTAAGCCAACACTATCCAAAGACGAACGCGTGGTTGCCGCGGCAAGGCCATGCCGGCATGATGGCAGGTCACGCCCGCAGCGGCAGCACGCGGTCGGGCGGACGATGGCCATCGAAGAAGGCGCGGATGTTGATGATCACCTTCTCACCCATGTCGATGCGGCCTTCGAGCGTCGCCGAGCCCATATGCGGCAACAGCACGACCTTGCCTTTGTGGGCGAGCTTCAGAAGCTTGCTGTTCAGCGCCGGCTCGTGCTCGTAGACGTCGAGGCCGGCGCCGGCGATCTTGCCGTCATGGATGAGCTTGACCAGCGATTCCTCATCGATGATATCGCCGCGCGCGGTGTTGACTATGTAAGCGGACGGTTGCAGAAGCGCCAGCCGCCGTGCCGAAAGCAGGTGGAAGGTTGCCGGTGTCGATGGGCAATTGACCGAGATAATGTCCATACGGGCAAGCATCTGGTCGAGGCTTTCCCAATATGTGGCTTCCAATTCGTCCTCGATTGCCGGCAGCACGCGGTGGCGGTTGTGGTAGTGGATCGAGAGGCCAAAGGCCTTGGCGCGCCTGGCGACGGCGGTGCCGATGCGACCCATGCCGACAATGCCGAGCCGTTTGCCCCAGATGCGACGGCCGAGCATCCAGGTCGGCGACCAGCCCGCCCATTTCTTGTCCCCGGTCAGCACGTTGGCGCCTTCGGCCAGCCGTCGCGGCACGGCCAGCATCAGCGCCATGGTCATGTCGGCCGTATCTTCGGTCAGCACGTTCGGCGTATTGGTGACGGTGATGCCTTTCTTGGCCGCTGCCGCAACGTCGATCTTGTCGACGCCATTGCCGAAATTGGCGATCAGCTTGAGCTTGTCGCCGGCTTGGGCAATCAGCGCCGCGTCGATATTATCGGTCACGGTCGGCACCAGCACGTCAGCCTCCTTGACCGCCGCCACCAGTTCCGGCTGCGTCATCGGCCTGTCCTCGACATTCAACCGGGCGTCGAACAACTCGCGCATGCGGGTCTCGACCGGGTCGGGCAACTTGCGCGTGATGACGACGAGGGGCTTCTTTTTGCCTGCCATTGTTTCCTCGAACCCGATCTCGTTGAGACCTCTTTAACCAAGAACGGCGAAACTGAGAGCCGATCGCGGTACCGGTCATCCATGTAACAAGTGGTTCCGCCGAAGACAAAGAAAAAGGGGCGCGAAGGCCGATGGGCCGGCGCCGAAAGGAACGAAAGTGTCTGGTTTCGCGTCGCTCCGCCTGACCCTCAGTGCAGCATTCCTCGGCGCTCTCATCCATAGCCCACTGGTGATGGCGCAAAGTGCCGCGGCCCCCGCCCAGAGCGTCACGCTCGGACCAAGCGGCTTGCCGCTGCCGCGCTTCGTCAGCCTGAAATCCGGCCGCGTCAACTCGCGCGTCGGGCCGGGCGTCAACTATTCCGTCGATTGGATGTACATGAAACCAGGCCTGCCGATGGAGATCATCCAGGAGTTCGATACATGGCGCCGCGTGCGCGATGCCGACGGCTCGGAAGGCTGGATCAATCAGTCGCTGCTTTCGGGCCGCCGCACGGCGATCGTCGCCCCCTGGCAGCGCGGCAAGGACGCCCGCATCAACCTCCTCGACGACCCGGCAAAAGATGCAAGCGTCATCGCGATCCTCGAACCGGGGGTGATGGGCACGATCAAGTCCTGCGATGGCCAATGGTGCGAAATGACCTTCGACGGCCATGCCGGCTGGCTCGCCCAGTCGCTCGTCTGGGGCGCCTATCCCGGCGAAAAGGTCAAGAACTGACGCTTCCGAACCGGAGGTCAGGCCAGCGCTGCAAGCACCGGATCCGGCATTTTGTTTCGCTGTTCTTCAATTCGGGGATGATCTAGCCGCCGATGCGGCCGAGATGGGTATCCTGGAAACTGCTCGACAGCTTCAAGCCATAGCCCAGGGCGCGGTCGATGGCGATGTGGGCGATCCAGATCAGCGCAACGGATGTCGCCAATGCATTGTCAAAGACGCTGCCGAAAAGCGCCAGCAGAACGGGCAAGACCAGTATGTGCAAGGTGTTGTAGGCGACGGCCCCGACGCGCGGCCCGGCCATGTAACCCAGGATCGACAGGTCGGGCGCCAGAACGAGCACTGCAAATAGCCACCAGGAAGCACCGGCCATTGCATAGAAGACAAGAGCCGCCACCGCGACGGCGACCCATTCGAGCCGGAGCGTCAAATCCAGGAAATTCATAAGGCGCCGGTCAGTCGCAGCGTTTCGGACGCAGTCTCACCACGATATCGACATTGGCGATCTCCATGCCTTCCGGCGGTTCCGGCAGGTTGGAAACCGTCACCGGGCCGCTGTCGATATCGAAGATCCTGTTTTCGCCCTCGATATAGAAATGATGGTGATCGGAGGTGTTGGTGTCGAAATAGGTCTTCGATCCCTCGACGGCAAGGATGCGCAAAAGGCCAGCCTGGGTGAACTGGTGCAGAGCATTGTAGACGGTGGCCAGAGACACCGGCACGCCGGCGGCAAGCGCTTCCTCGTGCAGTTCCTCGGCCGAAAGGTGGCGGTCGCCCTTGGCGAAAAGCAGATCGGCCAGCGCGATACGCTGGCGTGTCGGCCTCAGACCGGCTTCGCGAACCCGCTTGTCCACAGCGACATTATCCTTCCGGCAACCCAGATCCATCTATCCGTCGCGCCCACAGTTCCGTCTCAGACACGTCCAAAATGGCAGAAATAGAGCATCTGCCGAAATTGGACGTTTCCTGACATATATTCTGTCGGCCGAATGCGATCAATAGCGCGCATTGACCCGGGCAGACGGGCAGGTTAAGCGCAAACGCCGGTTTCCGGCCTGAAACAGATTGTGTTAGGAAACCACCAGCATGGGCGCCTATCGCCCGGGACGATCACGGGGACGAGATTGATGGCGGGTTCGAAATCCAGCTACGGTTACGAGGAATTGCTTGCCTGCGCCCGCGGCGAGCTGTTCGGACCGGGAAATGCGCAACTGCCCTATCCGCCGATGCTGATGTTCGACCGCATCACCGAGATCAGCGAAACCGGCGGTGCGTTCGACAAGGGTTTCATCCGCGCAGAATTCGATATCAAGCCGGATTTGTGGTTTTTCGCCTGCCATTTCATCGGCAATCCGATCATGCCGGGATGCCTGGGCCTGGACGCCATGTGGCAGTTGACGGGTTTCTACCTTGGATGGCTCGGCGAACCAGGCAAGGGAATGGCGCTGTCGACAGGTGAGGTGAGATTCAAAGGCATGGTCACGCCTTCGGTCAAGAAGGTGGAGTATGGCGTCGACTTCAAGCGAGTGATGCGCGGTCGGCTTGTGCTTGGCATCGCCGATGGCTGGCTGAAGGCAGATGGCGAGCCCATATATGCGGCAACGGATCTGAAGGTCGGTCTGTCCAAGCAATCGGCCGCCGGCTGAGCGAAGACCAACAGTGCCACGTCTTGGACATCTAAAGGACGCTGTAGCACTTTAATTTGCGCATGGTTCCGTTCCGGAAACTTAATCAGGTTTCGGAGGTCCGTGCTGGAAGGAGTTGCGAATGAGACGGGTCGTAGTCACAGGTCTCGGCATCGTGTCGTCGATCGGCAACAATGCCAACGAGGTGCAGGCCTCCTTGCATGATGCCAGGTCCGGCATCAGCTTTTCCGACTCTTTCGCCGAGCATGGCTTCCGTTGCCGGGTGTGGGGAGCGCCGACGCTGGATCCGTCGGGAATGATCGACCGTCGCGCCATGCGCTTCCTGTCGCAAGGTGCTGCTTGGAACCATGTCGCGATGGACCAGGCGATCGCAGACGCCGGCCTCGACGAGACCGACATCACCAACGAGCGCACCGGCATCGTAATGGGCTCCGGCGGACCGTCGACCCGTGCAATCGTCGAAGCGGCCGAGACGACGATCAAAAACGGCAGCCCCAAGCGGATCGGCCCGTTCGCGGTGCCAAAAGCGATGTCGTCGACCGCTTCAGCGACGCTTGCCACTTGGTTCAAGATCCACGGCGTCAACTATTCGATCTCATCGGCCTGCTCGACGTCAGCGCATTGCATCGGCAATGGCTACGAGCTGATCCAGTGGGGGAAGCAGGACATCGTCTTCGCCGGCGGTCATGAGGATCTCGACTGGACGATGTCGGATCTGTTCGATGCCATGGGCGCCATGTCGTCCAAGTTCAACGACAGGGCATCAGTCGCCTCGCGCGCCTACGACGTCGATCGCGACGGTTTCGTCATTGCCGGCGGCGCCGGCGTGCTGATTCTTGAAGAGCTCGAGCATGCCAAGGCACGCGGCGCCAAGATCTATGCCGAGATCGTCGGCTATGGCGCCACCTCCGACGGCTACGACATGGTGGCGCCGTCGGGCGAAGGCGCGGCTCGCTGCATGAAGCAGGCGCTCGCAACGGTGTCCTCGCCGGTCGACTATATTAATACGCACGGCACTTCGACGCCGGTCGGCGACTCCAAGGAAATGGGCGCCATCCGCGAGGTGTTCGGCGAGAAGATGCCTTTCATCACGTCGACCAAATCGCTGACCGGTCATTCGCTGGGTGCGGCCGGCGTGCAGGAATCGATCTACTCGATCCTGATGATGCAAGGCGGCTTTATCGGCGAGAGCGCCCACATTGACAACCTCGATCCGGAATTCGAAGGCATGCCGATCGTGCGCAAGCGCATCGACGAAGCCAGGATCGACACCGTTTTGTCCAATTCGTTCGGTTTCGGTGGCACCAACGCTACGCTGATTTTCCAGCGCTATTCCGCATAAGGATTTGCCGACCATGGACGGATTGATGAAGGGCAAGCGCGGGCTTGTCATGGGCGTCGCCAACGATCATTCGATCGCCTGGGGCATCGCCCGCAAACTGTCCGAACATGGCGCGGATCTCGCCTTCACCTATCAGGGTGAGCCCTTCGGGCGCCGCGTCAAGCCGCTCGCCGAGAAACTGGGCGCATCGCTGGTGGTACCTTGCGACGTCGAGGACAGCGCATCGGTCGCCGCGACTTTCGAGACTTTGGGCAAGGCGTGGGGCGGGCTGGATTTCGTCGTCCATGCCATCGGCTTTTCCGACAAGAACGAGCTGAAAGGCCTCTACGCCGACACCAGCCGCGACAACTTCATCCGCACCATGGTGATCTCCTGCTACTCCTTCACCGAGGTCGCCCGTCACGCCGCCACGTTGATGAAGGATAGCGGTTCGATGATCACGCTGACCTATGCCGGTTCGGTCCGCGTCATGCCGAACTACAACGTCATGGGCGTCGCCAAGGCCGGGCTGGAGGCCAGCGTCCGCTATCTAGCCAACGACTACGGCCCGCGCGGCATCAGGGTGAACGGCATATCGGCTGGACCGGTGCGGACGCTTGCCGGCGCCGGGATTTCCGACGCACGCCACATGTTCTCCTACCAGCAGCGCAACTCGCCGCTACGCCGCACGGTGACAATCGACGAAGTCGGCGGCTCAGCGCTCTATCTGCTGTCCGATCTGTCCTCCGGCGTCACCGGCGAAATCCACTATGTCGATTCCGGCTATCACATCGTGTCCATGCCGACGCTTGACGAGTTGAAGCAAACCGACGGCGGGCGGGAATAGCGCGAGCGACGTGTCGCCGGCTTGCCCCGCAGCGTTTCAGCGTCGCGCCGAGAAGACCTTGAACATGCCGTCGCGGGCGAGCTCCGCATGGCTGGAGAAGGCGGCCGCCAGCACCGGTTCGTAGGGAAGCTGACGGTTCGCCACCATGAACAGCCGGCCGCCCGGCTTCAGCGCCTTGCCTGCCGCGCGGATCATGCCGGCACCGATTTCGGGCTCAGTCGCCCGGCTGCGGTGAAAGGGCGGGTTCATGGCGATCACATCGTAGCGGTGCTCGACCGGCTCGCTCAAAAGATCTATCCAGAAGAAACGTGGCTCCAGGCCTGTGTTGCCGACATTGACCTTCGCCGCCTCCAGCGCCTCGAAATCCGCTTCGTAAAGGTCAAGCGCCGATATGCCGGGTGAGCGGGCGGCGACTTCGGCGGCGACATAGCCCCAACCGGCACAGAAATCCGCAACGCTGCCACGCAGATCGTTGGGCAGATTTTCGACCAGCAGCTTCGATCCGGCATCGATCTTGTCGAACGAAAACATGCCTGGGGCCGTGCGGAAGCGGTCCTCGACCACCAAGTCCGGATTGGCGGCGCGAAGCGTTGCCGCGGCAACGGTATCGGCCGGCCGGCGAAACCAGAAGGCAATGCCGTGATGCTTCGGCAGGTGGCCTTCGGGCGGCACAAGGGCGCCGACATGCTTGCGCAGGCTGGCGATACCATCGTCCTTACCGCCGGCGACGACGATCAACCCGCCTGATGCCACGTGCTCGATCGCTTCTGCGACGCGCAACTCGTTTTGTCCGCGATGGCGGCCAGCGAGCACTAGCGCCGCGTCGAAAGCCTTGCCTTCCACTTGCGGCGTGACGGTGAAGCCGGACGCCTGCAAGGCGCGAAAATGCGGCCTGAAGCCTTGGACGAGATGAAGCTTGGCATCGAAGCCTTCGAGCAAGCGAAAGCCGGGCTCGGCACCGAGAAAAAGAATATGTTCATCCTTTCGCGGCAGGGAAACGGTCCCGGCCTCGAAAGGATGGAAAAGCGTCTTCAGCGGCTCGGCGGACATTCACCACTCTTGAACTGCAAGGCTGTTGTTGAAATGCAAACGGGCGCGACCTTCCGGCGCGCCCGCTTCGATTGCTTTATGCGTTCGACGGAACGCAACCCCGCTTAGGCGGCGTTTTCTTCGCCTTCGCTCTTCTTATCGCGGGCGATTTCCTTGCCGGTGGCCTGGTCGACGACCTTCATCGACAGGCGGACCTTGCCGCGCTCGTCGAAGCCCATCAGCTTGACCCAGACCTTGTCGCCTTCCTTGACCACATCGGAGGTCTTGGCGACGCGATCATTGGCGAGCTGCGAGATGTGGACGAGGCCGTCACGCGGACCGAAGAAGTTGACGAAAGCGCCGAAGTCGGCGGTCTTGACGACCGTGCCTTCGTAGATTTCACCGACTTCCGGCTCGGCGACGATGGTGTGGATCCACTTCTTCGCCGCCTCGATTTCCTTGGCGTTGGCCGAAGCGATCTTGACCGTGCCGTCATCCTCGATGTTGATCTTGGCGCCGGTCTTTTCGACGATCTCGCGGATGACCTTGCCGCCCGAGCCGATCACGTCGCGGATCTTGTCGGTCGGGATGTGCATGACCTCGATGCGCGGCGCGAACTCGCCGAGCTCGGCACGCGCGCCGGACAGCGCATGGGCCATTTCGCCGAGAATGTGCTGACGGCCATCCTTGGCCTGGTCGAGGGCGATCTTCATGATCTCCTCGGTGATGCCCTCGATCTTGATGTCCATCTGCAGCGAGGTGATGCCGTAGGCGGTGCCGGCAACCTTGAAATCCATGTCGCCGAGGTGGTCCTCGTCGCCGAGGATATCGGAGAGCACGGCGAAGCGCTCGCCTTCCTTGATCAGGCCCATCGCAATGCCGGCGACCGGCTTGGCCAGCGGCACACCGGCATCCATCAGCGCCAGCGAGGTGCCGCAGACGGTAGCCATCGAGGACGAGCCGTTGGACTCGGTGATCTCCGAAACGACGCGCAACGTATAGGGGAACTGGTCGGCGGTCGGCAGCATCGGCCGGATGGCGCGCCAGGCGAGCTTGCCGTGGCCGATTTCGCGGCGGCCGGGCGAACCCATACGGCCCGTTTCACCGACCGAATAGGGAGGGAAATTGTAGTGCAGGAGGAACTTCTCCTTGTACATGCCGGTCAGCGAATCGACATACTGCTCGTCCTCGCCGGTGCCGAGCGTGGCGACGACCAGCGCCTGGGTCTCGCCGCGAGTGAACAGCGCCGAGCCGTGTGTGCGCGGCAGGACGCCGACTTCCGAGACGATCTTGCGGACCGTCTTCAGGTCGCGGCCGTCGATGCGCGAGCCGGTGTCGAGGATGTTCCAGCGCACGACCTTGGCCTGGAGTTCCTTGAACACGGTGCCGATCTGTTCGGACGTGTATTTGGCCTCTTCGCCTTCTGCCGGCGCAAACGCAGCCTTGACCTTCGCCTTGACGGCGTCGACGGCGGCATAGCGCTTCTGCTTGTCGGTGATCTTGTAGGCATCGCGAAGCTCGCCTTCGACGATCTTGAGCATCTCGGCTTCAAGCGCGGAATAGTCCGGCGCGGTGAAATCGCGCGGGTCCTTGGCGGCGACTTCGGCCAGCTTGATGATCGCGTCGATCACCGGCTGGAAGCCCCTGTGGCCGAACATGACGGCGCCGAGCATCAGATCCTCGCCGAGTTCCTTGGCTTCGGACTCGACCATCAGCACGGCGTCGGCGGTGCCGGCGACGACCAGGTCGAGCTTCGATTCCTGCATCTCGTCGACATGCGGGTTGAGCACGTATTCGCCGTTAATGTAGCCAACGCGGGCGCCACCAACCGGGCCCATGAACGGCACGCCGGACAAGGTCAGTGCGGCGGAGGTGGCGACGATCGACAGGATGTCCGGATCATTTTCGAGATCGTGCTGGACGACGGTGACAACGATCTGGGTGTCGTTCTTGTAGCCTTCGGCGAAGAGCGGGCGGATCGGGCGGTCAATCAGGCGGGAAACCAGCGTTTCCTTCTCGCTCGGACGGCCTTCACGCTTGAAATAGCCACCCGGGATCTTGCCGGCGGCGTAAGTCTTTTCCTGGTAGTTGACCGTCAGGGGAAAGAAATCGAGGCCGGGCTTCGGCTCTTTCATCGAGACGACGGTGGCGAGAACCTTGGTTTCGCCATAGGTGGCCAGCACCGCGCCGTCAGCCTGACGTGCGATCTTGCCGGTTTCGAGAATGAGCGGACGGCCGCCCCATTCGATTTCCACTTTGTGGTAATTGAACATATCTTGTCCTTCGTATGCGGAAAGGGCCGCGCCGTTTCAGCGTGCGCGGATGCCCCTTTCCCTTGGCTTCCTTTCTCGGGCAGCCACGGGCAAGACAACGGGAAGCTCGGCTATTCGGCGCATTTGCCGCACGAGCGTCCTGCAATCCTGCCCCATGACCGTCCATGGGCGGTTTCGAGTGGCCCTCTGCTGTTTCGAAACCGGGTTGGCCAATCGATCCGACTGGCCTTGCGCGTGAACCCGAAAACCAGGTTTTCGGAAAGTATCCTGCGCAAATCTAAAACTTCAGAGCGTCCTTTGCGCATCCAAACCGGTGCGCGGCGCTCTGCTTTCTTCATTGGAGCCTTGGATGATCCGATGCTCCAATGCGCGACCGGCGGGCTCTCGAAAGAACCCGCCGGTCAATTCGTCAACGGCGCAGACCGAGCTTCTCGATCAGCGTCTGATAGCGCGCGTCGTCCTTGCGCTTGAGATAATCAAGCAGGCTGCGGCGCTGGGAAACGAGAGCGAGCAGGCCACGGCGGGAATGGTTATCCTTCTTGTGGTCCTTGAAATGATCGGTCAGGTTCTTGATGCGCTCGGAAAGGATGGCCACCTGGACTTCCGGAGACCCGGTATCGCCCTTGGCGGTTGCGAATTCGCCCATCAATTCCTTCTTGCGTTCGGCAGTAATCGACATCGTGTTTTTCCTTGTCTGTTTGAGGAAACGGGACGCCCTCAGCCGGGATGTCGTCCAGCAGGGGCCGGTGCAAGCAACGCGTCAAAGCGCGAAGCTGCGGCGCATATAGTGCAATTCCGACAAAAAGGCCAGCCCAATTCACAAGCCGGCTTTTTGCTGCATAAACGGGCACTTCCGCATGGTCAGAGCCATTTCTTCCATTTGAAGTATGCGTAGAGCCCGACCGCAACAATCGCCATGAAGACGAGCGACAGGGGATAGCCGTAATAGGCTTTCAGCTCCGGCATGTTCCAGGGCGAGGTGTCGGGGTCGAAATTCATACCCCATACGCCGACGAGAAAGGTGAGCGGCATGAAGATCACCGAGACGATGGTCAAATAGCTGATGACGTCGTTGGTGCGCGCCTGGCTGAGCGACAGGTGCATCTCGATCAGGCCGGTCAGCATATCGCGCTGGGTTTCGACCAGTTCGATCAATCGCAGCGAATGATCCAGCGTGTCGTTCAGGAATAATTTGGTTTCGGCCTTCACATAAGAGACGTCGTTGCGGATCATGGTCGCCAGCGCGTCGCGCATCGGCCAAAGCACGCCCTTCAGCACATTGGCGTCGCGCCGCAATTCGTGAAGCTGCCGCATCTGGTGCTTGTGCGCCTGGTTCAGCATCTGGTCCTCGATGCTGTCGACCAATTCGCCGGCAGCCTCGATCGGCGGGAAATAGCTGTCGACGATGGCGTCGATCAAAGCATAGGCGAGATAGTCGGCGCCGCGCGAGCGCAAGCGGTTGGGCACCGAGCTCGCGATCCGCTTGCGCACGGGATCGAACGGGTCGCCTTCGCGCTCCTGGAAGGTGACGACGAAGTTCTTGCCGAAGAAGACGGCGATCTGTTCGTAACGATGGGCGGTGACATCGTCGATCATCCTGACGACGACAAAGGCATGGTCCTCGAAGAAATCCACCTTGGGCCGCTGACCGGTGTTGACGACATCTTCCAGCGCCAGCGGATGCAGGTTGAAGATCCCGCCGATCTCCTCGATCAGCTGGATGTTGGCGAGGCCTGTGCAGTCGAGCCAGATGATCGGCCAATTGTGGCAATGGGTGTTGACGTCGTCGATGCTGGCATTGTCGATCGTCTTGAACTTCTCAGGCGAGATCAATGTCAGCCTGAGCTCGGAGCGGCGCGCCGCCGGGTCGGCGATCAGCGTGCCCGGCGAAGCCCCGACCGGTGGCCGCCGTGTTTTGAGCGCCGCTCGCTTGTTGACCGTGTCAGCCTTTGCCATGTGCCCCCTCGAGTGCAGCGTCGAACGGCACTACAGCACAGCGCATCTTTTCGGACGACAAACGACGCCGTAGCCCTGTTGATTTAGCGCATGATCCTTTCCCAAAATAGAATCCGGTTTGGAGATCATGCGCCGGGCGACAGCTGTTACCCGACAAAGACCCGCTTTGGCTTGAACATGCCTTGCTCGATGGCGCCGATGGCGACCAGCTTGCCGCGCGCGGTGGCGCAGGCCTCCTCAGCTTCTACCGGCGCGTCACGGCCGCGAATGATGACCGGATTGCCGAGGCGGATTTTGGTTGCCGCATCGTCGCTGATCGCAACCTGCGGCAAGCATTCGAGCGCCGCGGCGGTGTCGACCAGAAGTGCATCGATGGCACCGAAGTCGATCGGCGCGTCCGCTGCTTGCGAAGCGTCCTCGCTCTGTTCGCCGAAGCGGGCGGCCTCCAGCTCGGCCAAGGTGACGAAATCTTCCTGCGTGAACGGCTCGACCTCGACCCGCCGCAGCTCGGCGATGTGACCAAAACAGCCAAGGTCGCGCCCCATGTCGCGCGCCAGCGAGCGGACATAGGTGCCCTTGCCGCATTCGACCTCGAAGATGGTGCGATCGGCCATGTGCTCGACCAGGTCGAGCCGGCCGATCTCGACCTCGCGTGCCGGAATGTCGACCGTCTCGCCGTCGCGGGCAAGGTCGTAGGCGCGCTCGCCGGCGATCTTGATCGCTGAGAATTGCGGCGGTGTCTGCATGATCACGCCGGTATATTTCGAAAGCAGCGCCAGCACTTCGGATTCCGCCGGACGGAGGTCTGAGCTTTTGGTCGCCGCGCCTTCGAGGTCGTCGGTCGAACGCTCCTCGCCCCAGGCGACGGTGAAGCGGTAGACCTTGGCGCCGTCCTGGACGTAAGGCACAGTCTTCGTCGCCTCGCCAAGCGCGATCGGCAGCATGCCCGACGCCAGCGGGTCGAGCGTGCCGGCATGGCCGGCCTTTTCCGCCTGGAACAGCCATTTGATCTTGGAGACGGCTTCGGTCGAGCCCATGCCGACCGGCTTGTCCAGTACCAGCCAGCCCGAGATCGGCCGGCCCTTCTTCTTGCCGCGGCGCGCCACTATTCGCTATCCTTCCGGTCGTCTTTGTCTTTGTCGTCGGCGCTGAGATCGCGCGCCACTTCGGGCGAGTGCAGCAATTCGTTGATCTTCTGGAAATTATCGTAGCTGGTATCGAGCCGGAAGCGGAATTCCGGCATGTACTTCATCTGCCGAAGGGCGCCGGAGACGCGGCCGCGGACGAACTTCGCATGCTTGTTGAGCGCTTCGACCACCGCACCGGCATCCTTGGCGCCGAGCGGCGAGACGAAGGCGGTGGCGATCTTCAGATCGGGCGACATGCGCACTTCGGAGACCGAGACCACTGTGTTCTCGATCAGCGGATCGAGGATCTCGCCGCGCTGCAAGGTTTCGGATAGCGCATGGCGCACCTGCTCGCCGACGCGCAGCATGCGCTGGGATGGGCCTGACGGGGTCGAACGGGGCATTTTCCTCGGTCCTGAAATCGTGAAGCGCGGGATGGAACCGCGCCGCATGTCTCATATGGTTTGGGCGGCGGCCTTTCGACCACCGCCCGGTCTCAATAGATGCTCGAACTCAAGACGCTCGAACTCAGAGCGTCCTGGTTACCATCTCGACGCGGAAGCACTCGATGACGTCACCGACGCGCATGTCCTCGTAGTTCTGGAAGGCCATGCCGCATTCCTGACCGCCCGGAACTTCCGAAACCTCGTCCTTGAAGCGCTTCAGGGTCTTCAGCGTGCCTTCGTGGATGACGACGTTGTCGCGGATCAGGCGCACGCCCGCACCACGCTCGACCTTGCCTTCGGTGACACGGCAGCCGGCGATCTTGCCGACCTTGGTGATGTCGAAGATCTCGAGGATCTCGGCATTGCCGATGAAGGTCTCGCGACGCTCCGGTGATAGCAGGCCGGAGAGCGCCGCCTTAACGTCATCGACGAGATTGTAGATGATCGAATAGTAGCGGATCTCGATGCCTGCCGCAGCCGCGGCCGCACGCGCCTGCACATTGGCACGAACGTTGAAGCCGATGATCGCAGCCCCCGAGGTCTCCGCCAGCGACACGTCGCTTTCGGTGATGCCGCCGGCGCCCGCATGGACGATGCGGGCGCGCACCTCGTCGGTGCCGAGATTGTCGAGCGCCGCGTTGATCGCCTCGATCGAGCCCTGCACGTCGCCCTTGATGACCAGCGGGAATTCCTTCAATCCGCTGGTCTGCAATTGCGACATCATCTGTTCAAGCGAGCCGCGCTGGCCGGCATGCCTGGCCACCGCCTTCTCGCGCGCCAGACGTTGGCGATATTCGGTGATCTCGCGGGCGCGGGCTTCGTTGTTGACAACGGCGAAGCGGTCGCCGGCCAGCGGCGTACCTTGCAGACCGAGGACTTCCACCGGCATTGCCGGCGGCGCTTCCTTGACCTGATCGCCGCGATCGTTGACCAGCGCGCGCACCCGGCCCCACTCGTTGCCGGCGACGAGAATGTCGCCCGGCATCAGCGTGCCGGTCTGCACCAGCACGGTTGCGACTGGGCCGCGGCCCTTGTCGAGCTGGGCTTCGATGACAACGCCTTCGGCGGTGCGGTCCGGATTGGCCTTCAGGTCGAGGATTTCGGCCTGCAGCAGGATCGCTTCGAGCAACTTGTCGAGATTGATGCCCTTGGTCGCCGACACCTCGACATCCAGCACCTCGCCGCCCATGGATTCGACGAACACCTCATGGCGCAGCAGTTCCGAGCGCACCTTCTGCGGGTCGGCGTCGTGCTTGTCGATCTTGTTGATCGCCACGATGATCGGAACGCCGGCCGCCTTGGCGTGGTTGATCGATTCGATCGTCTGCGGCATCACGCTGTCGTCGGCCGCCACCACCAGGATGGCGATATCGGTCGCCTGGGCACCGCGGGCACGCATCGCCGTGAAGGCGGCGTGGCCGGGCGTGTCGATGAAGGTAATCTTGTTACCGTTCTTCTCGACCTGATAGGCGCCGATATGCTGCGTAATGCCACCGGCTTCGCCGGACACCACGTTGGCATTTCGGATGGCATCGAGCAACGAGGTCTTGCCGTGATCGACATGGCCCATGATGGTTACCACCGGCGGACGCGGCTGCAGGTCCTCGGGACGATCGGCGATGTTGAACAAGCCCTCTTCGATGTCGGACTCGGCGACGCGGCGGACCGTGTGGCCAAATTCGGTCGCGACGAGTTCGGCCGTGTCGGCGTCGATGACGTCGCCAGGCTTCAGGATCTGGCCCTGCTTCATGAAGAACTTGACCACGTCGACAGCGCGCTCGGACATGCGCTGCGCCAGCTCCTGGATGGTGATGGTTTCGGGCAGGATCACTTCACGCATGACTTTCTCGCGTGGCTCATTATGCAACGCGCGCTTGAATTTCTCCTGACGGCGGCGCATCGACGACAGCGAGCGGGCGCGCGCATCCTCGTCGGAAAGCGCCGAATTCAGCGTCAGCTTGCCGCGGCGGCGGTCTTCCTCGCCCTTGGTCGGTTTGGCCGGACGCGCCACTTCGGGCGTGACCAGACGGCGCACTGGTGCGCCGGCACCGGTCCGCTTCGGCTTGACCTCTTCCTCGTCATCGACTGTCGCCAGTTCGGCGGCCAGCGGCGCACGGCGGCGTGCCTCTTCCTCGGCACGGCGGCGGGATTCAGCCTCGGCTTGCAGCCGTGCCTCTTCCTCGGCCTGACGGCGAGCCGATTCCTCGCGCTCGCGGCGGCGGCGCTCCTCGTCCTCGCTGCGGCGCTTGGCCTCCTCGATGGCGCGTTGGCGATCCTCGACGTCACGGAGCTTCGAGCCCTCGAGAGCCCGGCGGCGTGCTTCCATTTCCTGGCGCGACAACTCGTTCAGCACCATGCCGCCGCGTTCGACCGGCGGCGGAGGCGGCGGCGCCTTGGGGGCTTCCTGCACGGCAGGCGCTGCCGCGACCGGCTTCGGCGTGAAGACGGACACAGGCGCTGCCGCCGGCTCCGGCTTGTCGCCGGGCAGCGAGAACTTGCGCTTCTTGGTCTCGACAACCACCGATTTGGTGCGGCCGTGCGAGAAGTTCTGGCGCACCGTGCCCTGTTCCATACCGGGGCGCTTCAGCGTCAAGGTCTTCTTCGGCGTAACACTCAGCGTCTTGTCGTCGCCCGATTTCGTATCGCTCATTCCATATCCTCTGCGGCATCATCTTCGTCAGCAACGGCCGCAAGCATTGCCAGATCGTCCGGGGAACCGCCCCGATATCGGTCGAGCGCAACCATGCGCTTCTGGACCGCCCTGCCCGCGTCTCCCGCGAGAACGGCAGCATGTATCACATTTGTACCCCCCAATGCCAAGCTCAACTCGGCCTCGGAGAAAAGTTTGTAAGCGCGGATCGCAGGCCCGCCGAGGTGGACGGTTGCCCGTCGCGCCTGGCTTATCTTGCGGACGCCATCGTCGGAAGCCTCGGTCGCGTGGAGCACGAAAAGTGCAAGTCCGCCGCGCACGGCGCTCTCGACCTTGGTCGCTCCGAGCGCTATGGCGCCCGCCTTGCGGGCCAGGCCAAGCATGCCCAGAGCGGACCTGGAAAGCAGCGCGTCGACCATGCCGCCAAGATCGGCTGGCACGGTCACCTGCGCCTTAAAAGCACGGGCAAACAGGTTTTTCGCCGCTGCCTTGTCTATATGTAGGCGGTCGGCGGTCACCCAGCAACCGCGGCCGGGCAGGTTTCTCTTGATGTCCGGAACGACGGCCGAATCCGGGCCGACGACGAAACGGATCAGCTCATCCGGTTCGGCTTGCCTGCGGGTGACGATGCAGGTGCGATCGTTCATCTCGTCCAAGGGCGGGTTCGGTGCGATGCGGTTTCACCTCACGCACCGACGGTTTCGTCAGCCGGCACGCCCTCGGCGGCAAGCTCGTCTTCGGTGATCCAGCCAGCCTTCAGGCGAGCGGCCAAGACCATTTGCTCGGCATCGGCGCGCGACACGCCGTGGTTGGCGAGCACACCCGGGAATACCTTCGTCTCGCCGTCCTTGCGTTCCTTCCAGCCGGTCAGGTCGTCGGCGGCGTAGCCGGCGAAATCCTCGATCGTCTTCACGCCGTCCTCGCCGAGCGTCACCATCATGGCGGTGGTGATGCCGGGAATCTCGCGCAGCTCGTCCTTAACGCCGAGCGCCTTGCGCTTCTCGTCATGCTCGGCTTCGATCTTCTCCAGATATTCGCGGGCGCGGGTCTGGATCTCCGAAGCCGTGTCCTCGTCGAAGCCGTCGATCGACGCGATTTCGCCGGAATCGACATACGCGACCTCCTCGACGCTGGTGAAGCCTTCGGAAGCGAGCACCTGGCCGACCATCTCGTCGACGTCGAGGGCTTCCATGAACAGCGACGACCGTTCAACGAATTCCTTCTGGCGCCGTTCGCTCTCTTCCTGCTCGGTCAGGATGTCGATATCCCAGCCGGTGAGCTGCGAGGCAAGACGGACGTTCTGGCCGCGGCGACCGATGGCCAGCGACAGCTGGTCGTCGGGGACGACGACCTCGATGCGCTCGGCATCCTCGTCGAGCACGACCTTGGCGACTTCCGCCGGCTGCAATGCATTGACGATGAAGGACGCGGCCGAGGGCGACCACGGAATGATGTCGATCTTCTCGCCCTGCAATTCGCCGACGACCGCCTGGACGCGGCTGCCGCGCATGCCGACGCAGGCACCGACCGGATCGATGGAGCTGTCACGGGAGATGACAGCGATCTTGGCGCGCGAACCCGGATCGCGGGCGACCGACTTGATCTCGATGATACCGTCGTAGATTTCCGGCACTTCCATGGTGAACAGTTTCGCCATGAACTGCGGATGGGTGCGCGACAGGAATATCTGCGGGCCGCGTTGTTCGCGGCGCACGTCATAGACGTAGGCGCGGACGCGATCGCCATATTTATAGTTTTCGCGCGGGATCAGCTCGTCCCGGCGGATAATCGCCTCGCCGCGGCCGAGATCGACGATGACGTTGCCGTATTCGACACGCTTGACGGTGCCGTTGACGATCTCGCCGATACGGTCCTTGTACTCGTCATATTGCCGGTCGCGCTCGGCCTCGCGCACCTTCTGCACGATGACCTGCTTGGCCGACTGGGCGGCGATGCGGCCGAAATCCATCGGCGGCAGCTGTTCGGCGATGAAATCGCCGAGCTGGGCGTCCGGATTGCGCTCGCGCGCCGAGGAAATGGCAATCTGCGTCGCGTAGTCGTCGACCTTCTCGACCACTTCCATCAGCCGCTGCAGCTTCATCTCGCCGGTATTCGGATTGATATCGGCCCGGATATTGGTTTCCTGGCCGTAGCGCGAGCGCGCGGCCTTCTGGATCGCATCGGCCATAGCGGCGATGACGATCGACTTGTCGATCGACTTTTCACGCGCGACCGCATCGGCGATCTGCAGCAGTTCAAGCCTGTTGGCGCTTACAACCATCTTCTTTCTCCCGAGCTTGTTGCCGACCTTACGGCCGGCAGCCCAATCACATTTCCTGTTCGGTTTCGTCTTCCGCACCCTCTGGTGCGTCTTCGGGTTCGCCGCGGCGTTTTCTGGCTTCCTTGCGCGCCCGGTTATCCTTCGACAGCGCATCGCGGATAAGATCATCGGTCAGAACCAGCCGCGCTTCGGCAATCGCATCGTAGGGAACACGCACCGTCGGCTCCTCGCCGTAAGCGGCCTTGTCGCGCTCGATCAGCACACCGTCCGCGTCGCTTTCGGCGATCTTGCCCTTGAAGCGCTTGCGGTCGGCGACGAGAACCGACGTTTCCATCTTCACCAGATGGCCGGTCCAGGCTGCAAAGTCCGATTTGCGGACCAGCGGCCTGTCGATGCCCGGCGACGACACTTCGAGATGATAAGCCTTCTCGATCGGATCATCGACATCGAGCGCCGGCGATACTGCCCGGCTGACCTCTTCACAATCCTCGACAGTCATCGTGCCGTCCTCGCGCTCGGCCATGATCTGCAGCGTCAGCCCGTTCTGGCCCGACAGATGCACACGTACCAAGCGGAAACCGATGGTGCGCAGTACCGGCTGAACGATCAGCGCGATGCGCGCATCGATGCCGCTTTCGCGGATGATGCGGTCGTCGCCTTCGCTTGCCGTCACTGTCATTCGGTCCCTGTCGTTCGATTCCTGCTTGGCCGGCAGGTAATAAAAAAGAGCGGGACCGGGTGGACCCACTCTTCGTCATACCGACCAAGAATTTGAAGCTGATATAGACGATCGTGGCCGTCGTTTCAAGCCCGTCGTGCATGACGGCAAGGCTCCGAGTCCGCAGCGCTGCGCCAAATGCATGGCGCCCATGCAGTAATCCTCCTTTGAGCACCGGCAACGCACGACTATCTATGTTGCATTGCACAATTGGAGCGCTCACTACGCTCGGAAGGATCCGATCATGAACAATCGTGGATTTTTTTCAGCCATAGGCGACTTTTTTAGCGTGTTTGGCAGCGCCGTAGCAGCGTCGCGTGCTGTGGAAAACGGTCGCAAGCCGCGTGCGAATGATCTGCGCAATCTGGGCATGGAGCCGGCAGCCTTCGATAAAATCCGCCGCTTCTAAGCCAAGTGAACAGGAGAGCCTTCGGCCGCTCAGCTCGGACTTCCTGCTATTTCCGCACAAAGGTGAGATAGGCGGGCCGTCGGCCCTCGCGAATGGCCTTGGCCTCATAGCGCGTCCCCGGCCAGCCATCATAGGGCCGACGCCAGTCGGCTGCTTCGTTTGCCTGCCACGTGAAGGCGCCATGCGCCCGGCAATGCAGCAGCGTCCAGTTCACATAGCTGTCGATGTCTGACGCAAAGTGGAACTTTCCGCCGTGCTTCAAGACGCGCGCGAAGCGGTCGAGATTGACCGGGCTGACGAAGCGCCGCTTCCAGTGCTTCTTCTTCGGCCACGGATCCGGGTAGAGAAGGTCGATGCCGTCAAGCGAAGCCTGCGGCAGCCAGTCAAGCAGGCGTGTGGCGTCGTCGTCATAGACGCGCAGATTGGCAAGCGGCCGCTCCCGGACCGCCATCATCATCTTGGCCATGCCGTTGACGAAAGGCTCGACGCCGATAAAGCCGGTCGCCTGGCTGGCCGTGGCACGGTGCAGAAGATGTTCGCCGCCGCCAAAACCGATTTCGAGCTGGACAGCGGAAACTTCGGCTTCGAAAAGGCTGCGCAGATCGGCTGGCGGTTCAACCGTCAGATCGAGCCTGTAGGCGGCGAAGCCGCTCTCCAGCGCCGCCGCCTGCTGCGGTCGAATGGTTTTGCCGCGCCGGCGACCGAAAAACGCCTCGGTCGCACGGCTTGGCCGGCCCTTCGGGTCCATAGGCGCCGCGGTTAGGCGGCGACTGCTTCGGCGACCGGTTCGGCGAGAGCGTCCTTGAGCGCCTTGGCGAGATCGGTCTTCTCCCAGGAGAAGGATCCGTCGCGGCCGGCCTTGCGGCCAAAATGGCCGTAGGACGACGTCTTGGCATAGATCGGCTTGTTGAGATCGAGATGGCGGCGGATGCCGGACGGCGATAGGTCCATCACGGTGCGCAGTGCACGCTCGAGCTTTGCCTCGTCGACCTTGCCGGTGCCGTGGAGGTCGACGTAGATCGACAGCGGCTGGGCGACACCGATCGCGTAGGAAAGCTGGATAGTGCAACGATCGGCGAGCTTCGCGGCAACCACGTTCTTGGCGAGATAACGCGCCGCATAGGCCGCCGAGCGGTCGACCTTGGTGGTGTCCTTGCCAGAAAAAGCACCGCCGCCATGAGGCGCAGCCCCACCATAAGTGTCGACGATGATCTTGCGGCCGGTCAAGCCGGCGTCGCCATCGGGCCCGCCGATGACGAACTTGCCGGTTGGGTTGATGTACCAGTTGCAGTTGTCGGCGATCTTCAGGTCGCCCAGTGCTTCGCGAATATAGGGCTCGACGACGTTGCGCACCTTCTTCGAATCCCACGTCTCATCGAGATGTTGGGTCGACAGCACGATCTGCGTCACTTCCGCCGCTTTGCCGTCGACATAGCGGACTGTCACCTGGCTCTTGGCATCCGGCCCGAGCCTGCCGGCATCACCGCTGCCCTCATGGCGCGCAGCGGCCAGCAATTCGAGGATCTTGTGGCTGTAATAGATCGGCGCCGGCATCAGGTCCGGCGTTTCGCGGCAGGCATAGCCAAACATGATGCCCTGGTCGCCGGCTCCTTCCTCGCCTTGCCGGTCGGAAGCGTTGTCGACGCCTTGGCCGATATCCGGTGATTGGCCGTGCAGCAGGACCTCGATCTTGGCCGTCTTCCAGTGGAAGCCGGCCTGCTCGTAGCCGATTTCGCGGATTGCCTTGCGGGCGACCGACTTGAACTTGGCCGGGTTGACAATCGGATGACCGGCCGCATCCTTCAGGACGTTGCCCTCCTTGTCCTTCTTGAGCAGCGTCTCGGGGACGCGCACTTCACCGGCGATGACAACGCGATTGGTCGTCGCGAGCGTCTCGCAGGCGACGCGGACTTTCCACGGGTCCATGCCGGTCTTTCTAGCCTCGCGGTAGACGAGATCGACAATCTCGTCGGAGATACGATCGCAGACCTTGTCGGGATGGCCCTCGGCAACGGATTCCGAGGTGAAGAAATAATTGTGCCGCGTCACGGGTGTCCCCTCTTGAAAAAATATCGGCAGGCCGCCGATTTTGGCGCGCCAGTTGTTAACGGTGCCGGGCGCCGCTCGTCAAGTCGTGCAGCCGTTCTAGCATGAATTTTGACGTTATTATCTTTGCGTCCAGAAGACGGCGGCAGGGCGCACTACCCTCATCTCTTGCACTCACAGGCTGAAGAGAACGGTTTCGTGGAAGCATGTCGAGCAAAATCGATCCGCGCGTCGGCGCATCTGCGGAATGCACATCCCACGGTGCACTCAGCCACGAGAAATTGCATGCCCGGCTACGGCCAGTCAATCGACCTCGTCGACGGAGAGCGACTTCACAAGCTCGATGATCTTGCGACGCACTTTCACGTCGGCGATCTTGACGAAGGCGCGGTTCAGCTGGAGGCCTTCCGGGCTGCCGCAGAATTCGACGGCGGAGGTCATCGACGCATCCTCGGCAAATCCACGGTTGCCCACGGCCTCCTGACCGGGCGCATCCTCGAAAAAGAAGGCGACGGGAACGCCGAGTATCGAGGCGATTGCCTGCAAACGACTGGCGCCGACGCGATTGGTGCCTTTTTCGTACTTTTGGATCTGCTGGAACGTTATGCCGAGGTTTTCGCCCAGTTTTTCCTGACTCATTCCCAGCATATTGCGGCGAAGCCGGATGCGGCTTCCGACGTGGATGTCGATCGGATTCGGCTTTTTCTTGTTTTCTTCTGTCATTTTTTCCTCGCCGAATTTTTCCGGCTTTTTCTATTTTGCTGCCCAAACGACGCCGCGGCCCGTGCCCCAACAGAACGACCTTATCGACTTCGAGAATTTTCAGGCGCTTACAGTATGAGTTTCTAATGTGTCGGCTGTCAATTCGCCCGTAGCCTTTGCCTTACGTTCAAAATGCATGCCGCAACGGCAAGCAAAAACATGATCAGCATTCCGTTAATGCGTCGTTGGCCGGAGGAAACGATGGCTTGGTTGGAGATCGGCACACGCACATCGATGGCGCCGCGTGCGTCGATAGCCAGCGCGTCGACGATGCGTCCTCGCGGGTCGACAACGGCCGAAATGCCGTTATTGGCCGCGCGCAACAGGGGCACCCCATTCTCCACCGCCCGGATCTGCGCCTGCCTGAAGTGCTGGTACGGCCCTGGCGTGTCGCCGAACCAGGCGTCATTGGTGACGTTCACAATAAGCTCGGCTGACGTGGCGTCAACCGCGACCAGATCGGGAAAGATGACCTCATAGCAAATAAACGGCAGCGCCCGGATGCCGCCGGGCAGCGTGATCGGGTGCCGCTCATTGCCGGCCGCGAAGGTCATTGGGCCGGCGACAAGCTGCTCAAGCCCAAAGCGGCCGAGCAGATCGGCGAAAGGCAGGTATTCACCAAACGGTACCAGATGAACCTTGTCGACGGCATCGACGATTTCGCCCCTTTCGTCGATCGCCACGACCGAGTTGTAGTAACGGCTTCCGGTCGCCGAGCCGCCTTCCTCGCGAACGACGCCGGCGACCAGCATCTGGCCATCGCCGAGCATCTCTCCGATGGCAGGCAAGGCATCCGGACGTTCGGTGAACAGAAACGGCACGGAGGTCTCCGGCCACAGGATCAACTGCGGCCTGTCATGGCCGGGTTCCGGCGCTTTGGCCGAAAGCCCCATCATGGTGGCGAAGATGCGGTCACGCACCGAGGCATCCCATTTTTCCGTGAGGTCGACGGCAGGCTGCACGATACGGACGTCGAGGCTGCGGGCGGCCGGCTTTTCGGGGGCGGCGAGCCTGATATAGCCGAAGCCGGTATGGGCAGCGACCAGAACGACAAGCAATGCCACGCCGAGGCAAAGATGCCGGCGCGCCGCAAGCAGGGCCGGCAGTGCAAAGACGAAGACTGCAAGCGCATTCATGCCGATCATGCCGGTCACCGACACGCTCTGCATCAGCAAAGGCACCGGCATCGCCGCATAGCCGACGGCATTCCAGGGAAAGCCGGTGAACAGGAAGCCGCGCAGCCATTCCGCCAGCGCAAAGCCGAAGGCGAGCGCGGCGATGCGGCCGATGTCATTGCTCCACAACAGCCGGGCAACCACGGCGGCGAAGCCATAGAAGAAGGCGAGCGCGAGGGGGATGCCGACCACCGCGAATGGCAAGGCCCAGGCGAAGCTGTCGGCCTCGACCAGAAGCGCCGAGCCAACCCACCACAGACCGGCAAGGAAGTAGCCGAAACCGAACCACCAGCCGATGGCGAAAGCCGGCAGCAAGCGTCGCAGAAAACCGTCCGAGGCTTCGCCGGTCGCGCCATCGAGAAGCCACACCAGCAGCGGGAACGAAACGAAACAGACGGCGAAGAAATCGTAAGGCGCCTGAGCGAGAACCGCCAGCGCGCCGGCAAGAAACGCCACCAGCGCGCGCCGCCAGCCCCAAAGCAGAATTATCCGGCCGGCCTGGCGCTCCATCTATGCTTCCGAGTCGTGCGAATCAGGAAGCATGATTTATCAGGCCGCGGCCTTGGCTCCAAACCGGATAAGAGCGAACAAGTCCGCTCATAGCTATCGATGCCAGCCTTCGATCTTCAGTCCGCCCAGCCGCTCAGCCTCTTCGCGTGGGACGGAGCGGACAGTCTGGGAAAAGGTCCAGACATGGCCTTCAGGATCGCGCGCCCTGTACTGCCGTTCACCGTAGAACTGGTCGGCAGGCTCCTCGACGATCTCGGCTCCCGCCGCCCTTGCACGATCACAGTGGGCATCTATCCCGCATAGACCGACTGCGTGTTCTTGCCTGCAACTGAAGCCGGGCTGGCTATATGGTCGGCCCATTCGGAATCGATGATGATATAGCCGTCGCCGAACCGCATCTCGGAATGGACGAGCCTGCCATCGGTATCGCTGACCACCATGCTCGGCTCGAAGCCGAAAGCCTTTTCAAGCCATGTCAATGCGGCCCGCGGATCCTGGTAGAAGACGCCGGAGCCCAGTGTCGAGTGCTTGAACGGGTCCTCAATCGGCATCGGGCGAGCCGCGTCTTTCAAGCCTGCTCGGTGCGGGCGGCGCGGCGGCGGCGCTCGCCCTTCAGGGTTTCGACTATGCGCACGCGCTTGACGCGGCGTGGGTCGGCGTCGAGCACATGGAACTCGAAGCCGGGTATGGCCTGCACCACTTCGCCGCGCGCCGGCACCCGGCCAAGCGTGTTGAAGATCATGCCGCCGATCGTGTCGACATATTCGCCGTGCTCGCCGGCGGCGAAATCCTCGCCGATCATCTTGGCGACATCGTCGATCTCGGCCTTGCCGTCGACGATGAAGACGCCTTCGCCGGCCTGGGTGATCATCGGCTCGTCGTCGTCGTGCTCGTCCTCGATGTCGCCGACCACCATCTCGACGATATCCTCGAGCGAGACGAGGCCGTCGGTGCCGCCATATTCGTCGATGACCAGCGCCATCTGGGTGCGCGTCGTCTGCATCCGCCCCATCAGGTCGGAGGCGAGCATCGACGGCGGCACGAACAGCACCGGTCGGATCAGGTTGAGATCGCCGATGGTGCGCGCCAGATCGACCTGGGCGAGATCGAGAACCGTTGCGACCGCGGTTTTCCTGGTCGTCCTGCCCTTTCGGACGCGGGCGACCTTGGTGATGTGCGCCAGCACGTCGCGGATATGGACCATGCCGCGCGGGTCGTCGAGCGTCTCCGAATAGACCGGCATGCGGGAATGGCCGGACTGTTCGAAGAGCCCCAGAAGATCACCCAGCTTCGTGGTGATCTCGACCGCCTCGATGTCGGCGCGCGGCACCATGACGTCCTCGACGCGCACTTCGCGCAGACGCAGGATATTGTTGAGCATGGCGCGTTCGCCGGGCGAGAAGGATTCCGCATCGCTCGCCGTTTCGGCAAGCGCACCGGCAATCTCCTCGCGCAGGCTGGTGCCGTTGCGGTGCCTGAAAAGCCCGAGCACGCGATCGAACAGGGAAGGACCGGCAGGCGATGCCTCGCTGGCGAAGCTGCCGGTCGTGGTACTCGGACTCGAGCCCTCTTCCGTCGTTTCGGAAGGCTTGATCGCACTGCCGGCATCGGGGCGGGCGGCAGTCTCTGGTTTGTCGTTCATCATCGTCCGGTCAATTGATCTTTTGTAATTACGTGTAGGGATCGGGAATGGCAAGCCTCGCAAGTGCTGCGCGCTCTGTCGCTTCCATCAGTTCCGCTTCGGCGTCGGTTTCGTGATCGTAGCCCAGCAAATGCAGCAGGCCATGGATAACGAGATGGGAGATATGGTCCTCGACCGGCTTGTCTTCCAGTGCCGCCTCGCGCGCGACCGTCTCGGCGGCCAGCACGATGTCGCCAAGCATCGGCGGCAGCGGCCCGCCCCGGGCAAACGGAAAAGCCGGAAAAGACAGGACGTTGGTCGGCTTGTCCTTGCCGCGCCAGCCGGCATTGAGCGTGCGGATATGGGCATCGTCGGAAAAGAGGATGCTGAGCTCGGAACGCCCGTCCGCACCGGTTTCGGCAAAGGCGGCCGAGACGGCATGGTCGACCAGCCGCGTCAGCGTCGTCTCGGCGGGCCAATCTCCGGCCTCGATCGCGATATCGATCTCGACGGGAAGCGGCCCCCCCGCCTTTTGCTCCTCAGCCATGCGGCCGCATAATCATATCAGCCTTCGACACCCAAGCCCCTGGCCAGCTTGCCGTCGCGGTCGTAGGCCTTGACGATCTCGGCGACCAGCGGATGCCTGACGACGTCGCCTTCGTTGAAGCGGACCGTCACCATGCCGGTGACGCCGTCGAGGATTCTCAGCGCCTCGACCAGGCCGGACTTGGTGTTTGGCGGCAGATCGATCTGGGTCGGATCGCCGGTGACGATCATGCGCGAGTTCTCGCCGAGCCGGGTCAGGAACATCTTCATCTGCATGGGCGTGGTGTTCTGCGCCTCGTCGAGGATGACGGCAGCGTGCGCCAGCGTACGGCCGCGCATGAACGCCAGCGGCGCGATCTCGATGACCTCGGCGGCAATCGCCCGCTCGACCTTGTCGGCCGGCATCATGTCGTAGAGCGCGTCATAGAGCGGCCGCAGATAAGGATCGACCTTCTCCTTCATGTCACCCGGCAGAAAGCCAAGCCGTTCGCCGGCCTCGACCGCGGGGCGCGACAGCACGATGCGTTCGACCATGCCGCGTTCGAGCAGCATTGCCGCATGCGCCACCGCCAGATAGGTCTTTCCGGTGCCGGCCGGGCCGATGCCGAAGACGAGTTCCGACCGCTCCAGCGCGCGCATATAGGCGTCCTGGTTCAGCGAGCGGGCATAGATCGTCTTCTTGCGCGTCGATATCTGGGCGGCAGACACCTTGCCCTTGCGCTCCAGTGTCGGCAGCGTCAGTTGGTCGTCGGCGGCGATCGCCATGCGCACAGCGCCGTCGACATCGGACTGGCCGATATCGGTGCCTTTCTGCAGAATTCCGTAAAGATTGTCCAAGGCGCGGCGTGCCTGCTCGGCCGCCGAGGAAGAGCCTTTGATGGTCAATTGATTGCCGCGCGAGCGGATGTCGACGCCGAGCTTCTGCTCGAGTCTGGCCAGATTCTCGTCGAATTGGCCGTAAAGGGCGCTGGCAAGCTTGTTGTTGTCGAAAGTCAGTACGATGTGCGCCATATCCGAGGCCCCCGAGGGTAGGTTCTGGGGCAGGTTCTTCACTTCAGCAGCGCTCAACCGTCTCTCCTCATCTGCCGAGACCTTCAGGCCAATTCGGCGAACAGGCTGTTGTAGCCCGTCTTCGTGATTCGTACCTGGATAATGTCACCGATTTCGCCGGCCATTTCATCAACAATAACCGGCTGCAGCCAGGGCGAGCGGCCAACCTTCTGACCGGCCTGGCGGCCCGGCTTTTCGATCAGCGTGTCGATGGTCCTGCCGATCAGGCTTGCGCCGAAATCCTGCTGCTGTTTCAGCAGTAGCGCCTGCAGCCGCTGCAGGCGCTCGTCCTTGACGGCCTCCGGCACGTGATCACTCATCTCGGCGCCCGGCGTGCCGGGGCGCAGCGAATATTTGAACGAAAAGGCCGAGGCATAGTTGATGTCTTCGACCAACTGCATGGTCGCCTCGAAATCGGCTTCCGTCTCGCCGGGAAAGCCGACGATAAAATCGCCCGACAGCGCAATGTCGTTCCGTGCGGCACGGATGCGGTCGATCAACGTCAGATAGTCCTTGGCCATATGCCTGCGGTTCATCGCCTTGAGTATGCGGTCGGAGCCGGATTGCACCGGTAAATGTAGATAGGGCATCAGCGTAGGCAAATCACGATGGGCGGCGATCAATTCATCGTCCATGTCGCGTGGATGACTGGTTGTGTAGCGCAGGCGCGCCAGGCCCGGAATCTCGGCCAGCCTGAACAGCAGCCGGCCAAGGCCCCATTCCGCGCCGTTTTCACCTCTTCCATGCCAGGCATTGACGTTCTGGCCGAGCAGCGTCACCTCGCGCACGCCGGCATCCGCCAGGCGCTCGGCCTCGGCGACGATCTGTGCCACCGGCCGCGAGACTTCCGAGCCGCGCGTGTAGGGCACGACACAGAAGGTGCAGAACTTGTCGCAGCCTTCCTGAACGGTCAAGAACGCCGTCACGCCGCGCCTGATCAGTTCGGCGCGCTTCGGCTGCGGCAGATGCTCGAACTTGTCCTCGACGGCATAGTCGGTCTCGACGATCTTTTCGCCGCTCCGCGCCCTCGCCAGCACACCGGGCAGCCGGTGGTAGGTCTGCGGGCCGATGACCAGGTCGACGGCCGGCGAGCGGCGGATGATCTCGGCACCCTCGGCCTGCGCCACGCAGCCGGCGACGCCGACCAGCATTTCGCGCCCGGCCCTTGCACGCTCGGCCTTCAACTCACGGATGCGCCCAAGTTCGGAATAGACTTTTTCCGCCGCTTTCTCGCGGATGTGGCAGGTGTTGAGCAGCACCAGATCGGCCTCGCCGATAGCGTCTGTCGCGGCATAGCCGTCGGCCGCCAGCGCATCGGTCATGCGCTGCGAATCGTAGACGTTCATCTGGCAGCCATAGGTCTTGACGAAGACCTTTCTGGTCGCGGCAGGCAGAACGACTAGGTTTTCGGCGGCAGCGCCGATGTCGTCGCGTTCTATCGTGTTCAATTCCATTTCGCGGCTTCTAGCGCCTTTCCCTGACAAAAAACAGACGAATCTGGCCGGAACCTGCGCGGCTTACCGGCTTGGGCGCGGTTCGGCGAGAGCCGCCTGTACCATCTCGCGCACCTGGCGTTCCATCTGCTTTGCCGTTTCCTTGCGGCTGGAGCCCTTGGAGAAAGCAATCGCCTCGCCAAAATGCACCTCGACGTCGAGGGCGCCCTCGGCCATCAGCACCTTCAGATGCGGCATCAGCTCTTCATCGCCGATCCAGGCGGCAACCGGCCGATGCCGGCGGCCGAGCGGCACGCCATGCAGGCGCGTATAGACGATCGCCACCGGCTGGATGAAGACCTGTTCGGCCGCCCCTTCCGCAATCGCCATTGTAGCGGCGCCGAACAGCGTACTCTTGAACGGCAGGATCATGTTGCCGTCGCCGGTCGAGCCTTCGGCAAACAGCACCATGGCGTCGCCCTTAGCCATGCGGCCGGCGATCTCGCTCGCCTGGTCGCCCGACGAACGTTTGCGCTCACGTTCGATGAAGACAGTGCGCTGCAGCTTCGACAGCATGCCGATCAACGGCCAGCCGGCCATGTCGGCCCTGGCGATGAACGTCACGTCGACCATCGACCCCAGTACCATGATGTCGGTCCAGGAGATGTGGTTGGCGGCAATCAGCAATGGGCGCTGGCCGGACAGCGCCCCCTTGACATGGATGCGCAGCCCCAGCGCCCTGACGATCATCCTGTGCCAGATCTTCAGGATGAAGGTCTCGCGCCAGAGCCCGGTCCTCATCGACAGGACCTGCAGCGGCACAAGCACCAATGAGCCGACGACAACCAGCCCCAGCGCCAGGAAAATCCTGATTTTTCCGATCATCCGCACACCCCGGCGTTTGGCTAGCGAAGATCGCGGCGCATGACAAGCGCGCCGGTCGGGCCGTGTTCCGGCGATTTGTAATAGTTGGCGCGCTTGCCGACCTCGCGGAAGCCAAGCCGCCGATAGAGCGCGATCGCAGCGACGTTGGTCTCGTCGACCTCGAGGAAAAGTGCCTCGGCGCGCTGTGCGTGCAATTCGCGCAGCACCGCATCCATCAATTGCCAGCCGAGCCCCCGGCGCCGATGCGAGCGTGCCACCGCGACCGTCAGGACCTCCCCCTCGCCGGCCGCCAGCCGCGCCAGCACGAAGCCGACCGGCGGCTTGGCGCCCTGTCCGGTCTCGCGCGCGGCATAGCCGAACACGGTGTCCTGCTCGAGCAGTGCGGCGAATTCGTCGTCGGTCCACGGCCGCGCGAAATCCTCGCGATGCAGCACCGACATGGCCGCGCTGTCGGCAATTGTCAGCGGCTCGAGCGCATAGTCCCTGCGGCGCGGCTGGAGGAACGGAATGCGCATCAGTTTTTTTGCCTCGATAAAACAAAGCCGGCCTGCGGCTTGGCGTCGGCGCCGCGCAGATAGAGCGGTTTCGGCTTTTCGCCCTCGCCCTTGGCTGCGGCCCGATGGGCATAGACGGCGATGTCGGCGGTGGCCGCCGTCCCGCCGAGATCGAAGCTGCGCCCGGCCGCCGCGGCAATTTGGGTTGCCGCCGTGCCCGCCAGAACCGGAGAGATGTCGGTCGCCATGGCTGCGGCTTGCGAGAGCGTGGTCACAGCCGGACCATAGATCAGAACCGACCTCTCATCGTAAAGCGCCGCATGGATCTCCTCGCGGCCTGCATCGAGCGCGGCGAGCACGGCGCGGCGGGGAAATATCGCTGCGGCCTCTGCGGCCAACGCCTCCAGAGTCGTCACGCCGATCGCGGGGATTTTCAGCGCCAGCGCAAGGCCGCGCGCCGCCGAGACGCCGACGCGCAGACCGGTGAAGGAGCCCGGACCGGTCGCAACGGCAATGGCGCCGAGGCCGGTAAAGTCCGTTCCGGCCGCCTTCAACGCCCCTTCGATGACACCCATCAGATGCTCGGCATGACCCTTGCCGAGATCGAGCACCGAACGGCCGAGTTCTTTCCCGGCCGCCGCGTCGTAGACGCAGGCGGCGCAGAGATTGGCGGCACAGTCGATGGCAAGCAACTTCATGAAGCGCCCGGTTGAGACAGTTTCGAAAGCAGCCTCCCTCTGCCCGCCAAGGCTGATCCCCGCAAGGGGAATATCCACAAATCTTCAGGCGACTTGCTTGGAGTGTGGGTCCAAGAAGGTAAGTTTCGACGAACGCAACTGCCACAAACCGTTGCCAGGATTAGCCGATCTGCTCGATACGCAGCACGTGATTGTCCCAGACATAGTCCGGCTCGGAACGGATCGTGCCACCGCCCTCGACAATTTCGCCGGCGCCCGTCGTCGCCATGAAGCTTTTCCCATCGGGCGCCACGCCACAGACCTCGACCAGCGCCTTGGTAGCGACGATGCGGCTGCTGGCGGTGTCGATCACGGCAAGCGAATTCCCCTCAGGCGAAGACACGGCGATGGTGCCGGCGGCAGGGTTGGCGGCGACCGAGCCGATATAGTTCCTGAAGCCGGAGAGCACGTCTTGCGACATGTCGAGCAATTGCAAGTCCTTGCCGCGCGGCGCGCGGCCGACCAGCGGGGGACGATCGGTACCCGGCCCCCTGTATTGACAGCCGAACCAGACGGTGCCGGACCGGTCGGCATCCATATGGCGGATCGACAGTTGGTGCAGCGCCGGCGGCAATTCGTGCTTTTCGGTGAGATCGCCGGTAAGGCGGTCGACCAGAACATAGGACGGCTTCATCGTTGCGATATTGAGCTCTGCGCGGCCATAATCCGGATGCGTCTCGATGCCGCCATTAGCCACAGCAATCGTCCTGCCATTGGAAAGCAGCAAAAGCTCGTGTGGGCCCATGCCGTAGGTCGGGAACTCGCCGATGCGCTTGAATTTCGCATGCGCGTCATAGACGCCGACCACGCCGGCGGCATTGTCGAAATCGTTCTCGGTGGCGTAGAGCAGCGTGCCGTCGGCCGAGAACACGCCATGGCCGAAAAAATGTCGGCCGGCAACGCTGGCAATGGTCTGCGGTTCATCGCGGCCGGTATGGTCGAAGACGACAGCAAAGGTGCCCGGCTGCCTGGCAAACACCACCGACCGCTTCGACACCGGGTCGAAAGTAACGTCGTGGCCCCGATCGGGCAGATCGATCGTGTGCAACAACTTGCCGGCCTCGGACAGGACGGCCGCGCCATAGCTGCCGTCGCGCTTGACGAAAGCGGTGGCGAAGACCGCGTCGGCGTCGAGTGTCTTTGCCCAGGCCGACGGCGCCATCGCCGCTACGAAACCAGCGCCTGCGGCCCTCAGGAAATCGCGCCGATCGATCAGCGGCGTCCTCATGATCAGTCGCCGTCCAGTGACGAGAACCCGGCGGTCAGGCCAAATTCGGCGGTCAGCCTGGTTCCGATCAGGGTCGTCAGGCTGGATGTCACCAGCGAGAAATAATCGAGCTTGCGGCGCAGCGCCGGATCGGCAAGTGCCTTGTCGATCGGACCCCTGATCGCCTTGGCCGCCTCGATCCCGTTGGTGAGCTGGATGTGAACCGATTCCGCCATCCAGCGCGCATCGGGCGGCAGCGCGTCGCCAAGCTGCGAGGCCTGGAACAGCGCGTCCATGCCCGCCAGGTTCCCGGTCAGCGAGCGGGCGGTGTTTTGCGAGCGCCAATAGATCGCCTGTTTCGGTTTGTCGGCCTCCGGCTTGGCGCCCAGGAAGCCTTTCAGGCGCACGTCGCGCACCATTTTCAGCTCGTTGATGAAGACGCCGACCAGTTCGGTCACCGCTTCGGTGCCGCCGTGATAGAGCGCGTTCTGCGGACCCGGATTGGCCCAGAGCGCGGCAAAACCGTCGGGCTTGGTCCAGGCATCGCTGACCTCGCCGGCGATTGCCTCGATATTGCCGGCAATGGCCGCACCGTAGGCGCAGCGATAGGCGGCGTCCCTGCCGGCCAATTGATCGGCGCCGTCACCATGGAGCACGAATTCCAGTGCGCCGAGCCCTTGCATGGCGACGCTCTTTGTCGCCAGCTGGGCCGGATCGGCGGCTGTCGGATCCTTGCCGGCAAGTGCTGCCTGCACCTGCTTCAGGCCGATGCTCTTGCGGTCCGGCCAAAACAGCATGCGCTCAAGCCGGTTGTTTTCGGAGATCGGCCCGAAACGGATGATTTCCACCACCGACCAGGCATCCACGACACCCGAGAATTCGGCGCGTGCCGCATCGAGATTGTCTTGCGAGGGCGCCTGGCAAAGCGCGTGCATGATCTTCGCCAAGCTGTCCGCATGGTCATGCAGCCTGGCATAGGCCGGGCGGACGAAGCCGTCGGTCGCCCGCTGGATCACATCCGAAGCCTTCACCGCCGCGGATGCTGGCAGCGCACCGTTGAGGACCAGCAGAGCGAGCGCAAGCGCAAGACGCTTCGGCATCAGAGCGACTCCAGAAATTTGATCAGCGCATCGCGATCGGCCGCATCAGCGGCGGCAAAGCGGTCACGCGCCTTCTGGCCCTCGCCGCCATGCCACAGGATCGCCTCGGCCAGGCTGCGCGCGCGCCCGTCATGCAGGAAGAAGGTGTTGCCGCTGACGGTCTGGGTGAGCCCGATGCCCCACAGCGGCGGCGTGCGCCATTCGCTTCCCGTGGCCTCGCCCACCGCCTGCCCGTCGGCAAGGCCTGGTCCCATGTCGTGCAGCAGGAAATCGGAATACGGCCAGATCAGCTGGAAGGCCTGCGCCTTATTCGGGGTGCCGCGACGGGTGACGAATTTCGGCGTATGGCAGGAGATGCAGCCCATATCGTAGAACAGTTTTTTGCCGGCGAGCACGTCCGGTCTGTCGAGACCGCGCCGGGCCGGCACGGCAAGGTTTTGCGAATAGAAGGTAACGAGGTCCATGATCGGCGGCGGCGCTTCGACCGGACCGAGGCGCTCCTGCACGCCGTTAGGCAGGGCAAGGCAGGTCTTTTCTCCGGAGGTGCAATCGCCCCAGTGCTTCGGCACCTCGGGCGTCGAAATGCCGATATCACCGGCAAAAGCGTCCGCCGATTGCTGGCGGATCGATGCCGCCTGCGCCTTCCAGCCGAAACGGCCGAGCGTCAGTTCACCGCTGCTGCCGTCACGTATTATGTTGGGCCTGCCGGAAATCCCGTCACCATCGCGGTCGGCCGCATCGGCACGCGCAAGGATGTCGGCAGGAGCGATCTGCTCGACCAGGCCGAGGCCGATCATCGGCGGCGTCATGCGCGGCGACAGCGTGGTGTGCGGGTCGAGCGGCCCGTAGGCGAGGCCCTCGACCGAATAGCTCGGCTTGCGCAGCGACACCGTGCTGCCATCCGCCAATTTCACCTTCTCGTCCTGATAGTCGACATGCATCCTGCCCTCGCCCTGCAGGCCGGGTACCGCCAATTCCTGCAATTGCGTGCCATAGACCGGGTCGGGGAAGTTGAGCACCTTGTGATCGGCGAGCGCGGCTTCCTCCTCCTCGGTACTGGCTTGCCTTGCCAGGCGCAGGAACATCGAGGTGGTGCCGCTGTCGCCTTCGGGCGGATGGCCGCGGCCGTCCTTCAGATGACAGTTCTGGCAGCCGCGCTCATTGAACAGCGGACCGAGCCCATCCGAGGCCTGTGTCGAGGATGGCGAGGACACCCAGTTCTTGCGGAAAATGGCGTTGCCGAGCTTGAAGGTGCCCTCTTCCTCGAAGCTGATGTTGGCAGAGGATTGCGAGAAGGCGTCCTTGTTGACGTCCTTCTTCGAGGTGCCGGCGCCGCCCTGCATTAGCTCGAATTGCTCGGGCTTGGAGAAATCGCTGGTCGGCCTGGTAATGGCGATGACGCGCGCCAGATCCTTCGGCGCCAGATCGGTGCGGCTGGTGGCAAGGCCCGCCGGTTGCGGCGCTCCGGCCAGCGCCGAGGCTGTGAGCGTCGCCACCACGGCAAGAAAAGCGCCGCGAACCATTCCGTATCGCGGCTTCTTCTGAGGCGGCGGGCCGCAATGCTCGGCCGGCCGCAAGCGGCGCATGAAATCTAGGGTGCGCCGCATTCCCGCATGTCCTTATTCCGCCTCGTCGGCCGACGCCGCGTTGAGCTGGCCATACTTTTCTTCGCCGATCGAGGCCAGCAGATCGAGTTGCGTCTCGAGGAAGTCGATGTGACCTTCCTCGTCAGTCAGCAATTCCTCGAACAGCTTCATCGTCACGTAGTCGCCTGCCTCGTTGCAGATCTCGCGCGACCGCTTGTAGGCAGTGCGCGCGTCATATTCGCCGGCAAGATCGGATTCGAGCACTTCCTTGACATTCTGCCCGATGCGCAGCGGCGCCACGGACTGCAGGTTCGGATGGCCCTCGAGGAAAATGATGCGCGCCACGAGCCGGTCGGCATGGTGCATTTCCTCGATCGATTCGGCGCGTTCCTTCTTCGCCAGCTTGGCGTATCCCCAGTCTTCCAGCAGCCGGAAATGCACCCAGTACTGATTGACCGCTCCAAGTTCCAGAAACAGAGCCTCGTTAAGCCGCTCTATGATCTGCTGTTCGCCTTTCATGGGTTCTGCTCCCGTATTGGACGCGCAGGCCTCTGACGCGATCCAGGTGTGAAACGATGTCCACGCCGCTCGCCGCCGAGCGGGTGTGGTAATTTTCGGTGACCCGAATGATCGTTTCGACCACATTTGGGAAGCAGCCGCAACAGCGACCGCGCTTGTGCATGGCATGATAGACCTTCGCCGGCACGATAAGCTGCCAAGGGTCCTCATCCAGCAGTTCGACGATCGTCTGCTCTATCTCCTTTTCGGTGATGATGTTGCAATGGCAGATCAGCATTTGGCGCTCTGGCTGACGGCGCTCATTGCACCGCGTGGCTGGTGGTTTCGATAGTTTACTGGAACACCTTGTCCGGTGAATCGAGGCTGTCCGAGCCCTCGAAGGCTATGGCATTGAGCTTCAGGGTACCGACGGCGCGTTCGATCGACTTGGTCTGATCGACCAGCGCCTCGATCGCCGCCTGCACGGTGGCATTGCCTTCCGTGTTGCCCTCTCCGATCTGCTGGTCATAGGCCTCGCCGGCAAGCGCCCGCGCCTTGATGGCCTCCATCTTGGCGACGGTGACATCCAGTTTGTCCGATAATTCCTTGTCGATCGCCGGATCGGCCGCCTTGACCATGTCGGCCACCGACGGGCCCTCGACGACAGTGCCGTCAAGCCGCGTGTAGCTGCCGCGATAGGCGGCGCGGATGCCGACGGCGTCATTGAGATGGGAGTTGTAAGTGTTGTCGGAGAAACAATCGTGCTCCTCTTCCGGATCGTGCAGCAAGAGGCCGAGCTTCATCCGCTCGCCGGCGAGCTCGCCATAGGACAGCGAGCCCATGCCGGTGAAGATGGTCGAAATGGCGGCGTTCGGCTCGCCATCGACAAGGTTCTTGCGGGCGGCGCCGCCTTCCTTCCAGTCGTAGACCATGTCCTTGAGATCGGAAACCAGAAGGTCGCTCGCCGATTTCAGGTACTGCCCGCGACGGTCGCAATTGCCGCCGGTGCAATTGGCAAGATCGTAATCGGTGTAGGGCCGCTCGCCGGCGCCAGGACCGGTGCCGTGCAGGTCCTGGCCCCATAGCAGGAATTCGATGGCGTGATAGCCGGTCGCCACATTGGCCTCGATGCCGCCGGCTTCCTGCAGGGTGCCGGAGAGGAACTCCGGCGTCAGATTGGTAGCGTCGACCTTCTTGCCGTTGATCTCGATCGACTTGTTGGCGATCACATTGGCGGTATAGAGCGCGTTGGCGTCCGACTCGGTGCCGTAGCCCTTGGCGACATAGTCGATCAAGCCCTCGTCGAGCGGCCAGGAGTTCACCTTGCCTTCCCAGTCATCGACGATCGCATTGCCGAAGCGATAGACCTCGGTCTGCTGATAGGGAACGCGCGATGCCTTCCAGGCCTCGCGGGCGGCGTTCAGCGTTTCGGCCGATGGCTTGGCGAGCAGTGCATCGACAGCCTTGTCGAGCGCCTCGGCCGTGATCAGCGAATCCTCGTATTTGGCGAGCGCAATGTCGGAATAGGTCTTGATGACCGCCTTAGCATCGGTTTGCGCCTTGGCCGGCAGCACGAACACCGCCGCCGTGAGCATCGCGGTGGCGCCGATCGCCGCAAGCCTGCCGCCATACCGCGCCGTGATCATCGTTCTCATGACTGTCTCTCCTCGGGAATCAATGAAATGCCGGCGCCGCGGCGGGCAGTTGCCAGCGGGCAAAGAAGGGTCGCGCCATCGCGCGGTTCGCGGAAGAAAGACACCGAAATGCCTCCAATCGAAAGGGTTCAAGGCCCAGACATCAAAGGGATGCGCTGACGCGCGAGCTTCCATAAAACGGCGAAGACGCCGGATGTCAACTGGTGGTCTAGAAAAAATTCAATTGAAACAACAGTTTAGAATTATTCTAAACTAGAACTGTCAACTTTAACACCGATGTATCAGGAATGCCGGCGCATGACGCGATTGACAGGGGGGCATTCCGGGTGCGACCCGGATCGGCGTTCTTGCGGCGGCGCCGGACAATCGCCAGCTGGCGGGACGTCCTAGATTTGGATGAGGAATCGGGCTGTTATGAAGAACGGGGTTGTCATTGTCGGTGCGGGTCATGCGGGCGTGCAAGCGGCCGCCAGCCTGCGCGAAGAGGGCTATGACGGGCCGGTGATCCTGATCGGCGACGAAAACGAGTTGCCCTACCACAAGCCGCCGCTGTCGAAGACCTTCATCAAGGATCAGCAAGCAAAGCCGCAGCCGTTGCGCGGCGAGGCTTTTTATACCGGCAGCGCCATAGACTATCGGCCAGGCCTCCGGGTCGAGCGCATCGATGTAGGCGGCCGCCGGCTGGAGATATCGGGCGGCGGCGTGCTGCCGTTCGAGCGGCTGGTCCTCGCCACCGGCGCGCGGCCGCGCCTGCTGCCGCTGCCGGGTTCGGAGCTTTCCGGCGTTGTGTCGCTGCGCTCGCTCGGCGATGCCCGCCTGATCCGCGAATTGAGCGCGCAAAGCGAGGAGGCCGTCATCCTCGGCGGCGGCTTCATCGGCCTGGAGATTGCCGCGACGCTCACCGCCGCCGGCCGCAAGGTCACGGTGGTCGAGGCGGTCAACCGACTGCTCGGCCGCGCCGTGGCGCCGGTCATCGCCGGCCATGTGCGCAAGCGGCTGGAAGCCACCGGTGTGCGCGTCCTCACCGGCACCACCATCGAACGGCTGGAGGGCGAGAACGGCCGTGTTTCGGCTGCAATCACCTCGTCCGGCGAGAGATTGCCGGCACAGATGGTCGTCATCGGCATTGGCGTCGTGCCGAATGTCGAATTGGCCGAAGCCGCCGGTATTGCCATCGCCAACGGCATCCGCGTCGACCAGCAGATGCGCACGTCGGTGCCGGAAATCCTCGCCATCGGCGACGCCGCCTCCTACCGGCACTGGTTCACCGGCGGCGATGTGCGGCTGGAATCGGTGCAGAACGCCACAGACCAGGCGCGGCTCGCCGCGCGCACCATCATCGGCCATGCCGACAATTACTCGGCGGTGCCGTGGTTCTGGTCCGATATCGGCGACATGAAGCTGCAGATGGTCGGCCTGATTGCGGGCGGCGACAGCCATGTCGTGCTGGGCGACGTGGCCGAAAACAAATTCTCGATCTACCACTACGCCGCAAGCCGGCTGCTCGGCATCGAATCGGTCAACCGGCCCGGCGACCATATGCTTGGCCGCAAGATGCTCGGCGCCGGCTTTTCGCCGTCGCCGCAGATTGTCGCGACCGGGCCCGACGGGCTGAAGGCGGCGCTCGCCGCCTTCCAGCAGGCAGAGCCTGCAAGAGCGGCCGGATAGCTCAGGCGGCGCGAACTTCGCGGATCGAGCTTTCGAGGATGTCGAGCGCTTCGTTCATGACGGCGTCCTGGATGGTGATCGGCGCGAGGAAGCGGATGACGTTGCCGTAGACGCCGCAGGTCAGCAGGATCAGGCCCTTGTCGAGCGCCTTCAGCCGCACCGCATTGGCGAGTTCCGACGACGGCAGCCCCTTCGTCACATCGTTGAACTCGACCGCGTTCATGAAGCCAGGTCCTCGGATATCGACAATCTCAGGCGCTTCGTCGCGGATCGATTGCAGGCGCTGCTTCAGACGGTTGCCTAGCGTGTTGGCGCGGTCGCAGAGCTTCTCCTCATCGATGACGTCGAGCACGGCATGCGCCGCGGCGACGCCGATCGGGCTGCCGCCATAGGTGCCGCCCCGCCCGCCGGGGCTCGGCGCATCCATGATCTCGGCACGCCCGGTGACGGCCGCCAGCGGGAAGCCGCCGGCCAGGCTCTTGGCCATGGTGGTGATGTCGGCCGCCACCTCGTGGTGGTCCATGGCAAACATCTTGCCGGTGCGGGCAAAGCCGGTCTGCACTTCGTCGGCGATCAGCAGCATGCCGTGCTGGTCGCAGATCTTGCGCAATGCGGTCATGAAGTCGCGCGGCGCCTCGTAGAAGCCACCCTCGCCCTGCACCGGCTCGACGATGATCGCGGCGACGCGGGCCGGGTCGACATCGGCCTTGAACAGCCGGTCGAGCGCGGCCAGCGAATCGGCGACCGAGACGCCGTGCAGCGCCACCGGGAACGGCGCATGGAAGACATCCGCCGGCATGGCGCCGAAGCCGACCTTGTAAGGCACGACCTTGCCGGTCAGCGCCATGCCCATGAAGGTGCGGCCGTGAAAGCCGCCGGAAAAGGCGATGACCGCCGGCCGGCCGGTGGCATTGCGGGCGATCTTGATCGCGTTCTCGACCGCCTCGGCGCCGGTGGTGAGGAAAATCGTCTTCTTGTCGAACTTGCCGGGGAGCATGCCGTTCAGCCGTTCTGCCAGCCTGATATAGCTCTCATAAGGCACGACCTGGTAGCAGGTGTGGGTGAAACGGTCGAGCTGCGCCTTGACCGCTTCGATCACCCTAGGGTGACGGTGGCCGGTGTTGACGACAGCGATGCCGGACGAGAAATCGATATAGCGGCGGCCTTCGACGTCCCAGATCTCCGAATTTTCGGCGCGATCGGCATAGATCTGAGTGGTCATGCCGACGCCGCGGGAAATCGACTGGTTCTTGCGTTCGGAAATGGCTGAATTTGTCATCGTACCCCTCGCCGGGCCGGCGCCCGCTCTCGTTTGATGGCTGTTGAGACTCTTCTGGGCTTATTTCAGTTTTTCCTCAAGTTGGCACCGCCGCCGGGCGATTGGGCCTGCCGGTCGGCGTCAGCAACCGAACGCCCGTCGCTCATGCCGTCCTGACAAACCCCTCGCTGGCCCTCAGCAAATTGCGCGTATAATCCTTGGTGACACGGCGTTCGACAAGGTCGCCGGCGGCGAGGTGCTCGACCGCCTCGCCGTTCTGCATCACCATCAGCCGCTCGCACATATGGGTGATGATGGCGAGGTCGTGGCTGACCATCAGGAAGGTCAGCTTGCGGCGCCGCCGGATCTCCTCCAACAGGTTGAGCACTTCGGCCTGTACGGAAGCGTCGAGCGCCGACGTGGGTTCGTCGAGCAGCAGGATCGAGGGTTCGAGGATCAGGGCGCGGGCGATCGCGACGCGCTGGCGCTGGCCGCCCGACAGTTGATGCGAATAGCGGAAGCGGAATCCGGTTCCCAGGCCGACCTCGTCCAGCGCCCGCTGGATGCGCTTTTCACCGTCAGCGAAGCCGTGAATGGCGAGTGGCTCCTGCAGCAGGCGGTCGACGGTCTGGCGCGGGTGCAGCGAGCCGTACGGGTCCTGGAAGACCATCTGCACCTCGCGATAAAACGCCTTGTCGCGGCGCGCGCCGAGCGTTTTGCCGTTGACGGTAATGGTGCCTGATGCGGCCGGCGCCAGGCCGGCGATTGCCCTGAGAAGGGTCGACTTGCCGGAGCCGGATTCGCCGACGAGGCCGAACGATTCACCGGATTGCACCTCGAGGCTGACGCCTTTCAGCGCGCGGAAGCGGTCGAACATCACCTCCAGCCTGTCGACGGAAAGGGCTGCCGTCATGCCGCCCACTCCGGCTTGCGGTCGAGCACCGGCAACGGGTGGCGGTCGGCGCCGATCTTGGGCATGCAGTTGAGCAGGCCGCGTGTATAGGGATGCTGGGCGCGGCCGAGTTCGGAGGCCTTGAGCTGTTCGACCACCTTGCCGGCATACATGACGATGACACGATCGCAGAAGGACGAGACCAGGCGCAGGTCGTGCGAGATGAAGATCAGCCCCATGCCGCGCTCGCTGACCAGCCGGTCGAGGATGCCGAGCACGTCGAGCTGCACGGTGACGTCGAGCGCCGAGGTCGGCTCGTCGGCGATCATCATCTCCGGCCCGGCGATCAGCATCATGGCGATCATGGCGCGCTGGCCCATGCCGCCGGAAACCTCATGCGGATGCAGGTCGAAGACACGGACCGGATCGCGGATCTGCACAGCCTCCAGCATGGCAAGCGCGCGCTCGCGGGCTTCGGCCTTGGAGACCTTCTCATGCGTGCGCAGCGTCTCGACGATCTGGCGGCCGATGCTCATCACCGGGTCCAGCGAATATTTCGGATCCTGCAGGATCATGGCGATACGCTTGCCGCGCAGCGCCCGGCGCTCGCGCGGCGAGGCGGCCAGCAGGTCGATGCCGTCGAAAGCGAGCGTCTTCGCGGTCACCTCGGCCTGCGGCGGGGTCACTCCCATGATGGCGCGGCCGGTCTGCGATTTGCCCGATCCGCTCTCGCCGACGATGCCGAGCCGCTCGCGGCCGAGCGAGAAGGAAACGCCGCGCACCGCCTCGATCAGGCCGGTGCGCGTCGGGAAGGTAACGCGCAGGTCGTCGACTTCGAGAAGCGTGCTCATTGGTCACCGCTTCGGGGATCGAGCGCGTCGCGCAGGCCGTCGCCGAGCAGGTTGAAGCCGAGGCTGACGATGAGGATGGCAAAGCCCGGCGCGCCCGCCACCCACCACTGGTCGAGCACGAAGCGGCGGCCCGATGCGATCATCGCGCCCCATTCCGGCAGCGGCGGCTGCGCGCCGAGACCGAGGAAGCCGAGACCGGCGGCGGTCAGGATGATGCCGGCCATGTCGAGCGTCACCCTGATGATCAGCGAGGAGATGCAGAGCGGCATTATGTGGCGAAGCACGATGCGGAACGGCGAGGCGCCCATCAGCTGCACCGCCTTGATGTAATCGGAATTGCGCACCGTGAGCGTTTCGGCGCGCGCAATGCGGGCATAGGGCGGCCACGAGGTGATGGCGATGGCGAGCACGGCGTTTTCGATGCCGGGGCCGAGCGCGGCGACGAAGGCCAGCGCCAGGATCAGCTTCGGAAAGGCGAGAAAGATGTCGGTGATGCGCATCAGGATCGCATCGGTCCAGCCGCCGGCATAGCCGGCGACGGTGCCGACCAGCAAGCCGATGGGCGCGGCGATGATGGCAACCAGAATGACGACGTACAGTGTCCAGCGCGAGCCGAAGATGATGCGCGAATAGATGTCGCGGCCGAGATCGTCGGTGCCGAACCAGTGCGCGGCACTCGGCGCCAGCAGCCGCGAGCCCTTGAGGTCGCCGAATGTCGGCGAATAGGGCGCCAGCACATCGGCGAAGGCCGCGACCACCAGTAGGGCGATGATGATGAGCAGGCCGGCAAACGCCAGCCGGTTGGCGGAGAAGCGCCGCCAGGCCACGTAGGCGCGGCCGAGCCTTGCCTGCACGCGCGACGCCGGCCGCTCGCTGAGCAGCCAGTCGCGGCGGGTTTGAATCGCTTCCGTGCTCATCCTGCCTTCGTCCTCATCCTGCCTTGGTCCTGGGATCGAGCACCCGGTAGAGCAGGTCGGAGAATAGATTGATGGCGATGAAGACCGAGCCAATGATGATGGTGCCGCCGAGCACGGCATTCATGTCGGCGTTCTGCAGCGAGTTGGTGATGTAGAGGCCGATGCCCGGCCACGAAAACACCGTCTCGGTCAGCACCGAGCCTTCGAGCAGCCCGGCATACGACAGAGCGATCACCGTAACCATCGGCACCGCGGCGTTGCGCAGCGCGTGACTCCAGATGATGCGCGTTTCGGACAGGCCCTTGGCTCGTGCCGCGACGATATATTCCTGGGTGAGTTCGTTCAGCATGAAGGAGCGCGTCATGCGGCTGATATAGGCGAGCGAGAAATAACCGAGCAGCGAGGCCGGCAGGATGATGTGGCGGAAGGCATCGGCAAATACGTCCCACTGCCGCTGCCAGAGTGCATCCAGCAGGTAAAAGCCGGTAATCGGCGTGAAGGTGTATTCGTAGACGACATCGAGGCGGCCGGGAAAGGCGACCCATTGCAGCTTGGCGTAGAACAGAACCAGCGCCAGCAGCCCCAGCCAGAAGATCGGCACGGAATAGCCGACAAGGCCGATGATCCGCACGACCTGGTCGATGACGCTGCCGCGCCGCACCGCGGCCAGCACGCCAAGCGGCACGCCGATCACCGAACCGATCAATGTTCCCAGCGTCGCCAGTTCGAGCGTCGCGGGAAAGGCGCGGCGGATATCGGTCATCACCGGATTGGTGGTCAGCACCGAGGTGCCGAAATCACCGTTCAGGGCATGTTTGACATAGATGTAGAACTGCTCGACCAGCGGCAGGTCGAGGCCCATCTCGCGGCGCGTTCGTTCGACGACATTGGCCGGCGCCCGGTCGCCGAGCACCGCCAGCACCGGGTCGATCGGGATGACACGGCCGATGAAGAAGGTCACCGCGAGCAGACCGAGATAGGTCGTTATCGCGATGACCAGGAACCGGGCGATCGATGAGGCCACGGCAACGGCGCGGGCGCCGCCGCGCCCTGCCGTCACTTCGCTTTCAGCCACACTCATACGGCGCGTCCGCCGGCGTCACTCCTTCGAGACGGGGCCGACGAAGTTGGTGTCGAAGCTCGGGCCGAGCGCAAAGCCCTTGAGGTTCTTGCGCAGGCCGGCCACTTCCAGCTGCTGGTGGATGATGACGAAAGGACTGGTGTCGAGGATCTTCTTCTCGAGATCCTGGTACATTGTGGCGCGCTTGGCCGCGTCCTTCTCGAGCAGGGCGGCCTCCGTTTGCTTGGTCAGGTCCGGAATGTCCCAGGCGTTGCGCCAGGCCAGCGTCTTGGTCTTGCCTTCATCCGAATTGTCCGGGTTGCTGGCAAAGGTCTGCGCATTGGAATTCGGGTCGAAATAGTCCTGGCCCCACTGGCCGATATAGATGTCGTGGTTGCGGGCGCGGTATTTGGTCAGCGTCTGCTTGCCGTCGCCGGGGATGATCTCCAGCTTGATGCCGGCCTGTCCCAACGTCTGCTGGATCGATTCCGCCATGCCCGTCGTCGGCTGGCCGGTGCGCACGTCCATGGTGACGCTGAAGCCGTCGGCGAGACCCGCCTTGGCGAGCAGTTCCTTGGCCTTGGCGACGTCGAACTTGAACGGATTTTCGTCCAGCTCGCCGAGTACGCCCTTGGGCAGGAAGGTCTGATGGATCTCGCCGATGCCCTTGAGGATGGTCGTGCTCAAGGCATCGTAGTCGACCAGATATTTGAACGCCTGGCGAACCTCGGGCTTGGCGAGGTTCGCGTTCTTCTGGTTGAGGCTGATGTAATAGACCGTGCCCTTCGGCGCGCTGGTGGTGGTGAGGTCGGCATTCTTGGCGATGGCGTCGAGATCGTTCGGCTCGAGATTGCGGGCGACGTCGATGTCGCCGGCTTCCAGCGCCAGGCGCTGGCCCGAGCTTTCCTTCATGTTGCGATAGATGACACGGGCAAGCTTGGCCTTCTCGCCGTTGTAATTGTCGTTGCGTTCCAGCACGACGGCCTCGTTGGCGCGCCATTCGCGCAGCTTGAAGGCGCCGGAGCCGGCATAGCCGGTCTTCAGCCAGGCATTGCCGAAATCATTGTCCCATTTGTAGTCGGCGCTCGGCGTGACCGCGGCGACATGCTCCTTGACCAGCTTGGCGTCGACCACCGAGGCGACCGTCGCCGACAGGCAGTTCAGCACGAAGCTCGGCGCATAGGCCTTGTCGACGGTGAACTGGAACGTCGTATCATCAACGGCCTTCGCCTTCTCGGTGACATTGCCGCCATCGATGCCGAACTGGCCGATGATGAAGGCCGGGCTCTTGTCGAGCTTGATGGCGCGCTCGAACGAATAGGCGACGTCCGCCGCCGTGATCGGATTGCCGGAGGCGAATTTGAGGCCGAGCTTGAGCTTGAACGTGTAGGTCAGGCCGTCGTCGGAGACGCTCCAGCTTTCCGCGAGATCGCCTTTGACCTTGGAGGTGTCGCTGAGGTCGAGGCGTACCAGGAGATCATAGGTGTTGCCGGTGATTTCGGCGGTCGACAATTCGAATGCCTCGCCCGGATCCATGGAGATGATGTCGTCGATGGCGAAACCCTCGACCAGCGTGTCGGCGGGCGTGACCGCGAAGGCAGGCGCAGCGGCCAGAAGCAGCGCGGACATGGCCGCGCCCGCGAGCAAGAAGCGGGAGCGTAGAGCAAACTTTTCCATCATCATTTTAACTGTTCCCTGTTTTTGTTGACCTGAGTTCCCGGCTCAGGGTTGTGGCATTTTCTTGCCGCGTCGAACGGTGATCCCCGGACCATTGTCTTGGCAATTTTTGTGCAGTTCCGGCTCACCATATCCGGCGGTTTCGAGCGCGGCAACGAGCATTTGCAGAACGGTCGATTGGGCCAGACCGGCGGTGCGAAAACCCGGCTATTTCAGCGCGGTAGCCAGGTCGGCGTCGGGAAAGCAGGTAGCGGAACGGCCGTTTCTGGCCTGCCATTTGCCGATCGAGCGGCGCGTCTTGAAGCCGGGCAGGCCGTCGGCGCTGCCGACATCATAACCCTTTGCCTCCAGCGCCCGCTGCAGGGCGGCGATGTCGGAGCGGTAGAGCCCGCCGACCGCGCCCCAATTGCCCGAGAAATTGCTGTCGCCATGGGCGATGCGATCGGCGCCATGGCCGATGAACAGGGCATAGAGATCGCTGGTGTTGTACTGCTTCAGCACGTAGAAATTGGGGGTCACGATGAAGGCCGGGCCGCTGCGCCCGGCCGGCATCAAAAGAAAACCTTCTGCCTTCAGTTCACTCGCCGGGAATGGTTTACCCGACACACGCCTGATACCCATATCAGCCCATTGCGAAATCTTCTTGCCCTGGTCGGGACCTTCGAGCGAGCACGAGACGCTGTCCGGTATCGTCACCTCGAAGCCCCAGCCGCGGCCCCTGACCCAGCCATAATGCACGAGATAATTGGCGATCGACGCCAGTATGTCGGGCCTCGAATTCCAGATGTCGGTGCGGCCGTCGCCATCGAAATCGACGGCATGCTTCAGAAACGACGTCGGCATGAACTGCGGCTGACCGAGCGCACCGGCCCAGGACGATTTTATCGCGCCGACCGGGGCAAGCCCGCGCTCGACGATCTCGAGCGCCGCCAGCAGCTCGGTGCGGAAGAATTCTTTCTTCGTCGACATGAACGCCTTGGTGCCCAGCACCTCGAAGGCGTCGTAGGGCAGCTTTGCCGCACCGAAGCCGCTCTCGCGGCCCCAGATCGCCAGCAGCACTTCGCCGGGCACGCCATAGCGCTTCTCGATAGCGGCAAGGGTCCTAGCGTTGGCCGCCTCGCGGGTGCGGCCGCCGGCGGTGACCGCGCGAACTATCTTTTCGGCGAAATAGGCGCCCGGCGAACCGAACTCGGCCTGATGCTGCTTCCGCGGCGTCGTCGCCTTCTCGCCCGGCAGCACCAGGTCGGGCAGCTTGAGGTTCGGCTTGACGCCGTCGAAGGCGGCATCGAAGGTTTTCCTGGAGATGCCTTTGGCCTTGGCTTCGGGCCAGAGGTCGTTGCCAAGCCAGGCGCGGAACTGATCGTCGATTTTTGCCGCGGAGACGGGGGTGGCGAGGAGGAAGGCGGCAAGTGCGGCGAGAAGAAACGCGACGGCTATTTTGTGAAAGCAGCGATCCGTCCCACCCCCCTCTGTCCTGCCGGACATCTCCCCCGCAAGGGGGGAGATTGGCTGTCGCCTCTGCTTCCGCCAATTTTCGACGTTGAAAGATTGGCGGCGAGATTGACGCTGCCGATCTCCCCCCTTGCGGGGGAGATGTCCGGCAGGACAGAGGGGGGTGTGACAGAGTGCCCGCCTTAAAAAATGCGCAGCAGCCATCATCCGCACTCTCCCCGCCACTCGCCTCAAAACGCCGTCCGCGAGCGCAGTGCGGCGGCCAGCGTGCCTTCGTCGAGATAATCGAGCTCGCCGCCGACCGGAACGCCATGCGCCAGCCGCGTCACCTTGATGTCGAAGCCGGAAAGCTGGTCGGTGAGGTAGTGCGCGGTGGTTTGGCCCTCGACCGTGGCGTTGACGGCGAGGATCACTTCCTTGACTTCGCCGCCGGCGACGCGATCGACCAGCGAACGGATGTTGAGCTCATCAGGACCAATGCCGTCGAGCGGCGACAGCGTACCGCCGAGCACATGGTAGCGCACGTTCATGGCGGTCGCCCGCTCCAGCGCCCAAAGGTCGGCCACGTCCTCGACGACGATGAGCGTGGTGGGGTCGCGGCGCGGGTCGGTGCAGATCATGCAGGGATCGGAGGTGTCGACATTGCCGCAGGTCGAGCAGATGCGCACCTTGTCGACCGCCTCGCCCATGGCGGCGGCGAGCGGCGCCAGCAGCTGCTCCTTCTTCTTGATGAGGTGGAGCGCGGCGCGCCGTGCCGAACGCGGGCCGAGCCCCGGCACCTTGGCCAGCAGCTGGATCAGGCGTTCGATCTCGGGACCGGCGATTCGCTTCGACATCGCACCGGTTTAGGATTTTTCAACGGGTTTTGGAACACCACTGAGGCGCGTGCTGTCCAGCGGGCAGAGAGGCAATCGCCCAGGTTTGCGCCGCCCCTCATTGCCCTGCCGGGCATTTCTCCCCGTATAGCGGCGGGGAGAAAGGGCTGACCGCAACCTCGGTCCCTTTTTTTGCGACGCCGGAAATTGGCGAAATCCTTGGCCACAGCGTCCTTCTCCCGTCACTATACGGGGAGAAGATGGCGGCAGCCAGATGAGCGGCGGCGCCGACGTTGACCGTCTCAGTTTTCTTCCAGCGGCCGGGTCTGGCCGGCGATCATCGCGCCGATGGCGTCGGTGTTCTCGGGCGTCGCCTCGAACGACATTGTCGGCTCTGCCGGCGCTGCCTCGAAGGAGGTGACAGGCCGTGCGCTCGCGGTCCCACCGAAACGGGCCGCATCGGGCTCCTGCATTGGTTCTTGCAGCGCCACCAGCACCGGCTTCTCCTGGGTGGGCTTCTCTGGGGCCGCCCTCTCCGGGGTCGCCATCCCGGCAGTCACCCTTGTCTGCTTTGCCGGCTGCGATGCGGCGGCGGTCACATAGGTCGCCTTGGCGAATGTCGGCTTGGCGTCGCGCGCCGGCTCGGCCGAGGCGACAAGTATGGCCTGAGCGGCAGGCGCTTGCGGCTTGGCCTGGGCCACGGCGACCACCGGTTCGTCCGGCAGCGGCTGCCAGTTGCGGCCGCGCTTTTCATAGAAGGCATTGCCGCCGGCGACCATGGTGTAGTGCATGTTCTTGTAGGGGAAGCGCAGGCCGGCGGTGTGGAAGTACATCGTGTTCTTCAGCTTGGCTTTGCGCTCGCCCTTGAGCACCGCCGCGGCGGCTTCCTCGACATCGGGCATCGCCTTCGAATTCATCGGCCGCGTCATGACGCCCGGCGCGAATTGGCCGCGCTCGCCAACGACCTGGCAGATGGTGTTGCCATGCTTGCCGGACCGCAGCCGGTTCATCACCACCGTGCCGACCGCAATCATGCCGTCACGGCTCGACCGGTTGGACTCGAAGAACATTGCCCGCTCCAGGCACTCCTTTTCCTTCGGCGTGGAATTGTAGGAACGCGAGCTCAGGAAACCCGGCGTAATGGCATCGGTCAGGCTGGACATGCCGTGCGAGGCGGTCTGACTGCAAGCGGCCAAAAACAGCGGCGAGATAACGACGCCGAGCCGCAACGGCGTCTTCCATCGGGTAGAGATCAACAGGCGTCCCCTCATTCTGCTGCCAGCCCGCCCCTGGTTGCGGCAAGAATGAGACACTTTCAGGCAAAAAGATGGCTAAAGCGTTATTAAGTGTGGGGAGTTGCCTAATAGACACAGCCGGCGGAAGAGCAAGCACTGGCTGCTGCACTCTTCGGCCACTGTAACGGCATACCGATTGACTAAAAGCGCGTCGCGTTCGACCGGCCTCAGGCGACGCGCTTTACGTTCTTGTTTCGATGCATGTCGTTACCGCAAAACCGCTGCACACTTTTGCGCGACATGCATTAGCCTTAGAAGGGCAGTTTCATTCCCGGCGGGATCGGCAGTCCCGCGGTCAGCGCCTTGGTCTTTTCCTGCATGGTTTGCTCGACCTTGGTCCTGGCGTCGTTGTGGGCAGCGAGAAGCAGATCCTCGAGAATCTCGACCTCGTCCTCCTTGAACAGCGACGGGTCGATCTTCAGCGACTTCATCTCGAATTTGCCGGTCAGCGTCACGCTGACCAGGCCGCCGCCGGCCTGTCCGGTGGCTTCCAGCGTGGCGATCTCATCCTGCATGGCCTGGAACTTGGCCTGCATTTCCTTTGCCTTGCCCATCAGGCCGAGAAGATCTTTCATCGCACGGTCCTTTGCAGTTGGTGCCGGTTGTTTCAGGTTTCGTCGTCGTCTGCCGGCGGCTCGACCGGCACTTCGCCCTCGGCCGCATCGGCCTCCGGCGCGTCGGGAATGCGCACGTCGATGATCTTGGCGCCGGGAAAGCGCGCCAGGATGGCGGCGACCGTCGGATCGCTCTTGGCATCGAGGAAGGCATTTTCGCGCTTTGTCGATTCCATCTCGGCCAAGGTCTGGCCGCCCTCTTCCTTCGACAGCGACACCAGCCAGTTGCGGCCGGTCCAGGCGCGCAATTTGGCGGTCAAATCGTTGAGCAGCATCTTCGGCGCATCGTCGGTCAGGCTGACGTCGATACGGCCGGGCTCGATGCGCACCAGGCGCACGCAACGCTTGACCAGCACCTTGAAGGCCATGTCGCGCTGGGCGTCGGCAAGGGCAACAATGTCGGCCAGCGATTTCACCGCCACCGGCGGCGCCTTGACCACCGGCTCCGGCGGAGCAACGAAATTGGTCGGCACCGGCTCGGGCTCGACCAGGCGCATCGACTGCGCGCCGCCATTGGCCGTCGGCATCCGCGTCTGCGCCACGGCACCGGCACCACCGCTTGCAGGCCCATGGCTTGCGGGTCCGGGGCTTGCGGGGCCGGGGCTTGCCGGCGCGCCATTCGCGCGCGGCGCGGAGCCGGGCAGCGAAACGCCGCTCTCCAGCGATCTCAGCGCCTCGTCCAGCGTCGGCAGGTCGGCGGCATGCGCCAACCGGATCAGCACCATCTCGGCGGCGCTGACTGGACGGTTGGAAGTCTGCACCTCGGGAATGCCTTTCAAAAGCATCTGCCATGTCCGCGACAGCACCTTGACCGACAGCGTCCTGGCGAAATCGGCGCCGCGCCGGCGCTCGTCCTCGGACAGCGAGGCGTCGTCGACAGCAGCCGGCACGAAGCGCAGACGGGTGACCAGATGGTTGAACTCGGCAAGGTCGGTCAGCACCGCGGCAGGATCGGCGCCGGTATCGTACTGGGCACGGAATTCGGCAAGCGCGGCGGCGACGTCGCCTTTCATGACATGTTCGAACAGGTCGACGATGCGGGCACGGTCGGCCAGGCCCAGCATGGCGCGGACCGCTTCGGCGCTGACCGCGCCGCCGCCATGGGCGATCGCCTGGTCGAGGATGGACTGCGCGTCACGCATCGAGCCTTCGGCCGCGCGCGCGATCATCGCCAGCGCATCGTCTTCGACTTCGATGCCCTCCAGACCCGCTATCCTGGCAAGGTCGGCCTTGATCATTGCCGCATCGATGCGCCTGAGGTCGAAACGCTGGCAGCGCGACAGGACGGTGATCGGCACCTTGCGGATTTCGGTGGTGGCGAAGATGAACTTGACGTGCGGCGGCGGCTCTTCCAGCGTCTTCAGCAGGCCGTTGAAGGCCTGGTTGGAAAGCATGTGCACTTCGTCGATGATGTAGACCTTGTAGCGCGCCGATACCGGGGCGTAGCGCACGCGTTCGATGATGTCCCTGATGTCGTCGATGCCGGTATGCGAGGCGGCGTCCATCTCGATGACGTCGACATGGCGGCCTTCCATGATCGCCTGGCAATGCTCGCCGAGCACGGCAAGGTCGACTGAAGGCTGGTCGACGGTCGATGTTTTATAGTTCAGGGCCCGCGCCAGTATGCGCGCGGTCGTCGTCTTGCCGACGCCGCGCACGCCGGTCAGCATCCAGGCCTGGGCGATGCGGCCGGTGGCAAAGGCATTGGTCAAGGTGCGGACCATCGGCTCCTGGCCGATCAGTTCGGAGAAATTCGACGGTCGGTATTTGCGCGCCAGCACGCGATAGGCGGCAGGCTTGTCCGATTTCCCGGCGTCGTTTCCGGCTTCGCTCATTCGCCCGTTAAGCTCCAAGGGCTGCCACTGGAGGCGGCCGATTCCTGCGCATAGTTTCGCCCGCACGGCTTGGCGCCGTCAATGTCGGGGCAAAAGGCGAAGAGGCGGGAGGCTGGAACAATGACCCGTTCCGGGCTCGTTAGGGCTGCTTCCTTCCGGACCTGACCCGGTTGGCGAGTGGACCGTCCACCACCAACCTCCCGGCCTCCATATCGGCAATCCGGCGATGAAATGCAAGTGCGGATGATAGGAGTCGTGCGCGACGGCGAAAGCTGAAACCAAAAACCCGCCTCGGCGGGCGGGTCGTTGGTGCGAATAATCACCATAGCGACATTAGTAGCATAGCTGCCGGCACAAAGCAAGAACAAAATGTGGCTGCGGTCAAAATTGTCGACCTCGGCGGGGCAGCGCCAACCGTATGCAATGCCCTGGTCCTCGGTTCTTCGCGCACAATCAGCGCCACGACGGCCAATGTTGCTTGCTGCCCCTTGCGGCCCCCCGGTAGCCGCTCTAGCGTCGATAAAGTTCAAAAAACGTCAAAATGCGAGGGAAACGCCGATGCTGCCGGGCCTCAAGGCAGGATTCACGCTTGACGCTCAGCTGGAAGCCGACAGCGAACAGCTGATGTGGCTCGGCCTGTGCGAATTGCGCGTCATGAACGACCGCCGCTGGCCGTGGCTGCTGCTGGTGCCGCAGCGGCCGGGCATCGAGGAAATCCACGACATGACGCCGCTCGACCAGGCGATGCTGACCTTCGAGACCAACATGGTGGCGCTGGCGCTGAAGCGGGTGACCGGCTGCACCAAGATCAACACCGGCGCGCTCGGCAACATCGTGCGGCAGTTGCACGTGCATGTTATCGCGCGCTCGGAAGGCGATCCCGGCTGGCCCGGCCCGGTGTGGGGGCACGGCCTGCGCGAGCCCTACCAGCGCTCCGACATTCGCAAGTTTGCGGAAAAGATCAAGGCAGCGCTATAAGCCTCTCCCGTGTCCATCTTGAACCTTCCCGAGTCCGCATGAGCTTTAGCCTGTTTGACGCGCCCTTGCGCGAGCCGAGCCAGTTCGTCGGCTTCGCCGGCAACATCATCGACCGGCAATCCGAAAACCGCGCCGACGATTCCGTCGAAAAGGCGCTCGCCGATCCGACGACTCGGCTTTTGCTGATGCATGGCGGCCGGCTCTATCTGAAGCTTGCGCAAGACGCATTCGATCCCTGGTTCGGCGTGGCCGAAAGCCGGCCGCTCGAGGCATCGCTCGAAAACGGCGTCCTGCTCGGTTTTTCCGAAAGTGGCCCGGTGCTGGCGGTGCCGGCCGCGGTCGAGCCCGAGCAGCTTCCCGAGACGATCAAGGCGATCGACTATCGCTCGGTCTATATGCAGGGGCTGATCGACGAAGCGGCGGCCGGCGCGCTGGCGCAAGGGGCGGCGCTGCTCGCCTGGCATGCCAGCCATCGCTTCTGCAGCAAATGCGGCACCGAAGCCGAGATGCGGGCCGGCGGCTACAAGCGGCATTGCCCGGCCTGCGGTACGGAGCACTTTCCGCGCACCGACCCGGTGGCGATCATGCTGACGGCGACGCGCGAAAAATGCCTGCTCGGCCGCGGCCGGCATTTCGGGCCCGGCATGTATTCGGCGCTCGCCGGTTTCATCGAGCCGGGCGAGACGATCGAGGCGGCGGTGCGCCGCGAAACGCTGGAGGAAGCCGGCATCCGGCTCGGCCGCGTCGTCTACCACGCCAGCCAGCCCTGGCCGTTTCCCTATTCGCTTATGATCGGCTGCTTCGGCGAACCGCTCAACGACGACATCCACCCCGACCTCAACGAGCTGGAAGACTGCCGCTGGTTCTTTCGCGACGAGGTGCTGTCGATGCTGGCCAGGGAACATCCGGGCGGCCTGGTGACGCCGCCGAAAGGGGCGATCGCCTATAACCTGATCCGCGCCTGGGCCGACAGCGCGTGACACGAAGACATCGCAGGAGCAAAAAATGATCCGTCACACCGTCGTGTTCACGCTAAAACACCCGCCGCACTCGCTTGAGGAAAAAAGGTTCCTCGCCGATGCCAAGAGGATCCTCACGGCGATAAAGGGCGTCACGCATTTCGAGCAGTTGCGGCAGGTCAGCCCCAAGAACGAGTACCGCTTCGGCTTCTCGATGGAGTTCGCCGATCAGCGGGCTTACTCCGGCTACAACGATCATCCCGACCACGTCGCCTTCGTCCGCGACCGCTGGATCCCCGAGGTCGAGGCGTTTATGGAGATCGACTACGTGCCGCTCGGCTGGGGCTGAGACGGGGAAGCGGCGCTCCAAAAAATCAATACCCCGCGTCGCGGTCCACCACATTTTCCAGCGCTTCGCCGCGCTCGAAGGCGTCCATCTGGCGCAGCATGATCGGCGCCAGGTGGACCGGATCGGAAGTTGCCGCCGCATGCGGCGTCACGAACACTTTAGGATGGTTCCATAGTGGGCTGGTCTTCGGCAGCGGCTCGACCTCGAACACGTCGAGGCTGGCTTCCTTCAGCGTGCCGTCGTCCAGTGCGCGCAGAATGTCGGCGTCCTTCTGCAGCCTGCCGCGCCCGGCATTGATCAGCACCGAGCCGCCGAGGCCGTTGCGCTTGCGCAGCTCCTTCAGCACGCCGTGGTTGATGATGCCGTGCGTCTGCGGCGTCAGCGGCAGAAGCACCACCAGGATGTCGGTAGCGTTGAGGAACGGGATCAGGCCGGCCTCGCCCGCATAAGTCGAGACACCTTGCATCGGCCGATCGCTGCGCGACCAGCCATTGACCGGAAAGCCGAGCGACAACAGCACCGACGCCGCCGCGCGGCCGAGCGTGCCGAGCCCCATAATGCCGACCGAGATGTCGCTGGCCGGCCGCTGCTGCGGTTCGTGCCAGATCTTCTTCTGCTGCTGGGCGCGGTAGAGCATGCCCTGGCGATGGTGGTCGAGCACCCGCCAGACGACGTATTCGGTCATGTACTGGGTCAGGTTGTCGGCCACCACCTTGACGACCGGAACGTCGGGCAAGGTGGGATCGGCGAAGATGTGGTCGACGCCGGCGCCGATCGAGAAGATGGCGCGCAGATTGGGCAGCGACGACAACAGGTTCGGCCGCTGTTTCCACACCACCGCATAGGTGATCGACGGATCGGCGGCGCCATTCGGCTCGAGCACCACTTCGCGCTCCGCCGACAGCAGTTCGCGCCAGCGCAGCGGATGAATACCGGTGAGGGCAAGCAGGATGCGGCCTTTTTCCATTGCGGATTGTTTTTCCTTTTTACCAACAGCGTTCGCGTCCCGACGTGCAAGGGCGCGGCAGCGTTTTGATTTTGTGCATGATCTCTGGCGAAAATCTACTCGCTAACGATGCCGACCGGCGCCGTTTCGATCTTGAAGGCGGCCGAGATCAACGCCTTTGTATAGTCGGTCCGCGGGTTGCCAAAAATCTGTTCGGAAGGTCCGGCTTCGACGATCCTGCCATTGCGCATGACGATGACTTCATTGGCGAGCGCGCGGATGATCCTCAGATCGTGGCTGATGAAGAGATAGGCGAGGTCGTGCTTGGCCTGCAGGCTGCGCAAGAGGTCGACGACCTGCGCCTGCACGCTCATGTCGAGCGCCGAGGTCGGCTCGTCCAGCATGACGAAGCGCGGGTTGAGCACCATGGCGCGCGCGATGGCGACGCGCTGGCGCTGGCCGCCGGAGAATTCGTGCGGATAGCGGTTGCGCGTCGCCGGATCGAGGCCGACTTCCTGCAGCACGTCGACGACACGCTCGTCGCGCGCATCGGGCGACAGTTTCGGCTCGTGGATCTTCAACCCTTCCTCGATGATCTCGGCGACCGACATGCGCGGGCTGAGCGAGCCGAACGGATCCTGGAAGACGATCTGCAGTTCGCGCCGCAGCGGCCGCATTTCGTTGAAGGATAGCTGATCGATGCCGCGTCCGTTGAACTGGATATTCCCGGTCGACGAGATCATCCTGGCCAGCGCCAGGCCGAGCGTCGTCTTGCCTGAGCCGGATTCGCCGACGACGCCAAGCGTCTGACCGGCCCGCACGGTGACGTCGATGCCGTCGACCGCCTTCACATTGTCGACGGTGCGCCGGAAGAAGCCCTTCTTGATCGGAAACCAGACCTTGACGTCGTTGCCGACCATCACTGGCTTGGCGGCCTGATTGGCCGCCGGCGGCTTGCCCTTCGGCTCGGCGGCAAGCAGATGCCGGGTGTAGGCGTGCTGCGGATTGGCGAATATCTCCTTGGTCGGGCCGGTCTCGACGATCTTGCCCTTGGTCATCACGCAGACCCGGTCGGCGATCTTCCTGACGATGCCGAGATCGTGGGTGATGAACAGCATCGACATGTTCTTGCGGCTTTTCAGGCCGGCGAGCAATTCGAGGATCTGCGCCTGGACGGTGACGTCGAGCGCCGTCGTCGGCTCGTCGGCGATCAACAGTTCAGGCTCGTTGGCCAGCGCCATGGCGATCATGACGCGCTGGCGCTGGCCGCCGGAAAGCTGGTGCGGATAGGCGTCGAGCCGCTTCTCCGGTTCGCGGATGCCGACCTCGTGCAGAAGTTCCAGCGTGCGCGCCTTGGCGGTGCGATCGCCCAGGCCCTGGTGCAATTTCAGCACCTCGACGATCTGCTGCTCGATCGTGTGCAGCGGGTTGAGCGAGGTCATCGGCTCCTGGAAGATCATGGTGATCTTGTTGCCGCGCACGCGGCGCAAGTCTCTCTCGTCCGTGGCCAGCAGGTCGGCGCCGAGGAACAGGATCTTTCCCGAGGGGTGGCTGGCGGTCGGATAGGGCAGCAGCTTCAGCACCGACAGCGCGGTGACCGACTTGCCGGAGCCGGATTCGCCGACCAGCGCCACCGTCTCGCCCTTGGCAAGGTCGAAGGAAATATGGTCGACGGCGATCGACTGGTTGCCGCCTTGCGTGAAGGCGACGCTGAGGTCTCGTACGGAAAGGAGAGGGGCGGTCATGGCTCAACTTCCGCGACAACCCTGTCCAAGGCGGAAATTTCCGGTCGTATGATCGAAATTTTGGCTGCCATTTGAGGGGGGACGAGACGATTTGGTGCGATAGAATAGGTCTCTTTCAATCTCGTGTCCGCGGTCAGAAATTGTGTGCAGCCGAAGTGCATCGCTGTGGAAAGATGGATCGCGTCCGGTAATCTCAAGGAAAGGAATTCCGAACGCAACTGTGCTGCGTGCCAGAGAACCTCGCGAGTTATCGCCCCAATTGAGATGAAGGCATTGCCGATTGAAATATTGTCGTAGAGTTCGATCAGTCGATCATTGTTCTTTCTCATCAAGGGATCGACCATCAACTCTGCGAGCACGATCTCACTCGTCGCCAAGAAAAGCTGCTTTCTGCCGTCGTTCAGTGAAATGAGCTGAAGCAGTTTTTTTGCAAGCGCATCGTTGTTTTCAAAGGCATAGATGAAAATGTTGGTGTCGACATAAAGCCGGACTGCAGCCATCAATCCTCCCACTCATCGCGGAGGGCACGAACACGCGCGACAGCCTCGTCGAGGCTTGTTCCCGGCGCGTTGGCCTGAGCATTCCGCATGAGTTCAAGCAATTGTTCGCGGCCAAGAGGCCTGTTGGCCTCCTCTTCCACTGTCACTTTGACCGAGGCGCTCGGAGCTATGCCCCTTCGCAGTTCATCCGGGAGCTTCGATGCCGGGTAGTGTTGTTCAAGGATGACCCTATTCATAACCCTTTCCTTCCCCGACGTGCGGCTTGACGGACTGAACCGACGCCAACACCGTCATGGGTCCGGGTTCGCTCGATATCGGCCGGAATATAACATGCCGAATGCCAGCCCGCATCGCTCTCATCTGAACGTCTTGCGCGGATCGAAAGCGTCGCGGGTAGCCTCGCCGACGAAGACCAGCAGCGACAGCATCAGCGAGATGACGACGAAGCCGGAAATGCCGAGCCATGGCGCGTTGAGATTGCGCTGTGCCTGCTTCAACAACTCGCCGAGCGAGGCGGAGCCGGGCGGCAGGCCGAAGCCGAGATAGTCGAGCGAAGTCAGCGTCGAAATCGAGCCGCTGAGCAGGAAGGGCAGGAAGGTCAGCGTCGCCACCATGGCGTTGGGCAGCAGATGCCGGAACATGATGGTGATGTTGGACACGCCGAGCGCGCGCGCCGCATTGACATATTCGAAATTGCGGGCGCGCAGGAACTCGGCCCTTACTACGCCGACCAGTGCCACCCAGGAAAACAGCAGCATCAATCCGAGCAGGATGAAGAAGCCGGGCGGCAGGATGGCGGCGACGATCAAGAGCAGATACAGCACCGGGATGGCCGACCAGATCTCGATGAAGCGCTGGAACAGAAGGTCGGTCCAGCCGCCGAAATAGCCCTGCAAGGCGCCGGCCGCCACGCCGATCAGCGCCGAGCCGGCAGTCAGGACCAGGCCAAACAGCACCGAGATCCTGAAGCCGTAGATGACGCGCGCCAGCACGTCGCGGGCCTGGTCATCGGTGCCCAGCCAGTTCCAGTTGCCGACGTTGCAGTTGGGGTCTGCCTCGCCTTTCGGATACTGGTTGCAGCGCGTCTTCTTGTCGTAGAGCCAGGATGGCTTGGTCGGTGCTGCTTCGGGAATAGCGTTGTTGACGGTCTGATAGGAGTAGCGCACCGGCGGCCAGATCATCCAGCCATTGGCGTTGATCTCGTCCTGGATGACCGGGTCGCGGTAGTCGGTGACCGCATAGAAGCCGCCGAACTTCTCCTCGGGATAGGCGACCAGGACCGGAAACAGGATCTCGCCCTTGTAGGAGGCGATGATCGGCTTGTCGTTGGCGATCAGTTCGGAAACCAGCGACAGCACGAACAGGAACAGGAAAATCCACAACGACCAGTAGCCGCGCCGGTTGGACTTGAAGTTCTGCAGGCGGCGCTGGTTGAGCGGCGACAGAAAGGGCCGCGCGATCCGAGGCGGCGCCGTTTCGGCTGTGGCCTGCGCCATCAGACGTCTCTCCGCTCGAAGTCGATGCGCGGATCGACCCAGGTATAGATCAGATCGGACAGCAGCCCGACGAACAGGCCAAGCAGCGAGAAGATGTAGAGATTGGCGAAGACCACCGGATAATCGCGCTGCACCACCGAGTTGAAGCCGAGCAGGCCGAGGCCGTCGAGCGAAAAGATGTTCTCGATCAGCAGCGAGCCGGTGAAGAAGGCCGAGATGAAGGCGCCGGGAAAACCGGCAATGACGATCAGCATGGCGTTGCGGAAGACGTGGCCGTAGAGCACCTGCCGCTCCGACAGGCCCTTGGCGCGGGCGGTGACCACATATTGTTTGCGGATTTCCTCGAGGAAGGAATTCTTGGTCAAAAGCGTCGTCGTGGCGAAGGCCGACAGCACCAGCGCCGTCAGCGGCAGGGTCATGTGCCAGAAATAGTCGACGATCCTGGCCGGCCACGACAGCTGGTCCCAATTGTCGGAGGTGAGGCCGCGCAGCGGAAACCAGTCCCAGAACGAGCCGCCGGCAAACAGCACCATCAGCAATATGCCGAACAGGAAGCCTGGAATGGCGTAACCGACGATGACGACGCCGCTGGTCCAGACGTCGAAGGTGGAGCCGTCCTTGACCGCCTTGCGGATGCCGAGCGGGATCGAAATCAGATAGGACAAAAGCGTGATCCACAGCCCGATCGAGATCGACACCGGCATCTTTTCCAGGATCAAGTCGAGCACCGAAATGTCGCGGAAGTAGCTGTCGCCGAAATCGAAGCGGAGATAATTCCACAGCATCATGCCAAAGCGCTCGAGCGGCGGCTTGTCGAAGCCGAACTGCTTCTCCAGCTTCTTGATGAATTCCGGATCGAGCCCTTGCGCGCCGCGGTATTTCGAGCCGACGTCGCCGGCCACATCGAAATTGGCGCCGCCGGCATCACCGCCGCCGCCACCGAGGCGATCGCTGCCGCCCTGGTTGGTCAGCCTGGCAATGACCTGCTCGACCGGCCCGCCAGGCGCGAACTGGATGACGGCGAAGGACACCGCCATGATGCCGAACAAGGTCGGGATCATCAGCAGCATGCGGCGCAGTATATAGGCGCCCATCAGTTTTTACCCTCCTTAGGGAGGACCACTGTGGCTGGGGGTGCCCCCGAGGCAATCGCTTCAGGCCAATTGTCGACGCCGGCGCCGCCTCTCATTGTCCTGCCGGACATTTCTCCCCGTATAGTGACGGGGAGAAAGGGGCTGGCCGTAGTCTCGGCGCTTTTGTTGCCATGTTTGTGGTTGGCGAAATCCTCGATGAAAGCCCCCCTCTCCCCGTCGCTATACGGGGAGAGGATGCCGGCAGGCAGGTGAGGGGCGGCGCCAACGCCCGCAAGAAATTCAGCCTTTGCCAATCTTTGCCGCCTTGTCCCTGTCAAACCACCACAGCGCTTCCATCGCGAAGCCGTAGTCGGGTTTCGTTTCGTCGAAACCGAACATGTCCCAGAAGGCCACGCGGTGATTCGCCGAATACCAACTAGGAATCCAGTCCATGCGCGCGCGCAAGACCCGATCCAGCGAACGCAGCACTGTCGTCAGTTCCTGACGGTTTTTGACGCGGTCTATCGCCTCGACAAGCATGTCGATCGCCGGGTCTGCCGTGCCGGACAGATTGCGCGATCCCTGCAGGTTGGCCGAGCGTGAATGGAAGATGCCGTCCATTCCCTCCCGTGTTGGCGTCGGCGAGAACAGCACCGCCATCGCTATCATGTCGAAATCGAAGCTCGCCTGCCTGGCTTGGTGCTGTGCCGACTCGACCAGGCGGATTGAGGCGTCGAAGCCGATGGCCTTCAAATTCTCCGCCCACGGCCCATAGATGCGCACCAAACCTTCGTCGTCAGCAAGGATTTCTAACCTGAAAGTTTCGCCGGCGGCATTCTGGAAAAATTGACCGGACCGTTTCCATCCCGCGTCAGCCATCAGCTTTTGCGATGCGCGCAGCAATTTCCGGTCACGGCCGCTGCCGTCGGATGGGGGCAGAGCATAGACTTCGCCGAAGACTTCAGGCGCAAGCTTGTCGCGAAGCGGCTCCAGCAGCGTCAGTTCGTCAGGAGACGGTACGCCGGTGGCTTTGAATTCCGATCGTTCGAAATTGGATTGCGAACGATCATAGAGGCCGTAGAACAGCGATTTGTTGGTCCATTCGAAATCGAAGCACAACGCAATTGCGCGGCGCACGCGCATATCCCGAAACCGTTCGCGCCGTTGGTTCATGGCTGTCGCGTACATTAACGGGCGCTTTTCGGAAGGAAAGTCGCGTTTAACCACCTTGCCTGCGGTGAGCGCCGGAAAATCGTAGCCGGTAGCCCATACGCGCGACGTTGCCTCTTCGCGGAAATGGACTTCGCCCTTCTTGAAAGCCTCGAAAGCCGCCTGACGGTCGCCATAGAACTCTATGCGCAGCTTGTCGAAATGGAACTGTCCTTTATTGACCGGCAGGCCGCGGCCCCAATAGTCCACGACGCGCTCGAACTCGATTGTCTGTCCCGGACGCACCAACCCGACCTTGTAAGGGCCGGATCCGAGCGGCGCCTTCATGCGGGAGCTGTCAAACGGGGCGATCGCGAAATATGCCTTGGAGAGGATCGGGAACGTTGCGACATCCAGGATGGTACGTTCCGATTGCTTGCCCGAAAAGGTCAATCTCAGCGTTCCAGTATCGGCGGCGACGGCTTGGGTCATCTCACGGAGCGGCAGCGAGAGATCGGGATGGCCCTGATTCTTGAAAAGGGTGAACGTATATGCGGCATCCTCTGCGGTCAGCGGCGAGCCGTCATGCCAGCGCGCCTGCGGGCGCAGGGCGAACTCGAACATGTTGCGGTCCGCCGAGATCGTCACGCTTTCAGCCAGCAGTCCATAGATGGAATCCGGCTCGTCCTGTGCGCCGGTCATGAGCGAATCGAAACACATTTCCATGCGCGGCGGGGCGTCACCCTTGGGCACGAAGCTGTTCAGCGTGTTGAAGGTGTAGGGATTCTGGTTGAACACCCATTGCGAGGGGCCGAAATTAAAGGTGCCGCCCTTGGGCGCGTCGACATTCACATAGTCGAAATGCTTGAAATCCGGCGCGTATTTGAGATCGCCGAAGGCCGACAGGCCGTGCAGTTTCACGCCGGTCGGGGTCGTGGCGAAAGCCCGGCCGGGCAGCCATGCAGCTGCCGCGGCGGCACCGCCCAGGGCGAGGAAGTCGCGACGGGGCAGCACCGTCATCAATTGCCACTCTTGTATTTGGCCGCCAGCGCCTTTTCCTTGACCGGATCGATCCACCAGGAATTCTGGTCGACGCCGCTATAGGCGGGCTGCTTTTCCGGCATACCGAACTTGTTCCAATAGGCGAGCCAGACCACGGCGCGGTAATATTGCGGCACGACGTAGAAGTTCCACAACAGCACCCGGTCGAGCGCATGGGTGGCGGCAACGAGATCGTCGCGGTCGGTGGCATAGATGATCCGGTCGACCAGCGCATCGACGACCGGATTCTTGATGCCGGCGTAATTGCGCGATCCCGGCGAATCGGCGGCCTTGGAGCTCCAGAAATCGCGCTGTTCATTACCGGGAGAGTCCGACTGGCCGAGTATCGAAGTGACCACGTCAAAGTCGAAATGGGTGACGCGGTTGATATACTGGGTCTGATCGATCAGGCGCAGCGTCGCGTCGACGCCGATTTTGCGCAGATTGGCGATGTACGGGCTGGCGATGACCTGGTCGGTGTCGTTCCAGCCGAGGATTTCGAATTTGAACGGTTCGCCGGTCTTGGCGTTGACCATCTTGCCGCCCTTGATCACCCAGCCTGCCTTGGCGAACAGATCGACCGCGGTCTTCAGGTATTTGCGCTCCGCCTGCGGGCTGTCGTAGACCGGCAGCTTGAATTCCTGGGTGAAGACCTCGGGCGGCAGCTTGTCACGGTACTGCTCCAGGATTTCGAGTTCCTTGCCTTGCGGCAGGCCGCTCGACGCCAGTTCCGTGCCCTGGAAATAGCTGCTGGTGCGGGTATTGGAACCGAAGAACAGGGTCCGGTTCATCGTCTCGAAGTCGAACGGGTACATCAAGGCGGCGCGCACCAGGCGATCTTGGAACAGCGGGCGCCTGGTGTTGAGCATGAAGGCCTGCATCGGTTCGGGCGACGCGGTCTTGAATTCCTTCTTGATGACGTCGCCGGCCTGGACTGCCGGGAAATTATAGGCCGTGTTCCAGCGCCTCGAACTGTTCTCCGGCTTGATGTCGTCCAAGCCGCCCTTGGTGAAGGCCTGCCAGGCGGCATTGTCGTCGAGAAAATAGGTGAAACGCTGGCTGTCGGAATTCTCGCGGCCGATCTTCACCGGCAGCTTGGCCGCCCAGTAGTCGGGCACGCGCTGCCAGACGATTTCCGAGCCCGGCTTGAAGCTGGCGATCTTGTAGGCGGCCGAGCCGAGTGGCGGCTCCAACGTCGATTTGGTGACGTCGCGCTTCTTGCCATTGGCGTCGGTACCTTCCCACCAGTGCTTGGGCAATACGACGAGATCGCCGAGAATCTTGGGCAGTTCGCGGTTGCCCTTCTGGTTGAAATGGAACTCGACCTCGCGGTCGGAGATGGCGACCGCGTCGGTGACGTTTTCGAAATAGCGGCTATATTGCGGGCTGTTGGCCTTCAGCACCTGGAACGACCAGATCACGTCGTCGGTGGTGATCGGCTGGCCGTCATGCCACTTCGCCCGCGGGTCGAGCCGGTAGGTCGCTGAGGAATAGTCGGCCGGATATTTGTAGGCGTCGGCGATCAGCGGATGGCTGGTGCTGCCCTCGTCGGTCGCCTGCTCCATCAGCGTGTCGTAGAGCAGGCCGCCGCCGAACTGCGCGAAGCCGGCAGCCGGCGACCCCTGCACGATGTAGGGATTGAAGCTGTCGAACGTACCAAGCACCACGGAATTCAGCGTGCCGCCCTTGGGTGCATCCGGATTGATGTAATCGTAGTGCTGGAAGTTGTCGCCATATTTGGATTCGCCGATCAGCGACGAGGTCGTGCGCCATTCGTCCGCGAGGGCCGCCTGCAGGCCGCCGGCAAAAGCAGCCAGCATAAGCACCGATTTCAGAAGCGTCCGCGCTCGGCCAACCGTCATGCGTTCTCCTCTTCGCGATATAGCGCCGTCACCATAGCGTCTGGGCCCAATCTAGATCATTTGGCGGCGCTGAAAACCGCAACGGAGCGGCTTTGTCGTCGCATATGCATTTTTCCTAACGAAAAAGCCGGGCTGAACCCGGCTTTTTCAAGGATTATGTCATTACAGTTTTGTTATTTTGCGGGTGCAGCCGGAGCGGCTGGCGCCGCGCCTTCTGCCGGCTTGGCAGGGGCTGCACCTTCGGCCGGCTTGGCGGGCGCGTTCTCGGCCGAGGCGCCGGGCGCCGGCAGCGGCTTCGGATTGTCCGACAGCGTGCGCAGATAGGCGATGACGTTGGCGCGGTCCTCATCCTTCGGCAGGCCGGCGAAACCCATCGCCGTGCCCTTCACGAACTTCTTCGGCGAGGTGATGAAGTGGTTGAGGTTGTCGTAGGTCCACTTCTCGCTGCCGCCCTTAGAGAACTCCTTCATGCCGGCAGAATAGGCAAAGCCCTCATGCTCGGCGACCGGACGGTCGATGATGTCCCACAGATCGGGGCCCACCTTGTTGGGGCCGCCCTTTTCGCCGGAATGACAGGCCTGGCATTTCTTGAAGACGGCGGCGCCCGCTTCGGCGTTGGCGGTGGTCAGCAGCTCGGCGATCGGCTTGGCCTCCGCGGCGGGAGCGGCCGGGCCGCCTTCGGCAGGCTCGGTCGCCTCGATGGCAAAGCCGGGCTTTTCCGGCGCCGGCGAGGCAAACAGCGCGTCGGACACGATGCCAACGGAAAAGACAATGAACACCGTGCCGAGGAAAGCGGCGAGCAGCTTGTTGACTTCGTTGGAATCCATACGCCCCAGGCTCCCTTTTCCGGCGGACCGATCCGTCCACTCCGTCCGTCGGTATCGTGAACCACCCTGCGAGGCGGTCAAATCGCGCGGAAACTAGGTCTTTTGCTCCGGCGTTGCAACACCTATAAGGGCGCTGCCAGTGAGACCTTTTGCCACTTTTGTCCTCCTCTTTTTCGAGCCCCTGCCCGCCTCATGTCCACCCTCATCCTGATCCCGGCCCGCATGGCCTCGACCCGCCTGCCGGGCAAGCCGCTGGCCAACATCGCCGGCACTCCGATGATCGTCCACGTCGCCCGCCGTGCTGCCGAGGCCGGCCTCGGCCGGGTCGTCGTCGCCACCGATACGCAAAGCGTCGCGGAGGCGGTGCGCGCGCATGATTTCGAGGCGGTGATGACGCGGGCGGACCACGAAACCGGCTCCGACCGCATCTTCGAAGCGCTGACCATTCTCGACCCTGGCAACAGCGTCGAGACCATCGTCAATGTGCAGGGCGATCTGCCGACCATCGAGCCCCTTGTTATCGGCGCCGCGCTTAAGCCTTTCGAGAACGCAGCGGTCGACATCGCCACGCTCTGCGTCGAGATCGTCCGCGACGAGGAAAAGACCAATCCGAACGTCGTCAAGCTGGTCGGCTCGCCACTCTCGGCGACGCGGCTCAGGGCGCTCTATTTCACCCGCGCCACCGCCCCCTGGGGCGAAGGCCCGCTCTACCATCATATCGGCCTCTATGCCTATCGCCGCGCCGCACTCGAACGCTTCGTTGCGCTGAGGCCGTCGCCGCTGGAGCGCCGCGAGCGGCTGGAGCAGTTGCGGGCGCTCGAGGCCGGCATGCGCATTGATGCGGAGATCGTGCAGTCGGTGCCGCTTGGCGTCGATACGCCGGACGATCTCGAACGCGCCAGGGCGCTCCTTTCCAACTAAGAAATTCTTCCCCCAATTCCCGAGACTCTGCGCATGCCTGAAAAGACCAACAAAATATCCTTCCAGGGCGAGCCGGGCGCCAATTCCGACACCGCCTGCCGCAACATGTTCCCGTCGATGGAGCCGTTGCCGTGCCCGACCTTTGAGGACGCCTTCAACGCCGTCGAGACCGGCAAGGCCGATCTGGCGATGATCCCGATCGAAAACACCATTGCCGGCCGCGTCGCCGACATCCATCACCTCTTGCCGGAATCGAAGCTGCACATCATCGGCGAATATTTCCTGCCGATCCACTTCCAGCTCATGGTGCTGCCCGGCGTCAGGCGCGACGAGATCCGGACCGTGCACAGCCACATCCACGCGCTCGGCCAATGCCGCAAATACATCCGCAAGAACGGCTGGAAGGCGACGGTTGCCGGCGACACGGCGGGCGCCGCCAAGATGGTCGCCGCGATGAAGGACCGCACCATGGCCGCGCTGGCGCCGGCGCTGGCCTCGACGCTCTACGGGCTCGACATCATCGAGGAGAATGTCGAGGACACCGACAGCAACGTCACCCGTTTCGTCGTGCTGACCAAGAACAAGCAATGGGCCGAACGCCCCTCGGCCGACGCCAAGATGATGACGACCTTCATCTTCCGCGTCCGCAACGTGCCTGCCGCGCTCTACAAGGCGATGGGCGGCTTCGCCACCAACGGCATCAACATGACCAAGCTGGAAAGCTACCAGCTCGGCGCGTTTACGGCGACGCTGTTCTACGCCGACATAGAGGGCCATCCCGACGACCCGCTGGTGAAGCTGGCGCTCGACGAGCTCGCCTTCTTCTCGCGCGAAATGCGCATTCTCGGCGTCTACCCCGCCAGTGCCTCGCGCGAGCAATGGAAGGTGGCGGATTAGGGTCCGGTCAGGTCAGGCCGAGCTTGTTCTGCTTGGCCGGCTTGCCGCATTCGCGGCGGCTGATCGACCGGTTCATGGCGTCGATCTTGCCGCTTGCCTGGTCGGCATCACGTTTGGCTTTTGAGCGCATGTCCGGCGTGAACGGGCCGAAGCCCGTCGCCGGGTTGGAGAAGGACGGCTTGGCGTCCACCGGCAAATGATATTGCTGCGCCAGGCCGTTTCGTTGCGCCAGCAATTGGTCGCAAGGCACCTTGTCATATAGCAGCGAGGACTGGACGTTTTCGTCCTGCCGTTCGGACATCGAATTGCCGACGCAGCCGGCCATCGCCAGGCAAGATGCCAAGACCATCATGTTCCAGCGCATGAACGTGCTCCTTGTCTTTCGCAGCTGCCACTCTCCTGTGCAGCGGCAGGAGTCTTAGCCAGATTTTACGCTGCCGGAAAGCAAGCTTGCCAGTACGGCAAGCCCTTCGACCGGTTCGCGGCGATCCTGCCGGATAATGGTTGGCTGCAGCGACAGGACCGAAAAGCCGTTGGCGTCCAGAACCCGCTCTACATAGCTTTGCGAATGCGCGTAGCGGCGCGACGGCTGCAAGGCGAAGCCGGCGCCGCCGGACGATTCGCCGCCGGGGAGCGTCTCGACGGAGAACGCAAACAGACCGCCGCTGGCAAGCATTCCGGCAATCTTGTTCACCACCTTGTCGAGTGCGCCGACATAGATGAACACATCGGCCGCCATCACCAGATCGGCTTTCGGGCCAGAATAGCAAAAATCCTGCAGGTCCGTCTTGACGAGCAGATCGTAGACGCCTTTGGCACGCGCCTGCCTCAGCATGCCGGCCGAGATGTCGTAACCCTCCAGCCGATCGGCGATCGGCCGCAGTCTCTGGCCCATGAGGCCGGTGCCGCAGCCGAGATCGAGCACCAGCGAAAACCGGCCCGGCCGTGCTGCCAGGATAACCCGGTCGAGACATTCGGGCAGACGATAGCCGAGCCTGTCGACCAACTCACCCTCGAAGCTCCCGGCATAGTGGTCGTACAGCGTCTCGACAAAGGCGCTGGGCGGCGCCGGGGCGGGCGCCGCCCTGCCGATCAATTGCAGCTTGAGCACCGCGCCGAGCCTGTCCGCCGGATCGAGCTGCAGCGCCGTCGTCCAGGCCTGCGCAGCGAGATCGGGCGCGCCCGCCGCCTCCTGCATCTCGCCGAGGCGGAACCAGCCGGCCGCCCATTGCGGCGCCAGTTCGAGCGCGCCGAGAAGCAATTCACCCCCTGCCGCATGATCGCCGGATGCATAGAGCATTTCGGCATAGTCGGCGCGGCGGTCGGCGGTCAAATCGTCGGACGAGGTCTGGAGCGGTTTCATTGTGATCGAGTTCCGCCGGGTGTTTGCAGCCGGCCTGCGCTCTATGCTGGAGTCAGCAGTGACTTACAACAGGCTTCCCGCGCCGGAATTAGCGCCTATCTTGGGGCCATGCGCGCCAGCGACCTGCTTCATCCCCGGCCGGAAGGGCTGTATTGCCCGCCCGGCGACTTCTTCATCGACCCGGTGCGGCCGGTCAACCGGGCGCTGATAACGCATGGCCATTCCGACCATGCCCGCTCCGGGCACCGCTCGGTGATGGCGACGCAGCAGACGCTCGATGTCATGGGGCTGCGCTACGGCGACGGTTTTGCCGGAACGACGCAAGCCGCCGTGCTCGGCGAGACGACTGCGCTTGGCGGTGTCGCCGTCAGCTTTCACCCGGCTGGCCATGTGCTTGGCTCGGCGCAGATCAAGGTCGCGCATCAGGGCAGATGCATCGTCGCGTCCGGCGACTATAAGCGCCAGAAGGATGCGACCTGCGAGCCGTTCGAGCCGCTCAAATGCGACGTCTTCATCACCGAGGCGACGTTCGGCCTGCCGGTGTTTCGCCATCCGCCCGATAGCGAAGAGATCGCCCGGCTGCTGAAATCGACCGAGCAGTTTCCCGAGCGCACGCATCTGGTCGGCGCCTATGCGCTCGGCAAGGCGCAGCGCGTCATGCGCCTGCTGCGCGATGCCGGCTACGAAAAGCCGATCTACATCCATGGCGCGCTGGCCAAGCTCAGCGAGTATTACCAGAGCCAGGGCATCGATCTCGGAACATTGGAACCGGCGACCGTCGAGACCGGCGCGAAAAGCGACTTTGCCGGCGCCATCGTTGTCGGCCCGCCATCCGCCTTCGCCGATCGCTGGGCGCGGCGTTTTCCCGATCCGATGTCGTGCTTCGCCTCAGGCTGGATGCGCATCCGCCAGCGCGCCAAGCAGGGCGGCGTCGAGCTGCCGCTGATCATCTCCGATCACTCCGACTGGGACGAGCTGGCAGCAACGATCAAGGAGACCGGCGCGGAAGAAATCTGGGTGACGCATGGCCGCGAGGAGGCACTGGTGCGCTGGTGCGAACTCGAAGGCATCGCCGCCAGGCCGCTGCATCTGGTCGGTTATGAGGACGAGGGCGATTGATGGTGGAAATCGCCGGTATGGCGTTCTGTCGCGCCCCCCTCTGGCCTGCCGGCCATCTCCCCCACGAGGGGGGAGATCGGCAGCTTTGGCGCCGCGCTCGTTCCCTCAACGCTGGAGATTGGCGAAACCAGTGGCGACATCCAATCTCCCCCCTGGTGGGGGAGATGTCCGGCAGGACAGAGGGGGGCGCGAAGGATCGTAAGCTTCCCCCGTTGGCGCGCCTCCCATGAACCGCTTCGCCGAGCTTCTCGACCGGCTGGTGCTGACGCCGTCGCGCAACGGCAAGCTGACGCTTTTGACCGACTATTTCCGCAGCGTCGAGGATCCGGATCGCGGGCTGGCGCTGGCGGCCATCACCGGCGATCTGTCCATCGCCGCGGTCAAGCCGGCGATGCTGCGCACATTGGTGATCGAGCGCATGGACCCGGTGCTGTTCGGCTATTCCTACGACTATGTCGGCGACCTGGCCGAGACGGTGTCGTTGGTCTGGCCGCAAGCGCCGGTCGATATTGCGAACCACGAGCCGACCCTGGCCGAGGTGGTGGCGAAGCTGCAGGCGGCGAGCCGTTCCGACGGGCCGCAGGTGCTGGCCCGGCTGCTCGACAGCGCCAGCACTTCGGCGCGCTTTGCCATCATAAAGCTGGTCACCGGTGGCCTGCGCATCGGCGTCTCGGCGCGGCTGGCCAAGCAGGCGCTGGCCGATTTCGGCAAGGTCGATATCGCCGAGATCGAGGAACTCTGGCACGGGCTGACGCCGCCTTACACGGCGCTGTTCGCCTGGCTGGAGGGCAAAGCGGAAAAACCCAGGAAGACGGCGCTGGCGCTGTTCAGGCCGGTGATGCTGTCGAATGCCGTCGGTGACGGCGACCTCGAAAAGCTCGACCCGGCCGACTACGCGGCCGAATGGAAATGGGACGGCATCCGCGTCCAGGCGGTTTGCGAAGGCGGCATTCGCCGGCTCTATTCGCGCACCGGTGACGATGTCTCCGGCGCCTTTCCCGATCTTGCTGAGGCGATGGATTTTTCCGGCGCCCTCGACGGCGAGCTTTTGGTCGGAGACCCCAGGCAGGCGACGGGCACGTTCTCGGACCTGCAGCAGCGGCTGAACCGCAAGAGCGTGTCACCCAAGATCCAGCAGCAATACCCGGCCTTCATGCGCTGCTACGATGCGCTGCAGATCGGCGACGAGGATGTGCGCGGACTTCCCTTCCGCGAACGGCGCGGCCGGCTCGAGGCCTTTGTGAGGACACTCGATCCGAGCCGCTTCGATCTGTCGCCGCTGGTCGAATTCACCAACTGGCAGGCGCTGGAGGAATTGCGCCGCAAGCCGCTGCATCCGGTCATCGAAGGCGTCATGCTGAAGCGCTGGGATTCGCCTTATGTGGCCGGGCGGCCGAAGGGCCCCTGGTTCAAATGGAAGCGCGATCCGCACACGGTCGACGCCGTACTGATGTATGCCCAGCGCGGCCACGGCAAGCGCTCGAGCTTCTATTCCGATTATACATTCGGCGTCTGGTCCGGGCCGGAAGGATCGGAAGAGCTGGTGCCGGTGGGAAAAGCCTATTTCGGCTTCACCGACGAAGAGCTGAGGCAGATCGACAAATATGTCCGCGACAACACGATCGAGCGCTTTGGCCCGGTGCGCTCAGTGCGTGCCGACCGCAGACAAGGCCTCGTACTGGAGGTGGCATTCGAAGGGCTCAACCGCTCGACGCGGCACAAATCGGGCGTCGCCATGCGCTTCCCCCGCATTTCACGACTGCGCTGGGACAAGCCAGCAGCCGAAGCCGACCGCATCGAGACGCTGCAGGCGCTGCTGGACAGTTAATGCATGTCGCGCAAAAGTGTGCAGCGGTTTTGCGGTAACGACATGCATCAAAACAAGAACCTGAAGCGCGTCGCATGAGGCCGGTCGAACGCGACGCGCTTCTAGGGAACGACTGAAACGCGGATCTCGTAGATGTCGACCGACTTGCCCTGCTTGTCGAAGTCGGAATTGATGGCGATGGTGCCGGCAGCGCCCGGACGCTTGTCGGGAAGGCGCACGTCGAACAGATATTCATTGCGCTCGCGACCGACCGCATAGCGCTTGCGGTCACAGTCGCCGAGTTCGCCGAAATTGCAGTCGACGGAAATCTGCGTCTCCTGCCCCTCCTCGGAGCGTGCGATGATGTCGAATGTGGCATGCTTGCCGGCGATCCGCTCCAGCACGCCTTGCCCGACGTCGAAGCTGATGGCCGAGCCGGATGCGCCCGAGCGGATGCGCAGGAAGGAACCGCTTTCGTCCTGGACAACGTCGGCCTTGGCGTCCGACGGCGCATTGACCTGCGTCGGGTCGCCCGGCGAAAACACGTTGATCCAGTCGCGCGCCTGGTCCTCCTCGCCCTGCTTTGGCGGCGAAGCGGTGTCATCCGGCGTGAAATCGTCGCCGTCGACCGTTGGCGGCACTTCCGGCGGCGCCGTGTCGAGTTCGGTTGCCGATTTGAAGACGCCGGTCTGGTTGGCGAAATAAAGGCCGATGCCGGCGGCTGCGAGCAGCGTCACACCGAGGAAGATCGCGGTCAAAGGCAGGCGCCGCCGCCTCGCCCGCCGGTCGTCGCGGTCGGGCGTCACTTCCGCATCGTCGGTTTCGACGTCGGCTTCGGTCGGAGCCGAGGCCCCCATGTCGATCACCGGCACTTCGGCAACAGGTGCATCGGGCATGATGTCGGGGACGACCGGCAGGACGCGCGACCGGGGCGCATCGGATTCGGGCGGCTGCGCCGGACCGTCAACGACGACATCGGACGACGGCACGGGCTCGGCTTCGGTTTCGGTTTCAGCTGGAGGCTCCACCGCCGGTGCTGTCTCCAAACTGTCGGTCGGCGCGGCGACATCGGGAACCGCCGGCAGGAATTCCGATTCGATTTCGGTGATCTTGGCCTGGACCGCCTTGCGGCGCTTGATGGCGACCTCCACGGTGACGTTTGGATTGGCCTGCAGGGCACGGTCGAGTGCCGCGAAAGCCGATCGATAGACCCGCTCGCGAAACGCCCGGTCGTCGGCATTGCCTTTCTCGAAGGCATTGCGGATCGCTTTTTCGATCGCGTCCAAGCAAATTCCCTCTGCAATTTCATTCACATTGTCATGATCGTTAGCCGCAGGCGACCAATCAATCAACAAGCGAGCGGCCGCATTCTGCCTTGCCGAGGGGTGCAAAGCTCATTTCGGCGGTTTTCGGTAAAGGAATCAACATTTTTCGCTGCTTTTCCGGTCACGGCGGCAACGTGGCGGTCGGGGCGGCCGTGCGAAACGGCGTCGCACGGCCTATGGCGGATCGGCGCGGCTGCTGCCCTTGCGCCCGGCCCGGGACCGATACGATTTGCCAAGCCTCGTCCTTGAATTCGCGGCTGCCATCTTGAATTCAACGCTACCATCTTGAATTAAACGCTGGTTGCGTCTATCACCCAGCCCATCCTGGAAGCTCGGCTTCCCGGGCCGCTTTAGCTCAGTTGGTAGAGCACATCATTCGTAATGATGGGGTCGCGTGTTCGAGTCACGCAAGCGGCACCAAACGACCTATCCCGCGCGCCTCCTTCAACCAGCGCTCAGCCGAGTGGAAAGGCCGACGCCGCCGAGACGAGCGCGAGCATTGCCAGCACGACCCCCGCCGCCCGGCAGATGACCCGATGATGCCGCATCGCGGCAGCGCGCACGACCGGACGCGAAAGGGCGAGGGCCAGAAATCCGTACCAGCCTATGTCGATGATGGCTACGATGGCCGCGACCATCAGCATCTCGTTCGAATTCCGGATCGGCAGCATCAGCCCCATGAAGGCGACGGCAAAGAAAGTGGCGGTTTCAGGCGAGAGAATGCTGATGAGAAACCCGCCGGCAAACAATCCGGCCTGCCGTCTCTGAGGCTCGTCGCCGGCGGCCGGCGGCGCCGTTCTGGCGATGCGCAGGGCCATCCAGCCAAGGACCGCCGCACCGGCGATCTTGACCGCCGGCACCGACAGCGACCCGGAAAGATGAACGGCGCCAAACGCCACCAGGACCGCCAGCACGGCGGTTCCGGCGCCGATCCCGGCCACGAGCGGAATCGTCCTGCCAAAGCCGTGCAGGGAGGCAAGGCTGCCGGTCGCGAGCCCGATCGGGCCTGGTGTGATCATGATCACCGTATATGCCGCCAGGAATTGCAGCATGGCCGTCGACGGCAGAAGCGAATTTGACATTGCAGCCTCCCGTTCGTTGCGTCGATCACAGAGCGGCGAGGAATTCCCGTCGCGCCCCAGCCGCCGGACGCCGGCGGCGGTTCCCCGCACCGCCCGCCGTTGCCCGCCTTCGCCCCCGGATCGTGAAGGCGTCGTGGTGTTGGGAGGTCCATCCACGCTGCGAGCAGAAGCCTACGCGGAGCGGCGGGCATGCAAATCGGTACCGCCACCCATTTTTAGGCGGTCGATTTCCCAGTTTTCGCGGAAATTTCGCGGCGGGAACTACCCAGAGCCTGTTCCATCCCGACAGAATCGGCTGGAATCATGGTCCCGTCTGGTGCGGTTCCAACGGATGGGTGCCGGTCAGGAGCCACGGCTCGCCGCGCAGCCGCAGGAGGATTTCCATGCGGTTTGCGGCGTTGAGCTTGCCGAGCAGCGAGGAGACGTGATGCTCGATCGTGCGGGGCGAGCGCGACAAATGTCGCGCGACTTCCTTGTTGCTGATGCCCTGGGCGATCAGGGCGAGCACCTTCTGCTCGTGCTGTGTCAGGCCGAGTGGATGGCGACGGGCCGCCGCATAGGGTCCGCGCTGCACCTTCGGCAGCAGGCCTGACAGGCCCTGACGCTGCGCGAGCTTGCGCGCCAGCGCTGCGGCCGCGGGCGCGTCGATCTCGTCCAGCATCGCCACGGCGCGAGCGAGCGCCGTTCCGGCATCCGCCCCACGAACCTGCATGAGGGCAAGTGCTGCCTCGTAGGGCAGCGAGAAACGCGTCCACTCCGTCGCGGCGGCCTGCGGGTCGCCGACAAGCTCGGCGGACCAGGGCGACGGTATGGGCGCCGATAGCGCCGGCAGCGATCCGGGCATTCCGCATCGACGCCACCAGACCGACAATTCGCCAAGGTCCCTGGGGCGGAAATTGTCGAGGTTCATGGCCGCCAGCTCGGTAAGCTGCGCGTGGCCGGCGCCGATATCCTCGGCAAGCCAGGCCGCCTCCGTCAGCGCCAGGCGAACCGGGACGATACGCTGCGGCTCGCCGGTCGTCTGCCCCTCCGCAAGGGCCCGCTGCAAAAGGTCGACGCCGTCGGTCTCGCCCAGCCTTACGCGGACCGTGCCAAGCACGGTGAGCGCCGGCAAGTGCATCACCATCGGCAGGCGCTCCACATTCATGACGCCCTGAGCGATGGTTGCGGCCTCGCGAAACCGGCCCTGTTCCATGCAAAGCTGCGCCTGCCGGCCGAGCAGGTATTGCGCCGCCGAATCGAGGTCGTGCCTGGTGCAGAATGCGATGCCTTCGGCCAGCAGCCGCTCCGCCAGCTCGAAGTCCTTGGCCACCACCGCGCATTCCGCAAAGTTCGTATAGGCCCGCGCCGCATGGTCGTGGAGCCCGTGCTCGAGCGCCAGGGCAAGGCTTTCCTCCAGCCGCTCACGGCCGCCGGGACGGTCGGCGAACATGAGCGCGGTGCCGACATTGTTGAGGGCGTGAACGCGCGTCTCGACCTCACCCAGCCGATCGGCCAGGCTGATCGCGCGCTCGCCCCATTCGATCGCCTCGTCGAAACGATAGTGCAGCATGTGGAGCTGCGAGCGTGTGCTGTAGGCCATTGCCACTTCGGGACCCGGCGGCAGCCTTTCCACTTCATGCACGGCCTGGTCCGCATACTCTTCCGCCTGCGGACCTTCGCCGCGCCGCCAGTGCAGCCGCGACAGCCAGCGCAAATTGAGCCCTATCTTGTCGACCCGGTCCAGCTGCCGCCAGATAGCGATGGCGCGATGCCGGGCCTCGATGATGGCGTCATAGACAAGCAGCGCCAGGCCGGCCTCGTAGGCCCAGTCCTCGTGCAACTGCGCGGCCAGTTCCGGCGGGGCTTGGTCGACATATCTGAGTGCGGTCGCCAGATGCGAGGCCGCCTCCCGGTGCGCGCCCAGGCGGGCGGCCTGCCTGGCGGCAAGTGGCGCGAGTTCGAGCACGCGTTCGCCATTGTCGGCGCCGCCGGCGTGATGGACGCGGCGCGAAAGCAGAGCGCTTGCCTGCGACGCCGGAACTTCCGAGAGTGCCGCTTCGACCTTGGAATGAAGCAAACGTTGCAGAGAGGGGGAGAGCCGGTCGAGCGTCGCTTCCCTGGCAAGCTCGTGGCGAAATGTCAGCGCGCCCTGATCGTCCCGCCGCAGCAATCCACGGTCGACGCATCGATCCACGAGCGCTTCGGTCTCGTCCCCGAGAAGGGCCCGGATCAGCCACGGCTCAACGCTGCCCGGCATGATGCTCATGACCTCCAGCACGTCGCGCTCTCCAGGCGTCAGGCGCGACAGGCGGGACCACACCGCGTCGCGTATGGAATCGGGCACGCGCGCCGATTCGGTCTCGCTGCTGGACAGGAGCTCGGTAACGAAGAAGGGATTGCCCTCAGTAATGCGGTAAAGCCCGTCGGCGGAACGGCCGGCCTGTTCGGCCAGCATCGTAACCGCCTGGGGAGACAGCGGTTTAAGCGTCACGCGGCGTACGGAGGCGGCGGGAAGATCGCCGAGCACGTGGGTCAGCGGGTGATCGGCGTTCAAGTCCTCTCTGCGCATGCTGAGCACCAGCATGGTGCGGAGCAGGGAGACGCGGCGACCGAGATATCTTACGAGGTCGAGCGTCGCATTATCCGCCCAATGCATGTCCTCGAAGATGAGCACGGTCGTGCCCTTGGCGCGCTGCAGCGCGTTCAGCAATGCCGGGAAAAGCCGCTCCGGGGCTGCGGTCTCCTCAAGCAGCGCTGCCACGCGCGGGTCGAGCAAGTGCGCCATGTCCTGGAGAGGGCCCAATGGACGCGGCGTGAAGAGCGCCTCGCACCAGCCCCACAGCACCCGGCAGTCCCGGTCGGCGTTTTCCGCGAATTCGCGCAGCAGAGAGGTCTTGCCTAGGCCCGCCTCGCCATGCACCAGCACGGTCCCACCATGTCCGGCAGCAGCTCTCTCGGCCGCGGCCAACAAAGCTCCAAGTGGGTCCTCTCGCTCAAGCAGCATCAAACCCGCGCCTCCAGAATATTGAAGGTACAACAGTAGGCAATGAGTGCAACACGCTCATTTCACATGACCTCACATGACCGCGGCGATTTGGCAAATCACCCCTGGGAAGCGGGCGTTATTTTGTCCCGGAGCCGATATGTTTGCTGCTGCCATAGGCATGAAGACTACAAAACAGGCAGACAACCAAGGCGGCGACAAGACCTAGCGAAGCGGGCTGGATAGCCTCACGTCCGTGATGATAGCGTGAAAGAAACGCGTTCCATCGATCCAGCCCAAAGCCTATCTCATCGTCGGCCGTTCCGGCCTGACGTTCAACAGGGGGTGAAAATCATGGAAGAGGAAGACGATGTCCTAAGCGACCTGAGCTATGTCGCCGAAAATTTCGATGATGTGGCAAAGGAAACGATCGTCCTGGTGCTGGAGGCTGCGATCGCCGAGATCATTGGCCTCAGAATTGCCCTGCAGACTGCCGCGTCGAAGGCGACATGGGCAACAGACTGAGTTGCAGCCGGGGTTGAACGAGCGCCTCAGCTCGGCGAGGTGTCACCCAGCGACGCCACGGTTTTCAGCGCGCCGTCAAGCATGTCGCCCTTCTCGTCCTTCAGCGCGGCTTCGCGCAGGCGTCTGATCCAGTCGGCGGCGTCCGGGCGGCCCTTGAGCAGGTCGAGCGCCGACAGCACCCGGTCGAATTTCGACTGCGCGCGGGCGTGGGTGTCGCTGTAACCCTTGATCAGCCGGCGGGAGTTGAGGATCTCGACGGCCAGCGCATAGTCTTCTCTGACTTGGCCGAGAGCCAGCGCATACCAGCGCTCGAGATGCGCGGTCTCGACCTTGTGGCGCAGCAGGCGGCGGCGCCAGCGGCGCAGGCCGCCGATGAACCACAATGCGGCAAAGCCGGCAAAACTGTCGGTGCGGATGTGGCGGCCGCGGTTGATGCGGCGGTCGAGGAATGCGGCGAGCTTCGGCCGGCTTTCGATATAGCTGCCGAGCCCGGCCGGCAGCGTGCCGCAGAATTCCTCAATGCGCGGATGGAAATATTCGGTCACCTGCAGGACCGAGCCGTCCTTGACGCCGACCTCGCGACGTACGCGTCGGTCGCGGCTCGAGCGCGTCTTCAGGTCGGCGACGCGGATCATGTCGTCGTAGCACATCGCATTGGCCAGATGCTTGGCGGCGGCGATCGACAGCGCGTAGTCATGTTCGGCATTGTCCAGGACGACGGCCCGGTCTAGCCGGTCGAGATACTCGCCGCCATAGGCGATGTCCTGATAGTCGACAACCTTTTTCAGACCGCGCATCGCCATGTCGCGGACAGGAGCCGGCAAAGCATCGACCCGGGCGGCCAGGTGCTGCCAGCCTCGCAAGAGACTTTGCGGGCCGCTGACTTTTGTCGCCGCGCCCGAGCCAGTTTCAGCGGCTGCCGGCTGTGCCGTCTTATCGCCCGAAGGCGCACTCGCGATGCCGCGCGCCCGATCGTAGGAGGCGCCGAAGGCGGCGAGGCTGGCCTTCACACCGCGGCCGCCGGCACTGACCGCCTGCTCGTAGCTCTCGCGTGTGAACGGCAAGGCATCGGAGCCGGCCAGCGCGCCGAGCAGGCTGGCCGAGATCATCGAGCCGTTGTCGGCGGCGATCTTCTCCATGTCGAAGGCGATGAAGCGCTTGGCCGCTGCCTCGGCAGTCGCATGCACCTTTGGCGACGATGCACGTCCGTCGCCGGGCTCGATCTTTTCCGAGACCGCTGCGATGCGGTGCGACGAGGCGATCAGTGTCGTGCGCTCCGGCGTGACGAAGCCGCGGATGATGGCGCGGCCGGCCTCCATCAGTTCGGCGGCGATCAATATATCGACGTCGCCCTGCGACGGCGACAGCGCGAAGACCGGCAGCCGGCCGCTGTCGCGGCACATCTCGACGTAATAGATGGTGGCGCCGGTGCGCTGGGCGACGCCGGCGACCGAGGTCGATTGCGCGACATAGCCGTTGCGCTCGGCGACGTCGGTGATCCAGTCGGCCAGCACGCCGCCGCCCTGGCCGCCGACCGCCAGCACGGCAAGCTTGATGACGCGCTCGTCGTCCGGCGCGCCGGCCTTGGAACGGGCTGATGGGACAGCGTCAAGCATCGGCGAATGTCAGGCGCCGGCTTTCACGGCGCCGCTGCAAGAGGCCGATCATGGCGCGGCGCGCCGCTTCCAGGAAACGGTCCCGGCGGCTCGGATTGTGCACCACGTCGGCGCGGTAAAAGGACGGGCAGAGCACCGCCGCGTCGGCAACCTCGCCGCAATTGCCACAGCCGACGCAGCTCTCGTCGATATGCGCCACCGGATCGTCGCGCAGCGGGTCGTCCAGCGACTTCACCGATAGCGACGGGCAGCCGGAAAGCCGCATACAGGCGTGATCGCCAGTGCAGATATCCTCGTCGACGCCGAATTTCGGCTTGACCGTCCGCTTACCGCCCTTGATCGCCTTGTCGACCAGAGGCTTTTCGCGGCGCTGCCGGTTGAGCATGCATTCGGACGAGGCGACGATGACTTTTGGGCCCTTTTCGTCCGTCGTCAGCGCTTCGCGCAGCGCGTCTTGCATCTTGGTTACGTCGTAGGTGCGGTCGATGTGGCGCAGCCATTTGACGCCCATCCCCTTCACCGCCTCGGTGATCGGATGCTTGGTCGACTTCGTCTTGTTGCCGGCGCGGGACGACAGGATGTCCTGTCCTCCGGTCGCGGCCGAATAGAAATTGTCGACGATGACGATGACGCCGTCATTCTTGTTGAACACCGCATTGCCGATCGATGAGGTCAGGCCGTTATGCCAGAAGCCGCCATCGCCGACGAAGGAGATCGAGCGGCGCCTAGCATCGGGCGAATTGAACGCCGAGGCCGAGGCCGGCCCCAATCCGTAGCCCATGGTGGTGGCGCCGAGCTCGAAGGGCGGCATGATCGAAAACAGATGACAGCCAATGTCGGAGGCGATGTGGTGCTTGCCCAACTCCTGTTCGACCAGCTTGGTGGCGGCGAAGATCGGCCGCTCCGGGCAGCCGACGCAGAAGCCGGGCGGGCGGCCCGGGACGACGTTGATCAGGTCGGCGGTGTCGAGCCCGTCGCCGATCTTGTTCGGCGCGCGGACCTCGCTTGGCAGCAGATGCGGGATGGTGGCGCGCAGGAATGATCCGATGCCATCGAGCATCACCTGGCCGGTGTATTCGCCGGCCATCGGCAGATGTTCCTTGCCGACGAGCTTGGTGCCGCGCCCGGCCTTGTGCAGCATCGCGGCAAAGGCCTGTTCGATGTAGTTGGGCTGGCCTTCCTCGACGACGAGCACGGCGTCCTTGCCTTCGCAGAAGGACAGGAACTCGTCATCGACCAGCGGGTAGACGGCGTTCAGCACATAGAGCGGCACGTCGGTGTCGCCATAGGTGTCGGCGAGGCCGAGCCGCTGCAGCGCCCGGATGACGGAATTGTACATTCCGCCCTGCATGACGATGCCGACCGCGCCGTGCTCCGGGCCGAAGAACTCGTTGATCTTGTTGTCGCGGATGAAATCCACCGCCGCCGGCCAGCGTTTCTGCACCTTTTCCTTCTCGTGCAGGAAGGACGCGGGCGGCAGCACGATGCGGCCGGTGTCGCGGCGCGGCGCCTCGAGCGCATCGGCGACCGTCATCGCCGGGCGCTTGTTATCCTTGGCGATGAAATGGCCGTGCACATGGCAGCAGCGGATGCGCACCTGCAGCATGACCGGCGTGTTGGAAACCTCGGACAACTCGAAGCCGTCCTCTACCGCCTTGACGATCGACGGCAGGTTCGGTCGCGGGTCGAGCAGCCAGACCTGGCTTTTCATGGCGAAGGCGTGGCTGCGCTCCTGCATGATCGACGATCCTTCGCCGTAATCCTCGCCGACGATGATCAGTGCGCCGCCGGTGACGCCGCCGGACGCCAGGTTGGCCAGCGCGTCGGACGCGACATTGGTGCCGACCGTCGACTTGAAGGTCGCCGCGCCGCGGATCGGATAATGCACCGATGCCGCCAGCATGGCGGTAGCGGTGGCTTCCGAGGCGCTTGCCTCGAAATGCACGCCAAGCTCGCCGAGGATATCCTGCGCATCGGCCAGCACGTCCATCAAATGGCTGATCGGCGCGCCCTGATAGCCGCCGACATAACCGACGCCGCATTGCAGCAGCGCCTTGGTGATGGCCAGAATGCCCTCGCCGGAAAACTCCTCGCCGGCGCCGAGTCTGAGCTTTTCGACTTCCTTGGCAAAAGACCGTTCGGCCATTTTGGGCTCCTTCCGTTGCCGCCAGAATCTGGCGGCGCGTAAGATCAGATGTCGTGCTTGCGAATGTTCTTCAGCATCTTTTGCAGCGTCGCGATCAGCGCCGCGTATTCGGCATCGTCGATGTCGTCGAACATCGTCTCGAAAGCGTCGTGCATGGCCGGCCAGGCGCGCGCGAATTCGGCGCGGCCATCGTCGGTCAGGAACACATGGCGGATACGGCTGTCGGTAACCCCCTGCTCGCGCCGCACAAACCCTTGTCCCTCCAGCGTGTCGAGCGTACGGCTCAAGGTCGACTGCTCGATGACGGTATAGACCGACAGATCGTTGACGGTGACGCCATCGGTGACCGACAGGACGGCCAGCGTCCTCACCTGCGGAATGGTCAGGCCCTGCTTGCGGAAATTATCTCGCAAGGTGGCATTGTAGCGGCCCATGATGCGGTTCATCAGATAGGGCGCGAATTGCTGCAGGCCGATCTGGCCCAGTGTCGAGATGCGCTGGCGCACAACCTTCTGTTCCATCACAGCCTCCCCGCCAGGAGGAAGCCGGAGCCGCCACCCAAGCCAGCACCCGGATGGGTCGAGGCGCCGATATGGTAGAGGCCCTTGACGCCGGTATCGTGATTGCGGCTCGTCTTGAACGGCCGCCACAGGAACGACTGGTCGATAGCCGAGGAGCCGCCATAGGGATCGCCGCCGACCAAGTTGATGTTCATCGCTCCCAAATCGGCCGGCGAATAGGCGCGGCGTGCGATGACGCTGTCCTTGAATCCTTCGATATGACTGGCGAGGATCGCTTCGGCGCGGTCGGCATAGGCTTCGCGCAGCGCCTCGGTCCAGCGGCCGTCCGCTGGTGTCTGCAGTTTGCCGGCGGCATCGCCCTTGATATGCCGTGGCGCCTCGGGCAATTGCAGCCACAGGATCGCCTTGCCGTCCGGACAGCGCGACGGGTCGAGCGCATGCGGCTGGCCAACGCAGATGGTCGGCACCTCCGGCAACATACCGCGCACGGCCTCGTTGCAGGCCTTCGACACGCCGTCGAGCCCGGGTGTCAGATGGAGCAGCGCGACCTTGTCCAGGCCCTCGCCGCGCCATGCCGGCGGCTTGTCCAAGGCATAGTGGATCTGGAAATTGCCCTTGCCGTAGAGGTATTTTTGCGCTGCTTCGGCGTCGTCCTTTGCAGCATCCCTGCCGAGCAGCCGGTCGTAAAGCTGGGTCGGCGTGACCGAGCAGATCACGCTCTTCTTGGCGGTCACGATCTCGCCGGAAGCCAGCCGCACGCCGGTTGCACGGCCTCCGCTCTGGACGATGGCCGCGACGTCGGCGCCGGTGCGGATTTCGCCGCCACGTTCCCTGATCAGGGCTTCGAAGGCGGACAGCAGGTTCCTGGCACCGCCCTTGACGATCGGCGCGCCGGCCGCCTCAAGCGCGAAGGCGATGACCTTGGCGATCTGTCCCGAAAACGCATCTTCGGGCCCGAGGCCGGCATGCAGCACCCAGGGCGCCCACAGCGCGCGCATGGTTTCCGACTGGTAGGTGCTTTCCAGCCAGCCGCGCGCCGGCACCAGCGCGTCGCCGACAAAGGCGGCAAGGCCACGCGGGCCGCGCCGCCATGCCTCGCCCGCCAGCAGCTTTGCCGTCGGGTAAGACCACAGGCTGCCGCCGAGCAGCCCGAACAGGAGGCCGGCATTGCGCTCGATCTCGCCGACATCGCTGCCGTGCCGGTCGCCGTCGCCCGCGGCAAGCGCATTGGCCGCCGCGACATTGGCGGCGCGATCGGTGCGCAGGATGGCATGGCTGCCATCCGGACGCAGCACGCCGGTCGGCGTGGAGGTATTGCAGAACTCCAGCCCGTGCCGCGCCAGATCCTTGCCCAGCGCCGCATAGGCCGGCGAGGTGATGAACAGAACGAAGGTCGTCGCCATCACGTCGTGGATGAAGCCGGGCGCGGTGATTTCTTCTGTGCGCATGCAGCCGCCGATGCGGTCGTTGCGCTCGAGCACCAGCACCTTCGCCCCCTTGCCGCCAAGCATCGCGGCGCAGACCAGCGCGTTGATGCCGCTGCCGACGATGATGTGATCAGGAGCGCTCATCGATGCGTGCTCCCGGTGAGCGGAAGGTGGAATTCATTTGCGCGGGTTGGCGTTCCTTCGCGCCCCCCTCTGTCCTGCCGGACATCTCCCCCACTTGGGGGGAGATCGGCTGTCACCGCGGCCTTCGCCACTCTCCAACGTCGCAGGAATGAGCGGGGCGCCGAAACTGCCAATCTCCCCCCAAGTGGGGGAGATGTCCGGCAGGACAGAGGGGGGCGCCGTAGAGCCCCAGCTTTGCAAGGCTGCCGCTCCCAATTCGTCACTACAACGCTGCCTGCGCACATGATCTTCTCCCGAAGACCGCAGCTACCCTATTGCCTTGGCACCAACGCCAACGCGCGGATCGGGCTGCCGGTGCCGTGCTCGATTTTGAGTGGTGCGGCGATCAGGATCGCGCCTTTCGGCGGCAGCCGGTCGAGGTTGCACAGGCTGGCGAGGCCGTAGCGATTGGCCTTGTGCATCAGGCTGTGCGCCGGGAATGGCGGCTCCATGCCGCCGGCCTTGCCGGCATCGGTGCCGATCGTCTCGCTGCCCCAGCCCTTGATGTCCTTGCCGATCAGATACTGGATGGCTTCCGCGGTCGGGCCGGGCGTGTGAGGACCGGTCTCATTGGCGTTGAGGAACTCGGCTTCCGAGCCGTTGCGCTTATACCAGTCGGTGCGCATCACCACCCACTCGCCCGCGTTGATAACGCCATGTTCGGCTTCCCATGCCTTGATGTGATCGACGGCGAGCAGGAAATCGTGATCGGCGGCCGCTTCCTCCGAACAGTCGATGACATTGACGGGTCCGACAAAATTCTGCGCCGGAATGGTGTCGGTGGCGCCGTCCGGATAATCCTTACCGGTGATCCAGTGATTGGGCGCATCAAAATGCGTGCCTGAATGCTCGCCGAGTTTGAGCCAGTTCCACGCCCACCAAGGTCCGTTCTTGTCATAGGCGGAGATGGCGTGGATCTCGATCTTCGGCGTGTCTACCGCCAGTTCCGGCGGCAGCTTGATCAGCGGTGTGTCCGGCCCGAGCGGCGCCGTCAGGTCGACCACCTGGATGGCGCCTGAAAGAAGCTGGCCGGCGACTTCGCCGAGGAGTTGTTGCGTATCCATGGTCTGTGTTCCCTCTTCTTGGATGGCTCTGAAGGCTCGTTGCGGCCCTTAATATCCTACTAGACGAAAACATATGCATCTGCAATTATCTTTAAGCATAAAGGAAATGGGTTGGGTGGGATGTGAGCGAGTTCGACGCCATATTTGTCGGGGCAGGCCACAACAGTCTGGCATGCGCCGCGCATCTGGCGCTCAAAGGCTGGAAAACTGCCGTTTTCGAGCGCGATGCAACGATTGGCGGCGCCGTCCAGACGCGTGAATTCACGCTGCCGGGTTTCCGGCACGATTTCGGCGCGATGAATCTGAGCCTTTTTGCCGGCTCGGCCTTTCACAAGAAATATGCAAATGAATTGAAAACCCACGGGCTGGAATTCGTGCCGGTGGCCGACTGTTTTGCCAGTGCGTTCCCCGACGGCCGCTGGTTCGGTGTCAGCAGCGATCTGGAAACGACCGCTGCACGAATGGCCGCCTTCTCCGCAATCGACGTCGCCACATGGCGCCGCTTGGTTGCGGCATTCCCGGCCGAGGCCGAGCATCTGTTCCGGCTGCTGGGCTCGCCGATGAGCGGTCGAGCGCTCGCCGGCACTGCCTGGAACCTGTGGCGCAAGAAGGGTTTTGCCGGCGCGCTCGATACCGGGCGGCTGCTGCTTTCCTCACCCCGCGCGTGGCTCGAGGAGATTTTCCAGTCGCCGCATGTCAGGGCGACGCTCGCCACCTGGGGCATGCATCTCGACTTCGCCCCCGACATCGCCGGCGGCGCGGTGTTTCCTTACCTCGAATCCATGGCCAACCAGTGCTTCGGCATGGTGCTCGGCAAGGGCGGCGCCGACACCATCATCCACGCTTTGTCGGGGATGCTCACGGCTGCCGGCGGCAAGATCGTCACTGGGGCTGACGTCGCCGAAATCACGGTGTCCGCCGGCAAGGCGACCGGCGTGCGGCTCGCTTCCGGCGAGATCCACACCGCCACCAAGGCTGTTATCGCCGGTGTCGCGCCCAAGGCGCTGATCGGGAAGCTGTTGCCTGACGGTTCGGGCGACGCCGGTTTCGACACGGCCATGAAAAACTTTCGCCACGCGCCGGGGACGATGATGATCCATCTGGCGCTCGACGATCTGCCGGATTGGCGCGCCGGCGCCGAGCTTCGGCAGTTCGCCTATGTGCATCTGTCGCCGTCGCTCGATGCCATGTCGCGGACCTATCAGCAGGCGATGTCAGGCATGCTGCCGGACGAACCGGTGCTGGTCGTCGGTCAGCCGACGGCGGTCGACACATCGCGCGCGCCCGACGGCAAGCATGTGCTGTGGGTGCAGGTGCGCATGCTGCCGGCCGAGATTGTGAGCGATGCGGCGGGCACGATCGCGGCGGCTCACTGGGACGAGGCTAGGGAGCACTACGCCGAGCGCGTCCTCGACATTATCGAGCGCTATGCGCCCGGCCTTCGCCGGAAGATCCTCGACCGCGCCGTGTTCTCGCCCATCGACCTCGAACGCGAGAACCCGAACCTTGTCGGCGGCGACCAGATCTGCGGCAGCCATCATCTGGCGCAGAATTTCCTGTTCCGGCCGGCGCGCGGTTACGCCGGCTGGAACACGCCGGTCGGCAATCTGCATCTGACCGGGGCGGCAACATGGCCGGGCGCCGGCACCGGTGCGGGCTCGGGCTTCATGCTCGCGCAACAGCTTGGCGGGAGGTAGGGTCCATTTTTCATCTAGGGTGAAGGAGGACAAGGCGCGGTTGCCCAAGGAGCCTGAACCCACCGATTGACAACGACACCGCGCATAAAAGCAACAGGGGAACGACCATGACAATCAACAGACGAGAATTGCTCGGATATGGCGCGGCCGCACTTGGCGCCACGGCGCTCGGCCTGCCGCAACAAGCCAAGGCAGCCGGCGAACTGACCATCGCCTACAATGTCAACCTGCCGTCCTGGGACCCGACCACTGGGCCTTCGGCGGTCAACCCGACCATCCAGGGCCTCTACCAGTCGGTGTTCGACCAGTTCATCCCGCAGAAACCGGATCTGTCCTTTGCGCCCGGCCTGCTCACCGAATGGGGCTGGAACGACGACCGCGCCAAGATCATGATGACGGTGCGCGAAGGCGTCACCTGGCATGACGGCTCGCCCTTCACGGCCGAAGACGTGGTCTGGTCGCTGCAGCGGGCGGGCGACGAGAAGACCGGCAACCCGATCCAGTTCGTCTGGAAGAACGTCAACAATTTCAAGATCGACGGCAACAAGATCACCGGCGATGTCGTGCAATTCGACCCGGTGTATTTCAAATGGATGTCGTTCCTGACCGGCTACATCATGCCGAAGGCCTATTACGAGAAGGTCGGCGCCGAAGGCTTCGAGAAAGCTCCGATCGGCACCGGGCCCTATATGGTCGACAAATTCGAGCGCAACGCCTTCCTGCGGCTCAAGGCCAACCCTAACTATTGGGGTGGCAAGCCGGCCTTCAAAAACGTGACCATCAAGTTCGTCACCGATGCGGCGAGCCGCGTCGCCGAGATCGAGTCCGGTTCCTCGCAGGTGACGCTCGAAATCCCCTATGAGGAATATGACCGCCTGATCGCCAAGGACGGGCTTGCCGGCTCGTGCAAGAACGTTTCCGACATCGGCATGATCTTTTTCAACGACATCGATGTGATGCTGGACAAGAACGTGCGCCAGGCGGCGGTGATGGCGGTCGACAAGAAGCTGCTGGTCGACCGGCTGTTGCGCGGCTACGGCCAGCCGATCGGTACGCTGGAGACGCCGGAATACGCTGCCTACGATGCGTCGATCAAGGTCGAACATAACCCGGAAAAGGCCAAGGAATTGCTGGCCGCCTCCGGCTATTCGCCGGAAAAGCCGGTCAAGTTCACGATCCAGACGACCAAGGGCTTCAAGCCCAAGGATTACGAGATGATCCAGGCGATCGTCGGCATGTGGCGCAAGGTCGGCATCGAGGCGACGATCGAGGTCTACGAAATTGCCAAGCACTACGAGCTGCGCGCCGCCGACAAGCTGGCGCCGGCAGCCTTCTACAATTGGGGCAATGCCATCGGCGATCCCACCACGTCCACCGGCTTTGCCATGTATGGCCCAAGCCCGCATTCGGTGTGGGACAGCCAGGACCTGATCGACATGATCAACCCGCTATGGGGCGAGAAGGACGAGGCCAAGCGCATTGCCGGCTGGAAGGCCGTCGACAAATACATCGCCGAGCAGGCCTATGTGCTGCCGCTGATCCAGTATGCGCAGCCGATCGTGCATGCCAAGGGCGTCAATGTCGTGCAGCATGTGTCGGGCGCGCTGTTGCCGGCGCTGATGAGCCCTGCCTGAGATCGGCCCGGGACTAACGCGCGCCGTCTGCAACGACGGCGCGCCTTTTCCGCCAGGCATACAGGCGACCATGCTGCTGCAAAGATTCCTGATCCGTCTTCTGACGATGGCGATCACGCTGTTCGGCGTGGCCGTCGTCGTCTTTATCGTCATCCGCGTCGCCCCCGGCGATCCGATCGCGATGATGCTGCCGCCCGGCGCCACCGATGCCGACATCGCGCGGCTGCGCGCGCTGTACGGGCTGGACAAGACGATCGTCCAGCAATTCTTCATCTGGCTGTCCGGCGTAGTCAGAGGCGATTTCGGCACGTCGATCTCACTGCGGCAGGATGTGCTGGGGCTGGTCTTCAATCGCCTCCCGGCGACGCTGGAGCTCGCCTCCGTCGCGCTTGTGATGGCGATGGCGATCGGCGGCACGATGGCGATCCTCGGCGCGCGCGAGCGCGGCACCGCGGTCGAGGCCGGCATCGACATTGCCAGTGGTGCGGCGCTCTCGATTCCCGATTTCCTGTGGGGTCTGGTGCTGATCTTGTTGTTCGGCGTGCTGGTGCCGGTGTTCCACATTTCCGGCCGGGTGTCGCCGCAACTCGACCTGCCCTTCGCCACGCAATTCTATCTGTTCGAAAGCATCGTGCGACTGCGCTTCGACCTGACCAGGGACCTGCTGGCACACATGCTGATGCCGGCGATCGCGCTGGCGCTGCCGCTGGCCGCGATCATCTCGCAGCTGCTGAAACAGTCGCTGAAGGAAGTGCTCGACCTCGACTATGTCGTGCTGGCGCGGGTAAAGGGCTTTTCGGAAACGCAGGTCATCCTGCGCGAGGCGTTGAAGAACGCGGCGCTGCCGACGCTCACTCTGGTCGGCGTGCAGTTTACCTTTCTGATCGGCGGCACGGTCATCGTCGAACGGCTGTTTTCCTATGAAGGTCTCGGCAATATGGCGATCGATGCCGTCATCAATCGCGACCTGCCGCTGATCCAGGGCATCGTGCTGGTCTTCGCGCTGTTGTTCGTGCTGATCAACCTTGCCGTCGACATGATGTACGCGTTGCTCAATCCGAGGCTGCGCCATGGATGAGGCCCGCATTTCAAGACATGGCTCGCGCGCCCGCCTGTGGCTGGCCGGCGGCTGGCTGCTGATTGCGCTGCTGGCCGCAATTTTTGCGCCGCTGGTCGCACCGCAGGACCCGCTGGCGCAGGATCTGATGCTGGAGCGCCTGCCGCCGTTCTGGCTGGGCGGTGCCGAGCCCGGCTACTGGCTCGGCACCGACAGCCTCGGCCGCGATCTGTTGTCACGGCTGATCTTCGGTGCGCGCATCGCCTTCATCGTCGCCTTCGCGGCGGCCTTTGCCGCCTGCCTGGTCGGCTCGGCGCTCGGCCTGATCGCCGGCTATTTCGGCGGCTGGGCCGACCGCATCATCTCGCGTATCGTCGATGTCTGGATGGCGTTTCCGCCGGTGCTGTTTGCCATCCTTCTGGTCGCCGTGCTCGGCACCGGCTTGAGCTCGGTCATCATCGCCATCGCCGTCATCGACTGGACGCGCTTCTGCCGGGTGATCCGCGCCGAGACCATGGGTCAGTCGCGCATGGACTATGTCGAGAACGCCCGCATCGCCGGCTATGGCCGCATCGGCATCATGCTGCGCGAGGTGCTGCCCAATGTGGTGCCGTCGATTGTGGCGCTGCTGTCGCTGGAGATGGGCATTGCCGTCATCGTCGAGGCGATCCTGTCCTTCGTCAATCTGTCGATCTCGACAGACGACCCGACCTGGGGCGGCATCATCGCCGAGGGCCGCCTGTCGATCCATCAGGCCTGGTGGGTGCTGGTGTTCCCGCTGGTCACGCTGATCCTGACGGTGCTGTCGTTCAGCCAGTTCGGCGAGGGCCTCAGGGCGCGTTTCGATCCGGTGCTGCGATGAACGCGCCTGCGAAACCCTGCCTGGACATACGCAACCTTAGCGCGGTGCTGCCTAATGGCTTGCGCGTGCTGCGCTCGGTGTCGCTCGCCGTCGAGCCCGGAGAAGTCCGCGCGCTGGTCGGCGAGAGCGGCGCCGGCAAGACGATGATCGGCAAGGCCGTGCTCGGCGTGCTGCCACCGAGCGTGCGCATCGTCGAAGGCGATATGCTGCTCGAAGGCGAGGATCTGGGCCGGCTGGCACCCAAGGCAAGGCGCACCCTGATCGGCGCGCGCACGGCGCTGATCCCGCAAGACCCGCTGACGGCGCTCAATCCGTCACGGCGCATCGGCCCGCAAATGACCGACCGGCTGGTGCGCATCCTCGGCTGGAGCGGTGAGAAGGCCGATGCACGCATCCGCCAATTGCTGGACGAGGTGCAGATCCGCGACCCCGAGCGCGTGCTCAAATGCTATCCGCACGAGCTGTCCGGCGGCATGCGGCAGCGCGTGCTGATCGCCGCGGCGTTTGCAGCCGAACCAAGGCTGATCGTCGCCGACGAGCCGACGACCGCGCTCGACGTGACCGTGCAGAAACAGATCTTGCGGCTGATCGCGCAATTACAGCGCGAGCACGGCACGGCGATCCTGTTCGTTACTCACGATCTCGGTGTGGTTGCCAAGATCAGCCAGAAAGTTTCGGTGCTCTATGCTGGCAAGGTGGTGGAAGAGGCCGATACCGCAGCGCTGTTCGCCGCACCCCAGCACCCTTATACGCTGGCGCTGATGGCGGCGACGCCGCGCTACACCGATCCGTTCGCCTCGCTGAAGCCGGTCGACGACAAGGTGCTGGCCGGGCTGGCCGCGGAGATCGCCGCCGCCGATCAGGCATGGAGGCGACCGCATGGTTGAGCCGCTGTTTTCCGTGCGCGGGTTGAAGGTTGCGTTGCCCGATATGACGCGCAAACCGCTGATCGGCCGGGCGCCGCTGGCCGAGATCCTGAAGGGCCTGGATTTCGACCTGCCAAGGGGATCGGTGACCGGCATCGTCGGCGAATCCGGCTCCGGCAAATCGACGCTCGGCCGTGCCTTGGTGCGCCTGCTGGAGCCCAGTGCCGGCAACGTCATGTTCGACGGCCGCGACATCACACATCTGCCTGAGGCCGAGCTCCGGCCGCTGCGCCGCAATCTGCAGATGATCTTCCAGGATCCGATGTCGTCGCTCAACCCGCGCCGCACCATCTTCAGCATCATTGCAGCACCCCTCAAGCAGAACGGGCTTGGCGACAATCTCAAGGCACGCGTCGCGGAGGCGCTGCAGCGCGTCGGCCTGCCGCAGAGCTTTGCCGGCCGCTACCGTCACGAAGTGTCGGGCGGCCAGCGCCAGCGCGTCGGCATTGCCCGCGCACTGGCGCTGTCGCCGAAATTCGTGCTGGCCGACGAAATCGTCTCCGGCCTCGACGTGTCGACCCAGGCGCAGATCCTGACGTTGCTGGAAAAACTCGCCGCCGAAATGGGCCTGACCGTTGCCTTTATCAGCCACGATCTGTCGGTGATCCGGAGGCTCTGCCGACAAGTGATCGTCATGCGCGAAGGCGCGATCGTCGAAGCCAGCGCGACGGATACTTTGTTCGAGCACCCGCGGCAGGCCTACACGCGCGACCTCCTCGCCGCCATTCCGCTGCCCGAGATCGATGACGCCTGGCTGCTTCCCGCCCCAAAGGCGCCGGCATGAAGCACAATCCTATTCGCACGCCGAAGAGCGGGCCTCGGGCGTGCGCCCGGCAAAATGTCCCGCTATGGAGGATGACTGATATGAAGAATGCGATCCGATATGCGACGCTTGCAGCCACCGTGCTGGGAAGCATCAGCACCGCTTGCGCCAGTTCCATACCCGGCATGCGTGGCCACGACCACACCGGCGTCACCGTCCCCGACATGCAGCAGGCGGTCGATTTCTTCACCGAAGTGGTTGGCTGCAAGAAGGCGATGTCGTTCGGCCCGTTCGCCGACGACAAGGGCACATTCATGCAGGATCTGCTGGGCGTCGATCCCAAGGCGGTGATCGAGGAGATCACCCTGGTCCGCTGCGGACACGGGTCGAACATCGAGCTGTTCAAATACACCGCGCCGGACCAGAAGGACCTGACGCCTCGCAACAGCGACATAGGCGGCTTCCATATCGCCTTCTATGTCGACGACATCGCCGCCGCAAAAGCCTATCTTGACGGCAAGGGCGTCAAGACGCGAATGGGACCGCTGCCGGTTACCGAAGGCCCCGCCGCCGGCCAGGCCATCCTTTACTTCCAGGCCCCTTGGGGCTTGCAGTTGGAAGCGATCAGCTATCCCAATGGCATGGCCTATGAAAAGGATGCAGAAACGGTGCTGTGGAGCCCGAAGAACCCGGAAAAATAGCCCGGGAGTCCCTAGCCTGCGGAGCCGACTGCTGGCAAGGCGAGTTATCCGGGGCGGATTGTTTCAATCTTGAAACTTCAAGCTTGAATTAATTTTCCTCAGGCGTAAACTCGACAAACAGAAGCGAAGAGGAGATCGCACGATGAAAGTTGCGGTTCTCGGCGGCGGACCAGCCGGCCTCTACTTTGCCATCTCGATGAAGCTCCGGGATGCGGCGCATGAGGTGACGGTGTTCGAGCGCAACCGTGCCGACGATACGTTCGGCTGGGGCGTCGTGCTGTCGGCCGAAACGCTGGAGAACCTGACCAGGAACGACCCGGTCAGCGCCGTCTGGATCCGCAAGCATTTTGCCTATTGGGACGATATCGCCGTTATCCATGACGGCGTGCGCACGGTCTCGACCGGTCACGGGTTTTGCGGCATCGGCCGCAAGCGGCTGCTCACGCTGCTGCAGCGGCGGGCGCGCGAACTCGGCGTCAAGCTGGTCTTCGAGACCGACATCGCCGATCCCAAGCCATATATGGAGACGCACGATCTGGTCGTCGCCGCCGATGGGCTGAACTCGAAAGCGCGGGGCGCCTTCGTCGACGTGTTCAAGCCCGATATCGATGTCCGCAAATGCAAGTTCGTCTGGCTCGGCACCCGTCAGAAATTCGACGACGCCTTCACCTTCATCTTCGAGAAAACCGAACATGGCTGGGTCTGGGCGCATGCCTACCAGTTCGACAGCGATACCGCGACCTTCATCGTCGAATGCAGCGAGCAGACCTGGCAACGCTTCGGCTTCGGCGCGATGTCTCAGCAGGAATCGATTGCCGTCTGCGAGCGCATCTTTGCCCGCCATCTCGGCGGCCACGCGCTGATGACCAATGCCAATCATATCCGCGGCTCGGCCTGGATCAATTTCCCGCGCGTCTTGTGCGAACGCTGGTCCTACAAGAACCTGGCGCTGATGGGCGACGCGGCGGCGAGCGCGCATTTCTCGATCGGGTCCGGCACCAAGCTGGCGCTGGAAAGCGCGGTGGCGCTGGCCGATTATGTCGAGTCCGAGCCGGACCTCGAGGCAGCCTTCCGCAAATATGAGGACGCCCGCCGCACCGAAGTGCTGAAGCTGCAGTCGGCGGCACGCAATTCGCTCGAATGGTTCGAGGAGGTCGAGCGCTATCTCGGCCTCGATCCGGTGCAGTTCAATTATTCGCTGCTGACACGTTCGCAGCGCATCAGTCACGAGAATTTGCGGCTGCGCGATGCCGAATGGCTGGCCGGCGCCGAGGAATGGTTCCAACGTCAGGCCGGTGCCGGCGGCAACAGTCTGCGTCGCGCGCCGATGTTTGCGCCGTTCCGGCTGCGCGACATGGCGCTGCAGAACCGTATCGTCGTCTCGCCGATGGCGCAGTACAAGGCGGTCGACGGCTGTCCGACCGACTGGCATTTCGCCCACTATGCCGAACGGGCCAAGGGCGGTGCCGCTCTCCTCTACATCGAGATGACCTGTGTCAGCCCGGAAGGCCGCATCACGCCAGGCTGCCCCGGTTTCTATGCGCCCGAGCATGAGGTCGCCTGGAAGCGGCTGGTCGAGTTCGTCCATGCCGAAACCGAAGCCAAAATCTGTGCGCAGATCGGCCATTCCGGCGCCAAGGGATCGACCCGGCTCGGCTGGCAGGGAACCGACGTGCCGCTGACCTCGGGCAATTGGCCCGTCATGGCGGCATCTTCCGTGCCGTGGTCGCCGCAGAACCAGGTGCCGAAGGCGATGGACCGCGCCGACATGGATACGGTGCGCGAGCAGTTCGTCGCTTCGGCCGAGATGGCGGCGCGCTGCGGCTTCGACATGCTCGAAATCCACGCCGCGCACGGCTATCTCCTGTCCTCCTTCATCACACCCTTGACCAACCGGCGCACCGACTCCTATGGCGGCTCGTTGGAAAACCGCATGCGCTATCCCTTGGAAATCTTTCATGCGGTGCGCGCCGTATGGCCGGCTGAAAAGCCGATCTCGATGCGCATCTCCGCCAATGACTGGCTCGGCATCGAGGGCGTGACGCCGGCCGATGCGGTCGAGATCGCGCGGCAGCTGCATGAAGCCGGAGTCGACATCTGCGACGTGTCGGCCGGCCAGACTTCGGCCGTGGCAAGACCGGTCTATGGCCGCATGTTCCAGACGCCATTTTCCGACCGCATCCGCAACGAAGTCGGCATGGCGACCATGGCGGTCGGCAATATCTACGAGCCGGACCATGTCAACTCGATCCTGATGGCCGGCCGCGCCGACCTCGTCGCACTGGCAAGGCCGCATCTTGCCGATCCCTACTGGACGCTGCATGCGGCGGTCACGCTTGGCGATCGCGGCGTCAAATGGCCGGATCCCTATCTGCCCGGCCGCGACCAACTCTACCGGCTGGCCGAGCGCGAAGCGGCGGCGGGGTTGAAAGTATGAGTTCCGCCGCAGCGATTTCAGGGCGACATGCGCTGGTCACCGGCGGCGGCTCCGGCGTCGGCCGGGCGATCGCGCTGGCGCTGGCCGGCGCAGGCATCGATGTGACCATCTGTGGCCGGCGCGTGGAGCCGCTTGCCGAGGTCGCCGCTCAGAACAAGCGCATCTTCGCCATTGCCGCCGACGTCACCGACGAGGCATCGATGGCGTCGCTCTACGAGGACGCGGAAGCGGCACGCGGACCGTTAGACGTCGTCGTTGCCAATGCCGGCATGTCCGGCAGCGCCTCGGCGCAGCGGACCTCGCTGGCAGACTGGCAGCGCACGCTCGACGTCAACTTGACCGGTGTGTTCCTGACGGTGAAGCCGGCGCTGGCCGGCATGGCCGCGCGCAAGACGGGCCGTATCATCTTCATCGCTTCCACCGCCGGACTGAAAGGCTATCCCTATGTTGCAGCTTATGTCGCAGCCAAGCATGGCGTCGTCGGTCTGATGCGGGCACTCGCCGTCGAGACCGCGAAGTCCGGCGTGACCGTAAATGCGGTGTGCCCGGGTTTCGTCGAAACCGAAATGCTGGAAGGCGCCGTTCGGCGCATCCTCGAAACGACCGGCCGCTCGGCCGAGCAGGCGCGGACAAGCCTTGCCGAGACCAACCCGCAAGGCCGCTTCATCCAGCCAGAGGAAATTGCAGCCGCCGTGCTCTATCTGTGTAGCGACGCCGCCGGGTCGATCACCGGACAAACGATTTCGATCTCCGGAGGTGAGACATGGTAGCCGGTCCCCTGCCCGCCCCGTCCGGACCCGGCAAGGACCGCCTGCGGCTGTGGATACGCTTGCTGCGCGCCTCGCGCACCATCGAGGCCGAGCTGCGCGAACGCTTGCGGCAAGAATTCAACACAACGCTGCCACGCTTCGACGTGATGGCCGCGCTCTACAGGGCGCCCGAGGGCATGCTGATGAGCGACCTGTCGCGCTTCCTGCTAGTGTCCAACGGCAATGTCACGGGCATCATCGACCGGCTGGTCTCGGAAGGGCTGGTGATGCGAGCCCGACGCAATGGCGACCGCCGCACCTCGATGGTACGGCTGACGGAAGAGGGATCGAAGACTTTCGCCGTGATCGCCGCCGCGCATGAAAAATGGGTCGGCGAATTGCTGGGCAATGTGAGCGAGGACGAGGCGCGCCGGCTGACCGGCATGCTGACCTCCTTCCGCAGCAATTGGGAGGGACGGGAATGGCAAAGATAGCCGGCCGCAAGCCGAAGCATTTCCTCTGGCAGGTTGAAGGCAAAATCGCAAAGATCCGGCTTGACCGGCCGGAGCGCAAGAACCCGCTGACCTTCGACAGCTATGCCGAATTGCGCGACACTTTTCGCGATCTCGTCTATGCCGACGACGTCGATGCGGTGGTGTTCCTTCCCAATGGCGGCAATTTCTGCTCGGGCGGCGATGTCCACGAAATCATCGGCCCACTGGTCAAGATGGACATGAAGGCGCTGCTCGCCTTCACTCGCATGACCGGCGATTTCGTCAAGGCGATGCTGAATTGCGGCAAGCCGATTATTGCGGCGGTCGACGGCGTGGCGGTCGGCGCCGGCGCGATTATCGCCATGGCCTCCGACATCCGCATCGCCACGCCACAGGCAAAAACGGCTTTCCTGTTCAGCCGCGTCGGCCTTGCCGGCTGCGACATGGGCGCCTGCGCGATCCTGCCGCGCATCATTGGCCAGGGTCGCGCCGCCGAACTGCTCTATACCGGCCGCACGATGAGCGCCGAGGAAGGCGAGCGCTGGGGCTTCTACAATCGGCTGGTCGATGCCGCAACGCTCGAGGCCGACGCGCTCGACATGGCCGCGCGCATCGTTTCCGGCCCAACCTTCGCCCATGGCATGACCAAGACGCAGCTGAACCAGGAGTGGTCGATGGGCCTCGACCAGGCTATCGAGGCGGAAGCGCAGGCGCAGGCGATCAGCATGCAGACCCGCGATTTCGAACGGGCCTACAAGGCTTTCGTCGCCAAGGAGAAGCCGGTGTTCGAGGGGGATTGAGGATGATCGCTTCCATGGGCACGCTGGCAAGACAGCACCCCCCTCTGGCCTGCCGGCCATCTCCCCCTCAAGGGGGGAGATTGGATGTCAGGCCCGCTTTCGCCAATCTCCAACATCGCCGGGAGAGCAGTGGCAGCGAAGCCGCCAATCTCCCCCCTAGAGGGGGAGATGTCCGGCAGGACAGAGGGGGGCGCCGTGGAGCGCCAGCGCCGGAGAACTGTGGAGGCAGAAATGCCTGACCGTTCCTTCCTCACCTGGCCGTTTTTCGAGGACCATCACCGCGAGTTGGCAGAGCGGCTGGAGGCATGGTGCGCCAAGAACCTGCCGGTCGCGCATGACGATGTCGACGCAGCCTGCCGCGAGCTGGTGGCCAAGCTCGGCCGGGATGGCTGGCTGAAACCGACAGCGCTCGACACCGAAAACCCTGCAGCACTCGACGTGCGCACATTGTGCCTCACGCGCGAAACGCTGGCCCGGCATGACGGGCTGGCCGATTTCGCCTTCGCCATGCAAGGGCTCGGCACCGGCGCGCTCAGCCTGTTCGGCACGCCAGACCAGCAGCACTGGCTGGGGAAGACACGGGCCGGCAAGGCGATTTCGGCTTTCGCACTGTCGGAGGCGCGTTCGGGCTCGGACGTTGCCAATATGGAAATGACGGCCACGCGTGACGGCGATAGCTATATCCTATCCGGCGAAAAAACCTGGATCTCCAACGGCGGTATCGCTGACTTTTATGTTGTCTTTGTCCGTACTGGCGAAGCGCCCGGTGCCAAGGGGCTTTCGGCGTTCATCGTGCCGGCCGAGACAAAGGGCCTGACCATCGCCGAGCGGCTGGAGGTGATCGCGCCGCACCCGCTCGCCCGGCTGTCTTTCGACAATGCCCGCGTTCCAGCCTCGGCGCTGATCGGCAAACCCGGTGATGGTTTTCGCATCGCCATGTCGGTGCTCGACGTGTTCCGTTCGACGGTCGGGGCAGCTGCGCTCGGCTTTGCCCGGCGCGCGCTGGACGAAAGCATCAAAAGAGTGGCCGAGCGCAGGCTGTTCGGTGCAGCGATGGCCGAGCTGCAGATGGTGCAGGGCCACATCGCCGAGATGGCGCTGGATGTCGATGCCGCCGCCTTGTTGGTCTACCGCGCCGCCTGGACCAAGGACATGGGGACCGCCCGTGTCACCCGCGAAGCGGCGATGGCCAAGCTGTTCGCCACCGACAAGGCGCAGGAGGTGATCGACAGGGCTGTGCAGCTGCATGGCGGCGACGGCGTCCGCAGGGGCCATATCGTCGAAAGACTGTATCGCGAGATCCGGGCACTGCGCATCTACGAGGGAGCGTCGGACGTGCAGAAGGTGGTGATTGCACGGCAAGTGATGGGAGCGGCCTGAGACCGGAGTTTGTGTGGAAGAATTGATTGTCTTTGAGTTTTGAGCGACCGGATTTGAGCATTGGGAGGCTTTGATATGCACACCATCCTGCAGCCGGAAGGCTGGGCGAAACCCGTCGGCTACGCCAATGGCGTCGCCGCGCGTGGGCAGCTTGTCTTCGTCGGCGGGCAGGTCGGCTGGAACGGGCAGGGCCGCTTCGAGACCGACGATCTTGTCGGCCAGGTGAAGCAGACGCTGGCCAATATTGTCGCCGTGCTCGCCGAGGCCGGCGCCAAGCCGCAGCATATCACCTCGATGACCTGGTACTTTACCGACAAGGCGGAATATTTGGCCAATCTCAAGGGGATCGGCGAGGTCTATCGCGAGGTGATCGGCCGGCATTTTCCGGCGATGGCCGCCATGCAGGTGATGGCGTTGGTCGAGGATCGCGCCAAGGTTGAGATCCAGGCCACGGCGGTTATTCCGGACTGATGGCAGCACGCGGCAATTTTTTAAGCTTAAAACTTTCGCCTTGAAAAGCGCGGTACTTTGGATAGCATCCGATGTCTTACGACTGCCGTGCCGGGAGGGCTTTCCGGCAGTCCGGTTACTTGGCGTATCAAAACCGTGCGGGGCCAACCCGTCCGATCACAACCAGAGGGAACGAAAATGAACTTCACCCGTCGCAACCTGCTTCTTGTTGCTGCCGCCATCGGCATCGCCGGCGGCCCGGCCTATGCCGAAGGCACGCTGAATGTCGGCGCCTATCCGACCAATCCGCCTTTTGAATACAAGAACGAGAGCGGTACATTCGAGGGTTTCGAAGTCGACATCATCAACGAAGCGGCAAAGCGTATCGGCATGACCACTGACATCGCCGACCTCGGTTTCCAGGCGCTGTTCGCCGCCACCACCTCTAAGCGCATCGACGTCGCCATTTCGTCGATCACCATCACGCCGGAGCGGCTGAAGTCGCAGTCGTTCACGCAACCCTACTATGATTCCGACATGGGCATCGCCGCGAAGGCCGATAGCCCAATCAAGGCCGAGGCCGACCTCAAGGGCAAGATCGTCGGCGTGCTGTCCGGCTCGACCGGCGAAACCTGGGTCAAGGCGCACCAGGAAGCGGACGGGTTCAGTGACGTCAAGGGCTACGACACGCAGCAGAATTTGCTGCTCGATCTCAGCTCCGGCCGCGTCGATGCGGCGGTCAGCGATATTCCGGGCCTGGAATATTCTTTCACCAGGATGAAGGATCTCGCCGTAAAAGAGCGCATCAAGACCGGCGAGCAGTACGGCCTGATGATGACCAAGGACCACCCGTTGCTCGGCAAGCTGAACGACGCGCTGACCGCGATGAAGACGGATGGCACGCTGGCCGCGATCCACAAGAAATGGTTCGGCAGCGACGCACCGGCCGATTCCTCGACCGTCAAGGAAATGCCTATGCCGAAGGCCTGAGCGGCAGTTCGCGCTTAAATGTCGTGCCGGCTTTCGGTGCCGGCACGATTTCGGATTTCGGGCTCGGGCTCGAGCGTCGCGGGACGCCAAACGTTTCGGGAATGCTGCGATGTCGCTGCTGGACACCTTCTTCAACGCCGACGTCATGATCTCCAGCCTGCCGGCACTGCTGCGCGGCTTCCTGAACACGCTGCTGCTCGGAATCATGAGCATCGGCATCGGTATTCCCGTCGGCCTCGCGATCAGCCTGGTACGGCTCTATGCGCCAAAGCCGCTTCGGCTGCTGGCTGTCGGCTACATCGACATTTTCCGGGCGATGCCGGTGCTGGTCGTGCTGATCCTGATCTACTATGCGCTGCCGTTTCTCGGCATACGCCTGTCGTCTTGGACTTCCGCGGTGATGGCGTTCGCCATCATCATGGCGGCCTATTCGGCCGAGGTGTTCCGCTCCGGCATAGAAAGCATTCCGCGCGGCCAGTTCGAGGCGGCGCAGGCGCTCGGCCTGCCGTTCTTGCTGACCTTGCGCAAGGTAGTGCTGCCGCAGGCGATCCGCGTCGTCATTCCACCGATGACCAGCAACTGCGTTTCGATGTTCAAGGACACCTCGCTCGCCTCCACCGTGGCGCTGCCCGAACTGCTGAAGGAAGCGACCAACGCGCAATCGCTCTATGCCAACCCCTCACCGCTGATCGGCGCCGCGCTGGTCTATCTCATCTTTCTCTGGCCGATGGTCCGTCTCGTCAGCCTCCTTGAACGCCGATTTCAAACCGAAAAGACCCGCTGAATCTGTCAGCGCACTTCGCAGGAGACGACCTTGAACCAGCATCAGATTTCGAAAACGGGCGATGCCGCAGCTTTCCCGGTCGAGACGATCCGCGCCATGTTTCCCGCCTTGCAGCAGGCCGGCGACTTCATCTTCATGGACAATGCCGCCGGCGCGCAGATCCCGCAAAGTGTGCTCGACGCGGTCACCAACCATTTGGTCGCGCATAATGTGCAGCGCGGCGGCCGCTACGGCCGCAGCGTCACCGTCGATCAAGCCGTCGCCGGCGCGCGCGAAAGCGTGGCCTTGCTGATCAACGCCACCAACCCGGCGGAGATCTGTTTCGGCATGAACGCCACTTCGTTCATCCGCCTGGTCAGCCTCGGCATCGGCCAGATGCTTTCTGAGCGACCAAACGGGGAGCGTGACGAGATCGTCATCACCGACATGGATCACGATGCCAATATCGCGACGTGGCTGGCGCTGGCACCCGCCGGCGCCAAGTTCAAATGGTGGCGGATGCGCGAGGACGGCAATCTGCATGTCGACGATTTGCGCCCGCTGGTCTCCGAGCGCACCCGCCTCGTGGCCTGCACGGTGACGGCGCATTCGATCGGCTCGATCGTCGACGTTGCTTCAGTGGCTGGGATCGCGCATGCGGCAGGCGCCGAAGTGTTCCTCGACTGCGTGCATTACGGCCCGCACGGGCTGATCGATGTGCAGGCATGGGACTGCGACTATCTGGTCTGCTCCGGCTACAAGAATTTCTCGCCGCATATGGGCTTCCTGTGGGGCCGCTTCGAAACGCTGAAGCGTCTGCCGACCTTCCGCGAGGACTTCATTCCCGACGAGCCGCCCTATAAGATCGAGGCCGGCACCTTCATCTACGAGAACGTCTCCGGCATGGATGCCGCGGTGCGCTATCTCGAATCGATCGGCCGCAATTTCGCTCCAGCCAATAACCGATCGCGCCGCGACAACATCGTCGCCGGTATGAATGCCATTCGCGATTACGAGCAGGTGCTGGCGCGCGAAATGCTGGCGGTGCTCAAAGATTGCGGCGCGACGATCTACGGCGTGGCCGAAGAGGCACGCCTCCGCGAGCGCGTGCCGACCTTCTGCTTCAACATCGGCACGCTGTCGCCGCAGAGGATCGTCCAGGAGATGGCCGAGATGCAGATCGGCATTCGCGACGGCCACATGTATGCGCCGCGCCTGATGAAGCGGCTCAACCTCAGCATGGACAGCGGCGCCGTCCGCGCCTCGCTGGTGCATTACAATACGATCGAGGAAGTCCGGCGCTTCGGCGAGGCGCTTCGCACCATCATTGCCCGGCTGTCCTGATCGGGCTGGCCGGCGGCGCCGGCGCGATCCTCGTGAAGGGCGAAGGCGGTCGCACCCGGGTTCTCCAAGCCGGGGCGCAACTGCATGCTTGGGATCAGGTAATCGCCGCCATTCTGCTGCCGATAAGGAATGGGCTGGATTGTCTCGAGCGTCCGCATCCTTTCGCGCAGTCGCTCCGCGACAGGCTCGAAATCGGCCTCCCCGAAACGGTCCACCCTGTAGACCACGAACGGCGGAAGCACGTCGTAGCCCGGATAGTATAGAATCCCGTGGTTGATCGGGAACAGCAGGTCGTCGATCGGGCCGTTGACGCCGCGGGCGGAATAATGCTCCTCCCAGCCGCCGGTGGTAACGATTAGCATCGCGCGCTTGCCGGCGAGCGTTCCCTCGCCAAAGCGGTCACCCCACCTCTTATCGCTGTGCTCGCCGACGCCATAGGCGAAGCCGTAGGCATACACCCGATCGACCCAGCCCTTGAGGATCGCCGGCATGGCGTACCACCACAGGGGAAACTGGAGGATCAGGGTGTCGGCCCATAGCAGCTTGTCGATCTCCGCTTTGACGTCATCGGTCAGAGTGCCGCTCGCAAAAGCTTTTTTGGAGGCGCCGGCCGGCAGGAAGCGTGCTTCGGGCGGCCACGACGGAAAGTCGGCACGGTCCACCTCGGATTTCCAGCCATCGGCATAGAGGTCAGACACCCGCACCTCGTGGCCTTGGGTCTCGAGCTCCCTGATGGCGACGTCACGCAGTGCGCCGTTGAGCGAATTCGGTTCAGGATGAGCAAAAACAAGCAGGACTTTCATGGGTCTACTCCGAAGAAGGACGATAGACACCAAAGGTAGCCAGCCGTCGGCTAATCCACTATATGTCGGAAATGTATAAGATAATGCCGAATAATGGATAAATCGGACGTCACCCTCGAGCGCATGCGCACCTTCGTTCGCGTCGCCGAGCGCGGCAGCCTCTCGGCGGTGGCGCGCGAGCTCGGAGTTGGTCAGTCGACGGTCACGCGGCATCTGCGGGAGCTCGAGGAGGCCGTCGGCGTGCCCTTGCTCAGCAGGACCACCCGGCGTGTCACGATGACCGATGAAGGCAGCCGTTACTATGCCGACAGCGTCCAGATCCTGCGCCTCGTTGAGCAGGCCGGCGATGAGGCGCGAGGCACGCGCGGCGCATCGGCTGGCACGATCCGGATATCCTGCACGGCGGCGCTCGGCGTCTTGCACGTCAGCCGGCTGATCTTCGCCTTTCAGGACCGTTATCCCGACATCGGCATCGATCTCAGCCTAACCGACGAGCGCATCGACCTTGTGCGGGAGGGCGTCGACATCGCGCTTCGCCTCGGTCCGCTCACCGACAGCTCGATGAAGCTGCGGGCGCTCGGTCAGTCCCGGCGTCTGCTGGTGGCGGCGCCGGCCTATCTGGCGGCCCGGGGCAGACCGGCTGTCCCGCAGGATCTGCCTGGCCATGAAGGCATTCGGATGTCGAACATCGCGGGAAGCGACACGCTCGCCCTGCAGGGGCCGGGCGGCGAGCGCTTTGCGGTGCCCTTTGGCGGCCGATTTCGGGTCGACCATGGGCTTGCTGCGCGCAAAGCCCTTGTCGCCGGACGCGGTATCGCACCCGCCCACCACTGGCTTGTCGACGATCTTCTGGCGGCCGGCCGGCTGGAAATTATCCTGCCGGGCTATTTTCCGCCTCCCGTCCCGCTGAGCATGCTGATCGTTCCGGAGCGTGCGGGCATTGCCCGGGTGCGGCTACTGGTCGACTTTCTCGCCGAGCAGATCTCCGGCATTCCGGGGATCGAGAAGCGGTAGCCGGCCGGCAAACCTCGCCGGATCAGGCGGCCTTCTTTTTCGCCAATCTTGCCTTGATGCTGGCGACGTCGGCACGCGGCGTCGCCGCGAACAGCGTCCTGGTATAGCTGTGCTTGGGGTCGGAGAAGACCTCGTCGCGCGAGCCGTATTCGACCGCTTCGCCGAAATACATCACCATCACATCGTCGGCGATATAGCGCACCACCGACAGGTCGTGGCTGATGAAAACATAGGTCAGTTGAAACTCATCCTGGAGGTCGGCGAGCAGGTTCAGAACCTGCGCCTGCACCGAAAGATCAAGTGCCGAGACCGGCTCGTCCAGCACCAGGAGGCTGGGGTTGAGCATCAGCGCGCGGGCAATGGCGATGCGCTGGCGCTGGCCGCCCGAAAACATATGCGGGTAGCGATTGTAGTGCTCGGGGCCGAGACCGACCTTTTTCAGCATCTTCATGGCGAGATCGCGCCGCTCGCCGGCCGTGCTGTCGGTGTTGATGAGCAGCGGTTCGCCAAGCACGTCGCCGATCTTCTGGCGTGGATTGAGCGAACCATAGGGGTTCTGGAAGACAATCTGCACCTTGCGGCGCATTTCCTTCGACAGGCCGTCCCTCGCGATGTCTACCTTCTTGCCGTCGATGAAAAGCTCGCCGGAGGTCGCCGGGTCGATCAGGGTGATGATGCGGGCGAGCGTTGACTTGCCGCAGCCGCTCTCGCCGACGATGGCCAGCGTCTTGCCCTTGTCGACGCTGAACGAAACACCCTTGACCGCGTGAACCGTACGGGAGGGGCGGAAAAGCCCGCCGCCGACATGATAGTCGCGCACGATGTTCTTGCCTTCGACTACCGTCACGCTCATGTGGCGGTTCCTCCCGCGGATCGGGCTGCGACTACAGATGGGGCCGGCTCGAACAGCATGTCGGAAACAGTAGGCAACCGGTCGCCGACGGCGTTTTCCGGCAGCGCCGACAGGAGCGCGCGCGTGTAATTGCTCTTGGGGGATTCGAACAGCGACAGCACGTCGGCCTCTTCCATCTTGCGGCCCTTGTATTGGACGATGACACGGTCGGCGGTCTCGGCAACCACCCCCATATTGTGGGTGATCATGATCAGGCCCATGCCGTATTTGGCCTGCAGGCCGACCAGCAGATCGAGGATCTGCTTCTGGATGGTGACGTCGAGGGCCGTGGTTGGCTCGTCGGCGATCAAAAGCTTGGGATTGCAGGCGATGGCGATGGCGATCATGACGCGCTGGCACTGGCCGCCCGACATCTGGTGCGGGAAGGAGCCCAGCCGTTCCTCAGGGTCGGCGATGCCGACCAACTTCATCAGTTCGATGGCGCGTGCCCGGCGCTGGGCGCGGTCCATGCCCATGTGAAAGCGCAGCACCTCCTCAATCTGGAAGCCGACGGTAAAGCACGGGTTGAGGCTGGCGACCGGCTCCTGGAAGATCATCGAGATGTCCTTGCCGACAATCTTGCGCCGCTCGGACGGGCCGAGCTTAAGCAGGTCGATGCCGTCGAAGGCCATGCGGTCCGCCCTCACCGTCGCCGTGTTGGGCAAAAGCCCCATCACTGCCAGCATTGCCACTGATTTTCCGGAACCGGATTCGCCGACGATCGCCAACACCTCGCGCGGTTCGACCGACAGGTCGATGCCTTGTACCGCCATGAATGGTCCAGCGGCGGTGTCGAAGGAAACGGTCAGGTTCTTGATCTCGAGAAGAGGCATTGGATTATGACCTCTTCAGCTTGGGATCGAAGGCATCGCGCAGACCATCGCCGATCAGATTGATGGCAAGCACAGTGATCAGAATGGCAAGGCCGGGGAAGGTCACTACCCAAGGCGCGCGCAGGATGAACTCGCGCGCCGAGGCGAGCATCGTGCCCCATTCCGGCGTCGGCGGCTGCGCACCGACACCGAGGAAGCCGAGCGCCGCAGCCTCGAGAATGGCGTTGGAGAAGGACAGGGTGGCCTGCACGATCAGCGGTGCCAGGCAGTTCGGCAAGATCGTCCTCACCATCAAGCGAAGATGACCGGCACCAGCCACCTTGGCGGAGATGACATATTCGCGGTTCTTTTCGGCCATCACGGCGGCGCGGGTGAGACGCGCAAAATGCGGCTGCAGCACCAGCGCGATCGCCAGCATGGCGTTGAACAGCCCGGGGCCGAGGATCGCCACCAGCACCAGCGCCAGAAGCAGCGACGGGAAGGCCAGGATAATATCCATGATGCGCATGATCAGCGTGTCGACCCAGCCGCGGAAATAGCCGGCGAGCACGCCAAGCACGATGCCGCTGGTGAGCGAGAAGACGACCACCACCAGGCCGATGAACAGCGAGAAACGCGCCCCGAAAATCAACCGCGAAAGCATGTCGCGGCCGACCGCATCGGTGCCGAGCAGGAACATCGATTTGCCGCCTTGCTGCCAGGCAGGGGGCGCCAGCAGCGCATCGCGAAACTGCTCGTCGGGCGGATGCGGCGCGACGAACGGCGCAAAGACCGCCACCAGCACCAACGCCGAAAACACGACAAGGCCGATGACCGCGCCGGTGTTCATCGAGAAGTAGTGCCAGAACTCGGCGAAGGTGCGTTGCCTGCCGCCTGTCGGGATGGAGGCAGCGGTGGCTTCGGCGGCGGATTCGTCGGTCATCTCACTGCACCCGGATGCGCGGATTGATGACGGCGTAGAGCACGTCGACGATCAGGTTCACCGCCATGACGATCAGCGCGATGATCAGCAATCCGCTCTGAACGACGACATAGTCGCGCTTGCCGATGGCGTCGATCATCCATTTGCCGATGCCGGGCCAGGAAAAAATGGTTTCGGTAAGAATGGCGCCCGCCATCAACGTGCCGACCTGCAGTCCGATGGTGGTGACCACCGGAATCAGCGCGTTGCGAAAAGCGTGCAGCCCGATGACACGGCGCGGCGCCAGGCCCTTGGCGCGCGCGGTGCGGACATAGTCCTCGCCCAGCACCTCAAGCATCGCCGAGCGAGTCTGGCGCGCTATGACGGCAAGCGGGATCGTCGCCAGCACGATGGACGGCAGGATCAAATGGCTGACGGCGGATTTGAAAGCGCCGCTCCTGCCGGAGATCAGGCTGTCGATGAGCATGAACCCGGTCGTCGGCCTGAAGAAATACTGCAGGCCGATGCGGCCGGAAACCGGCGTCCAGCCGAGATAACCGGAGAAGAAGATGATGAGCAGCAACCCCCACCAGAAGATCGGCATCGAATAGCCGGTCAGCGCGACACCCATCGTCGCCTGGTCGAACCACGAGCCGCGCTTGACCGCCGCGAAGATACCGGCAGGAATGCCGAGCAGGACGGCGATGATCAACGCCACCGTCGCCAGTTCCAGCGTGGCTGGAAACAGCGCCTGGAATTCGCCGAGCACTGGCCGCTTGGTGGCAATCGATATGCCGAAATCGCCGGTCAGGACCCTGCCGATATATTCCAGGTACTGGATGACATAAGGCCGGTTGTAGCCAAACTGCTCGATGAGCTGGGCGTAGCGTTCGGGGCTGACGCCGCGCTCGCCGGCCAGGGCCAGAATGGGATCGCCGGGCAGAAGCCGGACGAAAGCGAACGCCGCCAGCGATATGCCGAACACGGTCGGGATGATCAAAGCGAGCTTGTGGAGGAGATAACGGAGCATCTTGCTTCATAGAACGGCGGCGCAGGAAGTCCAGCGCCGCCGTTCAATTTCTCAGGACTTATTCGGTGACGTCGACGCCGTCAAACCGATGAATGCCGAGCGGGTCCATAACGAAGCCCGACACCTTCTTGTTCATCGGCATGAAGACCTTGGAGTGGGCGATGGTCAGCCACGGAGCCTCACGCTTGAACACCACCTGAGCTTCCTCGTAGATCTTGGTGCGCTCGGCCACGTCCGTCGTCGCCTTGCCTTTTTTCAGCAGGGCTTCGAATTCCTGGTTGCACCAGATCGCATAATTGGACTGGCCGATGGCATCGCAACCGAGCAGGAAAAAGAAGTTGTCCGGATCGCCATTGTCACCGGTCCAGCCCAGTTGGAAGGCGCCGTCGCGATCCTTAGCTTTGCCGCGCTGGCGATACTCCGTCCATTCGTAGCTGACGATCTCCGCCTTGACGCCGACGGCGGCATAGTCGGCCTGGATCAACTCGGCGACGCGCTGGGCGTTCGGGTTGTAGGGGCGGCTGACCGGCATAGCCCAGATCTTCATCGACAGATCCTTGACGCCTGCATCGGCCAGCATCTTCTTGGCCGCCTCCGGATCGTAGGGATCGTCCTTGATGTCCTTGTTATAGGACCACATGGTCGGCGGGATCGGGTTGATGGCCGGCGCGCCGGCGCCCTGATAGACCGCGTCGATGATCGCCTTCTTGTTTACCGCCATGTTGAGGGCCTTGCGGACCTCGACTTTGTCGAAGGGCGGCAGCGTCGTGTTGTAGGCGAGATAGCCGATGTTCAGGCCTTCCTGCTCGTCGACTTTGAGGTTCGCGTCACCCTGCAGCCCGGCAATGTCGGCCGGCGCCGGGTATGACATGATATCGCACTCGCCTGCCTTCAGCTTCTGCGCGCGCACGGCCGGATCGGGCGTGATGGCGAAGATCAGATCGTCGATCTTCTGGCGGCCGCCAAAGTAGCCGTCCCATGCCGCATAGCGTACGACCGCATCGACCTGATAGTCGACAAATTGGAACGGACCAGTGCCGACCGGCTTCTGGGTGAACTGCTGCCTGGTGCCGGCCTTGTCGAGCTGGTCGGCATATTCCTTGGAAACGATCGAAGCGAAATCCATGCCGAGGTCCGGCAGGAAGGCGACTTCAGGCTTGTTCAGCACGAACTTCACCGTCAGATCGTCGACCTTGACGATTTCCTTCAGGAGATCGGGAAAGCCCATGCCGGTGAAATACTCCCAGCCGGTGCCTTCCAGGTAGCTGTACCAGGGGCTTTCTTTCTTCCACTGGCGTTCGAAGGAAAAGATCACGTCGTCGGCGTTGAGGTCGCGCGTGGGCGTGAAATAATCCGTCGTCTGGAATTTCACACCCGGGCGAAGCTTGAAGGTGTATTCGAGACCGTCGTCGGAAACCGTCCAGCTCTCCGCCAGGCCGGGCGAGATGGTGGTCTTGCCATGCTCGAACTCGACCAGGCGCGAATAGATGGTGCGCGACGAAGCGTCGAAGTCGTTGCCGCCGCTCCATGGCGACGGGTCGAAGCCGGCCGGCGATGCCTCCGAGCAATAGACCAGTTGTTTTGCATTGGCCATGCCGCCGAGGACGCTTGCAGCCAGCAACGCGGCTGCAAAAGTCAGTTTCTTTTTCATTGAGCACTCCCTGATGTTCTTCCAAGCCCCTCTATCAGGCTCGCGAAGGCCGCATATAAGCACCGTTTTTCTGGCTTTGGAACTGCTTGTTTGCCTAACCCACGGGAAGCAGAAAAAAATTCCGGCATGCGGCGAATTGTGGAAAAAACGAGCCAAATCCGCAGATCACGACATTATTAGCGACTTCAATTTTTTGTTGATCGGCGATGCCGCCAATTCGGGGAATCGAGCCGTTCGGTTCAAGAGATGCGCGTCCGAAAACCGGTCGCGGCCGAGAGCTTTGACGGCAAGTCTTGCCGCACTACCAGGTGGGCGAGGCTTGCACGGCCGCTGCTAGTGGCAATACATAGATAGATGGACAGCGTGGTGGATTCCCCAGGCTCCGGACATTGCGGCAAGCGTGGGATACCTTTGTTTGTCAGGGGCGGCGGTGGCACTCAAGCGTGCCGAACAATAAGAACGATTGAGGGAGCGACAGGTGGCGAAACCGGCAAAGACAACAACCGCGGCGAAAGCAAAGGCCGAGGCAATATCGAAAGCGGTCAAGCCAAAAGCGGCCGCCGCCAAGCCGAAGACTACCGCGAAGGCAAGTGCGAAGCCGGCGACGAAGATCACGGCTGGAAAGACTGCCAAGCCGGCAGCCGGCAAGGCGGCGCCTGCCGCAAAGTACCCCACCGTCAAGCCGGCGGCGAAGGCAGTGCCAGCGCCCAAACAGGCGGCAGCTTCAGCCAGAAGATTGCCGAAGGCGATCACCTCGCTGACCGCCGGCCTGCCTGAAAAACCGTGGCTCCAGAGTTACCCAAAGATCGTGCCGGCCGAGATCGGCGCCCTGCCCTCCAGCTCGATCGGTGACTTTCTCGTCGCCGCCTGCAAGCAGTTTGCGAACCGGCCGGCCTTCGTCTGCATGGGCAAATCGATCACCTATGCCGATCTCGAGCGACAGTCGGCTGCGTTTGGCGCCTATCTGCAATCAAAGGGGTTGCAGAAGGGTGCACGTGTCGCGCTGATGATGCCGAACGTGCTGCAATATCCGGTGGCGATGATGGCGGTGCTTCGCGCCGGCTATGTCGTGGTGAACATCAATCCGCTCTACACGCCGCGCGAGCTTGAGCACCAGCTCAAGGATTCCGGCGCTCAAGCCATTGTCATCCTCGAAAATTTCGCCTGCACCTTGCAGGCGGTGATCGCCAGGACCGCGGTCAAGCATGTCGTGGTCGCCACGATGGGCGACATGCTCGGCGGGCTCAAGGGAACGATCGTCAACTTCGTCGTGCGCCGCGTCAAGAAGATGGTGCCGGCATGGTCGCTGCCCGGCCATGTCAAATTCAACGCCGCATTGAAGGCCGGCGCCGGCGTGACCTTCAAATCCGCCGAGGTCGTGGCCGGCGACATCGCCTTCCTGCAATATACGGGCGGTACGACCGGCATCTCCAAGGGCGCGATGCTTTTGCACAGCAATGTCTTGGCGAACGTCGCGCAGAACGCGCTCTGGGTCGAAGACGCCTACACGGTCAAGCCGAAACCGGCGCATATGAACTTCCTCTGCGCGCTGCCCCTCTATCATATCTTTGCGCTCACAGTGAACGCGATGATGGGAATGCAGCAGGGCGCGCAGAACGTGCTCATCCCCAATCCGCGCGACATTCCCGGCTTCGTCAAGGAGCTGCAGAAATACCCGATCCACATCTTTCCTGGCCTCAACACGCTGTTCAATGCGCTGCTCAATAATGAGGATTTTCGCAGGCTCGACTTCAAGCCGCTGATCCTGACGCTGGGTGGCGGCATGGCAGTGCAGAAGGGCATCGCAGAGCGCTGGAAGGCGCTGACCGGCTGCCCGATCAGCGAGGCCTACGGACTCTCCGAAACCTCGCCGGGGGCGACCGCCAACAAATTCAGCGACGGAGTCTACACCGGCACGATCGGGCTGCCGCTGCCCTCGACCGAGATCGCCATCCGCGACGACGATGGCAACAATTTGCCGCTCGGCGAGGTCGGCGAAATCTGCATCCGCGGACCGCAGGTGATGGCCGGCTACTGGAACCGGCCGGACGAGACCGCCAAGGTGATGACCGAGGACGGCTTCTTCAAATCGGGCGACATGGGCTTCATGGACGAGCGCGGCTACACCAAGATCGTCGACCGCAAGAAGGACATGATCCTGGTTTCCGGCTTCAACGTCTACCCGAACGAACTCGAGGAGGTGGTGGCGCAGCATCCGGGCGTACTCGAGGTGGCGGCAATCGGCGTGCCGGACGAGCATTCGGGTGAAGTGCCAAAGCTGTTCGTCGTCAAAAAGGACCCGGCACTGACCGCCGAGATGCTGACGGCTTATTGCCGCGAGAACCTGACCGGCTACAAGCGCCCCAGATATATCGAGTTCCGCACCGAACTGCCGAAGACACCGGTCGGCAAGATCCTGCGACGAGCGTTGCGGGGCTAGGCGCAGCTTGAGCGATTGCATCGTCGGCTCTAACGCCGTGGATATAGGTTCGCGGCCAGACCCGGCAGAGTTCATCCGGGCGCACATGCGGATCGCCCCCGTGCCCGCGCTTCCCGAAATCCGGCTTTACACCGCCCATCCGGGAAGCGGCCTCAGGCGGCTTCTCGAATGGAACCAACATGGGACCGAAGAAGACGAACCTGAACCGGAGCCACCGTACTGGGCCTATGTCTGGGCCGGCGGCGCGGTGCTTGCCCGCTACATAATCGACCGGCCGGAGACCGTGGCCGGGCGTCGCGTGCTCGACCTCGGCGCCGGCTCGGGCCTCGTCGGCATCGCTGCGGCGAAAGCCGGAGCCAGCGCGGTCGTCGCGGCCGAGATCGATCGTAATGGTGTGGTTGCGCTCAGCCTCAATGCGACTGCGAACGGCGTCGCTATCATGATCGTTGGCGACGACATCACCGGCGGTCCGCCGCCACCGGTGGACATCGTGGTGGTCGGCGACCTGTTTTACGCCCGCGATCTTGCCGGCCGGGTCGTTCCCTTCCTCGACCGCTGCCTTGCTGCCGGCATCGCCGTGCTGATCGGCGATCCGGGCCGCGCCTATCTGCCGCGCTCGCGGCTTCGCCTGCTGGCCGAATACGAGGTGCCGGATGTCGGCGAGGGCAGGAATGCGGCGATGAAACCGAGCGGCGTGTTCTCGTTCGGACCAGATAACTACGAGTCTAGACCGTCTCGCTGACCCGGGCCGCAAGAAAATCGGGCAGATCAGCCACCGAATCCAGGATGACGTCGGCGATCTGTGACAGCGATTCACGTGTGCCGGTGCCGGACAGCACGCCGATCGCCAGGCCGCAGCCGCCGGCGCGCGCCATCTCCAGATCGTGACGATTGTCGCCGACCATTGCGATCGTCGCCGGCCTGAGCCCTGTCAGATCCGAAAAGGCAAGGATCGTATCCGGCGCCGGTTTTGGATTGGCCACCGCGTCGTAACCATAGGCGGCTTCGAAAAGCTGCGCGACGCCCAGCGTGACCAAGGTCTTTTCCGCGCCGCTGGTCGAGTCGTTGGTGGCGACGCCAAGCCGGTAGGATTTTCTGTGAAGCAGCCCAAGCGTCTCGACCACACCCGGCAGCGCCACGGCCATCGCCGATCCTTGCGCCGAGGTGATGGCATTGAAGCGGGCGACGGCAAGCATCTGGTCCTCGTCGGACAGCCGCGGAAACCACAGTTCGACGACGTCCATGTTGGTCCCGGAGGCAAAGATAGAATCCGGCTTGAAGCGCCTGGTGGCGAAGTCGAAGCCCGCCGCCGCAAGCAGCCTGTCTGCCTTCCAGCGATCGCCTTCGGCCGCATCCATCGCCATGAAGTCGGCGATGCCCAGCCATGTCGCGTTGAAATCCACGAGCGTGCCGTCCTTGTCGAACAATATTCCCTTGATGTCCGCCAAGCTTTTCACTCCGGGCCGCGCAAGCGGTGAATGTATTCCACCAGTCCGGCAGTCGAGGCATCCCGCTTTGCGGCATTCTCCTTGCCTTCAACGACGGGCAGCAGCCCGGTCGCCAGTTCCTTGCCGAGCTCGACGCCCCACTGGTCGAAGGAGTTGATGTTGAACAGCGTGCCTTCGACGAAGACGCGATGTTCGTAAAGCGCAATCAGCCGTCCGAATGTATGTGGGTCGAGCTTCCTGTAGAGGATCGTCACTGAGGGGCGGTCGCCGGAGAAGACGCGGTGCGGAGCAATCCTGTCGACATCGGCGGGCTTCATGCCTTTCGCCAGCATCTGCGCGCGGGCTTCCTCCAGCGTGCGGCCCTTCATGAAGGCTTCCGACTGCGCCAGGCAATTGGCAAGCAGAAGGTCGTGGTGATGCTTCAGTTCCGGCTCGTGGCCGACGGCAGCGGCGAGGAATTCGACCGGAATGAAATCGGTGCCCTGATGCAGAAGCTGGAAGAAGGCGTGCTGGCCGTTGGTGCCGGGCTCGCCCCAGACCAGCGGGCCGGTCGGCGTCGTTACAGCGCCGCCATCCAGGGTGACGCTCTTGCCGTTCGATTCCATGTCGAGCTGCTGCAGATAGGCCGGCAGCCTGGACAGACGCTGATCGTAGGGGATGACGGCGCGAGCCGGATATTTGCAGATCACGCGATGCCACCAGCCGATCAGCCCCATCAGCGCCGGCAGGTTCTTCGCCAGCGGCGCGGTGCGGAAATGCTCGTCCATCTCATGGGCGCCGTCGAGAAAGGCGCGAAAATCCTTCGGGCCAATGGCGATCATCACCGGCAGGCCGATCGCACCCCAGACGGAATAGCGGCCGCCGACCCAGTCCCAGAAGCCGAAGACGCGGTCGGCTGCGATGCCGAATTTGGCGACCAGGTCGAGCGCCGTCGAGACGGCGGCGAAATGCTTGCCGACCGCTTCCTTGCCGAGCGCCTTCTCGACCCATCTGCGTGCCGTCTCGGCATTGGTCATCGTCTCAACCGTGGTGAAGGTCTTGGAGGCGATGATGAACAGGGTGGTTTCGGCGGAAAGACCCTTCAACGTGTCGTGGATATGGGCACCGTCGATATTGGACACGTAATGCGCGCGCGGCCCGTCATGATAGGGCGCCAGCGCCAAGGTCGCCATGGCCGGGCCGAGATCGGAGCCGCCGATGCCGATGTTGACGATGTCGGTGATCTTCTTGCCGGTCGCGCCGGCCGCCTTACCGGAACGCACCGCGTCGGCGAAGGCGCCCATCGCGTCGAGTACGCCGAGGACTTCCGCCTTCACGTCCTGGCCCTCGTCGAGCACGATGCCTTTGCCGGTAAGGTTACGCAGCGCGGTATGCAGCACGGCGCGGCCTTCGGTGACGTTGATCTTCTTGCCAGCAAACATCGCGTCGCGCCGGCCTTCGAGGTCGGCGGCCTCAGCTAGGTTCTCCAGCAACTCCATCGTCCGCGCATCGACCGCGCATTTCGACCAGTCGAGCAGCAGGTCGCCGTCGCTGGCGGAGAATTTCTCGAAGCGCTGCGGATCGGCAGCGAAAGCCTCGCGCATCGAGCCCGATTTGGCCGCACGATGATCGCGCAACAAGTCGAGCTGCTTTTGAAAGGACGATTGATCCACTGCTTCGCTCCGGTCTCTTGAGATGCATCTTATCAGGCCGGATGTTTCCGGCGCGTGTCGTCGCGGCAAACTATCGGGTCGAATTCCATCCGTTTCAATGCGCAGCGATGCCGCAGAGCAGCGTGGGCCGGCGCAAAGGATCACTGGCATAAATCCCAGCGATCAGAAAAATTGATTGGCGCAACACCTTGTGCCACCGGTACATTCGACTGGTCCAGCCAAGTGAAAAAAGCTGGCCATCGAGGAACATCTCCCATGCCACAGAGAAACGACACGGCCATATGGTCCGGCCTGTTCCGGATTTCGGCGGAATCCGGTCAGACCCTGCAGGCGCAGATCCGTCAGGCGATCGTCGCCGCCATCCTCGACCGGCAGATCGCGGCTTCCATGCCGCTTCCGTCCTGCCGGATTCTCGCCGAAAAACTCGGCGTAGCGCGTGGCACCGTGGTGCTGGCCTTCCAGCAGCTGGTCGACCAGGGCTTCCTGGTGGCGCGCGAGCGCCGCGGCCACTTCGTCAATCCCGAAGTGCTGGCGACGCCGGCCAAACCGCACCAGAAGGCGCCCGACCAAGCCAACGAGATCGACTGGAAGGCCCGCCGGCAGATCGCGGCGAGCGACATGCCACCGCCGGCCAAGCACGACAACTGGATCAAATCGTCCTACCCCTTCGTCTATGGCCAGTTCGACCCGGCGCTGTTCCCGACCGCCGAATGGCGCGAGTGCAACCGCATGGCGCTGGCGGTGCTCGAAATCCGCAACTGGGCGTCCGACATGGTCGACCGCGACGATCCCCTCCTGATCGAGCAGATCCAGGCACGGCTGCTGCCGCGGCGCGGCATCTTCGCCAATCCGGACGAGATCATCGTGACGCTGGGCGCGCAGAACGCGCTTTACATGCTGGCGACGCTGTTGATGACCAAGGGCTCGAAGGTGGCGATGGAGGACCCGGGCTATCCCGATGCACGTTCGATCTTCCGGCTGGCCGGCGCCGACATCCAGCCGGTTCCGGTCGACCACTCCGGCATCGTAACCTCGGCCATTCCCAATGATTCCGGCTTCGTCTTCGTCACGCCCAGCCACCATTGCCCGACCATGGTGCCGCTGTCGGCAGAGCGGCGGCAGGATCTTTTGGCGCGCGCCAACCGCTACAACCAGATCATCATCGAGGACGGATATGACAGCCAGCTCCTGGACGAGGCGCCGCAGCAGGCGCTGAAGAGCCTCGATCGGTCCGGCCGCGTCGTCTATGTCGGCTCGATGTCGAAGACGCTGGCTCCCGGCCTCAGGCTCGGCTACATCGTCGCCTCGGCCGGGCTGATCTCCGAGCTTCGGGCGCTGCGCCGCTTCATGCTGCGCCACCCGCCGGCAAACAACCAGCGCGCCGTCGCATTGTTCCTGTCGCTCGGCCATCACGAGGCGCTGGTGCGGCGGCTGTCGAGCGCCTTCGACGAGAGGCGCAAGCGTCTGGTCCATGCGATTTCCGCCTTCCTGCCGGAGTGGCGCTCGACCGATTCGGCCGGCGGCACGTCGCTCTGGCTCGAGGGACCGCGCGGCACCGATTCGCGTGGGCTGGCGGAGGCCGCGGCCTCGCGCAGCGTCATCATCGAGCCTGGCGACCGCTTCTTCGACCGCACCGAAAAGCCATCGCGTTTCATGCGCTTGGGCATTTCCTCGATCGCGTTGCAGCACATCGAACCCGGCATCCGCGAACTGGCGACGGCAGCTGGACGCAGGCCGGCAGCGGCCTGATCTCCCTTCCCCGACCGGAGCCTGGCGCATGTAGCGCGACTCCGGTTCTTTAGCTCCTTGGCATATGCGACGGGACCGGCTGGCACATAGGCTGTGCCAATGCCGGCGGCATAGTCGGAGTACATAGGGGACGAAGCAGGCAGATGGTGGACCAACCGCCGCGCCCGCTTCGCAGCTAAAGTTGGAGTGCCTTCATGCCGGTGGCCCATGAGAAGCAGGACGTGTCCGCAGACCAGCGTTCGCGACGATCCGGCGGGCGCGAGGCGCGCCGCGCCATGCGAGCAGCACCGCTTGCCGACGACGTCAAGCCGGTGCGTGCCGGCCTCGAAGGCGGAAGCTACAGCCCGCTCAGCGGCAATGATTGCGAACGTATCCACGAGGCCGTGCTTACCCTTCTGGAGACAGTCGGTTTCGCCAACGCCATCCCCTCCTGCATTGAGGCACTGACCAAGGCCGGCGCAACGCTTGGCGAGGACGGCCGCCTGCGCTTTCCTCGCGCTCTGGTGCTCGACACGATCAAGAAAGCGGCGCGGCATTTCACCCTGCACGGCCAGGATCCGAAGCACGACATGATGATCCAGGGCAAGCGTGTGCATTACGGCACGGCTGGTGCTGCGGTGCATCTTGTCGATGTCGAAAAGCGTGAGTATCGCGAGTCGCTGCTGCAGGACATTTACGATGCGGCGCGCCTGGTCGAGGGGCTCGACAACATCCATTTCTTCCAGCGGCCGATGGTGCCACGCGACATCCCCGACCCGCTCGACATGGATTTCAACACGCTCTACGCCTGCGTCATGGGCACGTCGAAGCATGTCGGCACCTCGTTTACCGTGCGTGAGAACGTCAAGCCGGCGCTCGACATGCTCTATGCCATCGCCGGCGGCGAAGAGAATTTTCGCGCGCGGCCTTTCGTCTCCAATTCGAACTGTTTCGTCGTGCCGCCGATGAAGTTTGCCGAGGACGCCTGCGGCGTGCTCGAAGCCTGTGTCGAGGGCGGCATTCCGATCCTGCTGCTGTCGGCAGGCCAGGCAGGTGCGACGGCACCGGCGGCGATTGCCGGTGCCGTGGTGCAGGCGGTCGCCGAAGTGCTGGTCGGCCTAATCTATGTCAACGCCATCAAGCCGGGCCACCCGGCAATCTTCGGCACCTGGCCGTTCGTCTCGGACCTCCGGACCGGCGCCATGTCGGGCGGTTCGGCCGAGCAGGCGGTGCTGACCGCGGCCTGCGCGCAGATGGCACAATTTTACGACCTGCCGGGCGGTTCGGCCGCCGGCATGACGGATTCGAAACTGCCTGACATTCAGTCAGGCTACGAAAAGGGCATAACCGACGTGATGGCCGGTCTTGCCGGCCTCAACCTGGTTTACGAATCGGCCGGCATGCACGCCTCGCTGCTCGGCTTTTGCCTTGAGAGCCTGATCATCGACAACGACATGCTCGGCCACTGCCTGCGCTGCGTGCGCGGCATCGACGTGACGGACGAGTCGCTGTCCATCGACACCATCGCCGATGTCTGCCTGAAGGGCCCGGGCCATTATCTCGGCAACGAGCAGACGCTGCGGCTGATGCAGACCGAATATTTCTATCCGGCCGTCGGCGACCGCTTTTCGCCGAAGGAATGGAATGAGAAAGGCAGGCCCGACATCTTGCAGCGGGCGATCATCGAGAAGAAACGCGTGCTTGCCGAACGCTTCCCGCGCCATGTGCCGAAGCCCGTCGACGACAAATTGCGCGCCCGTTTCGGCGATATGATCAAGCTGCCGCGCGGCAGAATGGGCGGCTGAGCGTTAGCCGCTCGCCGCCAGCAACAAGACGCCGGCCAGCGCCGATCCGGCAAGCGTCGGCAGCATGCCGATTTTCAGCTTCAGAATGGCGATCATCGAGGCACAGGAAAGCAGCGCCGCGCGCCAGTCTATCGATGAAAGCACCGGCACGTCCATTCCAAGCCCGACATTGCGCACTTCGCCGAAGATGACGTGCAAGCCGAACCATAGAGCGAGATTCATGATGACGCCGACGACGGCGGCGGTGATTGCGCCGAGCGCCGCCGACAGCGCCTTGTTGCCGCGCAGCGCTTCGATGTAAGGCGCGCCAAGGAATATCCACAGGAAACATGGGGTAAACGTCGCCCACAGCGTGAACAGCCCGCCAAATAACCCGGCAAGCAGCGGCGCCAGCGAGCCCGACTGGCGGAAGGCGGCGACGAAGCCGACGAACTGCAAGACCAGGATGAGCGGGCCCGGCGTGGTTTCGGCAAGTCCGAGGCCGTCGACCATTTCACCGGGTGCCAGCCAGCCGAAGTACTCGACCGCTGCCTGCGCCACATAGGCAAGGGCCGCGTAGGCGCCGCCGAAGGTAACGACCGCCATGACACTGAAGAAGCCACCGATTTGCGTCCAGACGCTGGCCGAGCCGGTGACAGCCCAGACCAGCAGAACAGGCCCGAGCCAGATCGGCAGCCAGATCGCCAAGATGCGCGGCGCGTGCCATCGCGTCGGCCTGACGTGGGTCAGTTCACCGCGCTCGAACATCAGATCGACCGCGCCCTTGATGTCGGGAACATCGCCCTTGCCATGCGAAGCGCCGGAAAAAAATGCCGGCGCACTACGGTTGCCGATCCAGCCTGCCAGGCCGGCAAGCAGGACGATCAGCGGAAACGGCACGTTCAACGCGTAGATGGCGATGAAGGCGGCGAGTGCGATCGACACCATGACGGGGTTTTTCAGCGCGCGTCTGCCGATCCGGATCACCGCCTCGATGACAATGGCGAGCACGGTCGCCTTGACCCCGAAAAACAGCGCCGCGACGAGTGGTACATCGCCATAGAGCGCATAGAGGCTGCTCAGGACGAGCATGACAAGCGCGCCCGGCACGACGAAGAGAATGCCGGCAACAAGGCCGCCGACCGTTTTGTGCAGCAACCAGCCGATATAGATGGCAAGTTGCTGGGCCTCGGGGCCAGGCAGCAGCATGCAGTAGTTCAACGCATGCAGGAAACGCTGTTCGCCGATCCAGCGCCGTTCCTCGACCAATTCCTTGTGCATGAGTGCGATCTGCCCGGCCGGGCCGCCAAAGCTGAGCACGCCGATTTTCGCCCAGACTTTCACGGCCTGCCGGAAGCTCGGCACAACCGGCTCTTGGATCTCCGGCGGCTCTTTCGAAAGGACGGCGCTCACGAAGGCTTGCCCGCGCCGAGATTGCCCGTGCCGGCGGCCGGCCAGTTATGCGTCTCCTCGGTGGCATCGCGGCACCAGCGGAAGAACGCATCGTAAAGCAGCATGCCGGCCTCGAGCTGCTCCAGATCGTCGCGAAACATCCGTGACAGGCCAAGCGAGGCGGCCAGGAACCCGGCCGCCTGTGGGACAAGATCGAGGCTCGCAGTATCGGCAGCGCGTATGATCGTGGCGAGGCGATCGAGCGCTTCGGATTTTAGTCCGAACTCCTCGATCATGGTATCGAAGGTGCAGCGTTCGCCGCGGTGGCTCCAGAACACGTTCTCGATGTCGAAAGGCACGGCCTGAAAGCGATCGGCGACGGCCGCCACTTCGGCCGGCTCGACGAAGAGAAAGACCGCGTGAGGATTGATGAAGCGTCGGATCAGCCAGGGGCACGCGATGCGATCGACCTTCGGGCGCGTACGCGTCACCCAAACGGTGCGGCCCTTGGCATCGGCGGGCGGTATCTTGCCGGTGTGAACCAAAAGCCCCTTGGCATCGCGCCATGCCTCAAACCCGCCTTCGAGCGATTCGGCGGCAATGCCCTCGTGCCGCAGCCATGCGGCCACGCCTTGCGAGAGCTTTTTTCCCTGTTGGCAGACGACCGTCACTTGCTGGCCAGTGAATTCGCCAGCCCAGGTGGCGACAGCCTTGAAGTCACGCCGGGTTGAGCCCGGCAACAGGCGCGGATCGGCGTTGTAGTCATCATCGGTGCGGACATCGATGATTGCGGGCGCACCCGGCAGCCCAATCAGACGAGACAGTTGCGATACAGTGATAGCGGTTGTTGACGGCATGGCGTCCACCTCCTTGAAAGAGAAGCTTGGACGCGAACGTTGGGCTGACGCCTCACGGGGTCGTCGCGATGCACCCCTTACGATGATCGTGGATTTGTCACGCCCGCTTGTCAAGCATTCCCGTTCTCGCGGGAGCAATCGCTTTTGACAAATGACCGCGTCCAACTCTGTGGCGGGCATTTCTCCCCGTTAGCGGGCTGTTAACGGGGAGAAATGAGGTGACCGTTACGCTGGCGACCTGACGGCTCGTGCGACGGACCCTGGTCAGTGATTGTCCCTCGGCACGCCGCTTGTATGAGCCACATCCTGGTACTTCACCGCCGGCTTCAGCACCATGCCTTCGGAAAACTGGTCGACCATGCCGCGCTGGATTTCCTGCCACGGCGTCTGGTGCTTCGGATAGTGATAGCCGCCATTGTTCTGCAGCTCGGCGCGGCGCCGCGTGATCTCGTCGTCGCTGACGAGGATGTCGGCGGTACCCTTGCGCAGGTCGATGCGGACGCGATCGCCGGTCTTCAGCAGCGCCAGGCCGCCGCCGATGGCGGCTTCCGGCGAGGCGTTGAGGATCGACGGCGAGCCCGACGTGCCTGACTGACGACCGTCGCCGATACAGGCCAGCGCGTGGATGCCCTTTTTGATCAGATAGGCAGGCGGCTGCATGTTGACGACTTCGGCGCCGCCGGGATAGCCGATCGGGCCGGCGCCGCGCATGAACAGGATGGTGTGCTCGTCGATGCCCTGTGCCGGGTCGTCGATGCGGGCGTGATAATCCTCGGGGCCGTCGAAGACCATGGCGTTGCCCTCGAACGCTTCCGGGTCCTTCGGGTTCGACAGATAGCGTTCGCGGAATTCGGGCGAGATGCCACTGGTCTTCATGATCGCCGAATCGAACAGATTGCCCTTGAGGTTGATGAAGCCGGCATTGGCTTTCAGCGGCTCGGCAACCGTGCGGATGACGTCGAGGTTCTCGTTGACGGCGCCGCTGCAATTGTCGCCGATGGTCTTGCCGTTAGCGGTCATGGCTTCCGGATAGGGCAGCATGCCGCCCTTCATCAGTTCGGCGATCACAGCCGGCACGCCGCCGGCATGGTGATAGTCCTCGCCGAGATATTCGCCGGTCGGCTGCAGATTGACGATGAGCGGAATGTTGAGGCCAACCTTCTGCCAATCGTTGTTGTCGAGCGGCACGCCGAGGTGGCGGGCGATGGCGTTGAGGTGGATCGGCGCATTGGTCGACCCGCCGATCGCCGAATTGACGACTATGGCGTTCTCGAAGGCCTTGCGGGTCATGATGTCGGAGGGCTTCAGATCCTCATGCACCATGTCGACGATGCGCTTTCCAGTCTCATAGGCGATCTGGCCGCGTTCGCGATAGGGGGCGGGGATTGCGGCCGAGCCCGGCAATTGCATGCCGAGCGCCTCGGCCAGCGAATTCATCGTGGTAGCGGTGCCCATCGTGTTGCAATAGCCGGTCGACGGCGCCGAGGAGGCGACGATGTCCATGAACTCGTCATAGCCGATCTCGCCGGCCGACAGGCGCTGGCGCGATTCCCAGACGATGGTGCCGGAGCCGGTGCGCTTGCCCTTGTGCCAGCCGTTGAGCATCGGGCCGACCGAAAGCGCGATAGCCGGAATGTTGACGGTAGCCGCGGCCATCAGCATGGCCGGCGTCGTCTTGTCGCAGCCGATGGTGAGCACCACGCCGTCGAGCGGATAGCCGTAGAGCACCTCGACCAGGCTGAGATAGGCAAGGTTGCGGTCGAGGGCAGCTGTCGGCCGCTTGCCGGTTTCCTGGATCGGGTGGCAAGGAAACTCGAAAGGAATGCCGCCCATCGAGACGATGCCCTCGCGCACGCGCTTGGCCAGTTCGATGTGATGGCGGTTGCAGGGCGACAGGTCCGAGCCGGTCTGGGCGATGCCGATCAGCGGCTTGCCGGACATCAGTTCGGCCCGCGTCAGCCCGTAATTCAGGTAGCGCTCCAGATAAAGTGCTGTCATGCCCGGATTGTCGGGATTGTCGAACCACTCTTGCGAGCGAAATTTTTTCTTGCTGGTGGGGGCGCCTGCCATCGTGGTCTCCGTATTTGTATGACAAATCGATATGACAACGCGCGGGAGCAGGCAAGGGGCACGCGCCATCCGAATCCGCACTTTGGTGCGATAGACACACATCTGCCTCCGCGCTAGACGGGATCGTGGTTTGTCAGTCCGCTATCCCGGAAAAGTTGGAGCGTGTCGCCGCGGACCCCGCCCGGTCCTTCGGGCCACCCTCCGCTCAAAGGGGAGGGATATCCGCATCACTCGAACACGATGCTCGGCACTGCAGCCTCGGCCGCGCCGCGCTCTTCATTGACGCGGTGCCAGACCTTGGCGGCGATGTCGCGATAGATTTTCGCCTCGGCGCTATCGGGCTTGGAGACCACCACCGGCGTGCCGGCGTCGGAGCTTTCGCGGATGCCCATCTCGAGCGGCACTTCGCCAAGGAAGGTGACGCCGAGGCGCTCTGCCTCACGGCGCGCGCCGCCATGGCCGAAGATGTCGTAGCGTTTCCCCGTATCGGGGGCGAGAAAATAGCTCATGTTTTCGACGATGCCCAAAAGCGGCACGTCGACCTTTCTGAACATGTTGAGGCCTTTGCGCGCATCGATCAGGGCCAGGTCCTGTGGCGTCGAGACGATGACGGCGCCGGCCAGCGGCACCTGTTGGGCCATGGTCAGCTGGGCGTCGCCGGTGCCGGGCGGCATGTCGACGACGAGCACGTCGAGCGGTCCCCATTCGACCTCGCGCAGCATTTGCGTCAATGCCGACATCACCATCGGCCCGCGCCAGATCATCGGCGTCTCCTCATCGACGAGGAAGCCCATCGACATGACCTTGAGGCCATAGTTCTGCATCGGCTTCAGGATCTTGCCCTCGACGGTCTGCGGCCGGCCATGAATGTTGAGCAGACGTGGCATGGACGGGCCATAAATATCGGCATCGAGCACGCCGACCCGCAACCCGTTGGCGGCCAGGCCAAGGGCGATATTGACGGCGGTGGTCGACTTGCCGACGCCGCCCTTGCCGGAAGCAACAGCGATGATGGCGTCGATGCCTGGTACGCCGCGCTTGCCATGGCTGTGCGAGGCGGGCGCCTGCGGCGCGGGACGAGCAGGTGCGGCCGGCGGAGCGGGCCTCTGAGCCGGTCTTTGCGGAACCGGCGCCTCCATGCCGCCGCCCTTCTTTTCCGCCGTCAGCGCGACCACGGCGCCGGCGACACCGGGGATCGCCTTGACGACACGCTCGGCGGCCGCACGCAGCGGCTCCATCTCCTGGGCACGGGCGGCGGGAACGGTGATCGAGAAGAACACCTTGGCATCGGCAATGAAAATCTCGGAAACCATGCCGAGGTCGACGATATTGCCGGTGAAATCCGGCCCGTTGACCGTCTTCAGGCGTTCGATGACGATTTCCTTGGTGACGGACATCAGATCTTCCTTATGCAAGCTCGCGCCTGAGATAGTGCAGTTTCCGGAGAGAACCAAGTCGTGGAGCAACAGCCGGCCTGGTGTGCCCCGGAAAACGGACCGACGCTGTCAGATTTGCCTGATCGACGGTCGCCAACCATCCGCTACGACCTATCTGAAGGAGCAGCATGAGCACGACATCAAGGGAAGGAGACGATCATGCTCGCAAACAGCAACGCAACGGCCAATCTCGCAGTGAAGGACCTGGCCAAGGCCAGGGCTTTCTACGAAGGGACGCTCGGCCTGAAAGAGGTGCACAATGAAGGTGGCGAACTGATCGTCTATAAAAGCGGCGATACCAGCATCAACGTGTACCGTTCGAATTTCGCTGGGACCAACAAGGCGACGGCTGTGACCTGGACGGTCGGCGACGAGCTCGGCAAAATCGTTGAGGCGTTGAAATCGAAGGGCGTGGCCTTCGAGCATTACGACATGCCCGGCCTGACGCTGGAGGGTGACGTTCATGTCGGTCAGGGCATGAAGGTCGCATGGTTCAAGGATCCGGACGGCAACATCCTGAACCTTGTGGACAGGTAGATACGGCGTTCACGCACCGCCGCCGCGCAGTGCTGCGGTGCTCTCACCTTGCCAGGCCGACCGCGAGGTAGGTGAGGGCCGCAATCACCGCGGTTGCCGGCAGGGTGATAATCCAGGCAACCACGATGTTGCCGGCAATGCCCCAGCGAACGGCTGAGACGCGGCGGGCGGCGCCGACGCCAATGATGGCGCCGGTGATCGTGTGTGTGGTCGATACCGGAATACCGAGCCAGGTGGCGGCGAACAGGGTGATCGCACCGCCGGTCTCGGCGCAGAAACCCTGCATCGGGTTCAGCCGGGTGATCTTCGATCCCATTGTGTGGACGATGCGCCAGCCGCCGAGCAACGTGCCCAGCGCCAGCGCCGACTGACAGGTGATGACGACCCACAGCGGCACGTAAAAATTCGCGCCGAGCATGCCTTGCGAATAAAGCAGCACGGCGATGATGCCCATGGTCTTCTGCGCGTCGTTGCCGCCATGGCCGAGCGAATAGAGCGAGGCGGAAAAGAACTGCATGACGCGGAAGGTGCTGTCGACGGCGAACGGCGTCTGCCGCACGAACAGCCAGGAGACCGCGAGGATCAAGACGAGCGCCAGCAGAAAGCCTGCCGCCGGCGACAGCACGATGGCCGCCGTCGTCTTGCCCAATCCGGCCCAGACGATGGCGCCGGTGCCGGCCTTGGCAACGCCGGCGCCGACCAAACCGCCGATCAGCGCGTGCGAGCTGCTGGACGGGATACCGACGAGCCAGGTGACGATATTCCAGACGATGGCGCCGACAAGTGCTGCGAAGATCACTGCCGGCGTGACGATGCTGGCGTCGATGATGCCGGTTCCCAGCGTCTCCGCCACGTGAAGACCGAAGAACATGAAGGCGATGAAATTGAAGAAAGCCGCCCAGAACACCGCATAATGCGGCCTCAGCACGCGGGTGGAGACGATTGTCGCGATGGAGTTGGCGGCATCGTGCAGGCCGTTGAGGAAATCGAAGAACAGTGCGACGGCGACAAGGCCGACCAGCACCGGAAAGGCTATCGCGGCTTCCACTATACGTTCTCGATGACGATGCCGCTGATTTCGTTGGCGACGTCCTCGAAGCGGTCGACCACCTTTTCCAGCTGGCCGTAGATCTCGCTGCCGATCAGATAGGCCATCGGATCGCTGCGGCCGTGCCGCTTGAACAGGTCCTTCAGGCCCTGTTCGTGCAGGTCGTCGGCCCGGCCTTCGGCGCGCATGACCTCCTCGGCGATGGCGTTGAGGCGCACCGTATGCGCCCCGACCTTGCCGAGCAGTGGGATCGCCTCGGCCACCAACTTGGCGGCCTCGACGATGACGGCCCCCATTTCCTGCATCAGCGGGTCGAATTCCTTCTTTTCGAACAACCTTACCGTCTTGACGGTCTTGTGCATCATGTCGATGGCATCATCCATCGACTGGATCAGGTCCTTGATGTCGCCGCGATCGAAGGGCGTGATGAAGGAGCGGCGCACGGCCAGCAGAACTTCCGCGGTGATCTGATCGGCTTCGTCCTCGAGATCGATGATCGTCTGACACCAGCGGTCGATGTCGTTGCCCTGCAAAAGCTGCTGCAGTGCCTCAGCGCCGCCGACCACAGTGCGGGAATGCCGCTCGAACAGGTCGAAGAAGCGATCTTCGCGCGGCAAAAGCTTGCGGAACCAGCCCAGCATGTTTCGGTCTCCCGTCGTGTCCAGTCCACGACCCCGTCTCATCCACATAGCGCCGCGTTCCATCGCGGGAAACAGTAAGCCGGCTGAAAGATGTGGATGCGGGCGATTTGCACAGGCGGCTTGCGGCCGAAGGCGATTTCCCCGACCTTGCGCGCTAAGATCGGACATAGCGTCCGTGACAGGCTCCCGACGGCATGATCGACAAGCTGGAATTCTTCATAGCACTCGCCAGGGAAGAACATTTCGGCCGCGCGGCGGAGGTGTGCGGCGTCACCCAACCGACGCTTTCGGCCGGCATCAAGCAGCTGGAGGGCCAGCTCGGCGTGATGCTGGTGCTGCGCGGCTCGCGCTTCCAGGGGCTGACGCCGGAAGGCAAGCAGGTGCTGGTGTGGGCGCGCCGCATCGTCGGCGATAGCAGGACCATGCGCGAGGAGATGCGGGCGGCACGCCACGGCCTGTCAGGACGCATCCGCATCGCCGCGATCCCGACGGCCCTCGCCATGGTGGCGCGATTGACGACGCCGTTTCGGGCAAAGCATCCCGGCGTCACCTTCTCGGTGCTGTCGCGGACATCGATCGAGGTGCTGTCGCTGCTCGGCAATTTCGACATCGACGCCGGCATCACCTATCTCGACAACGAGCCGCTCGGACGCGTCACCAGCGTGCCGCTCTACGACGAGCGCTACCAGTTGATCACCGCTGTCGGGAACCCCTATTTCGACCGCGACAAAGTGACATGGGCGGAACTCTCCCAGCTGCCGCTCTGCCTGCTGACGCCGGACATGCAGAACCGCCGCATCATCGACCAGCATCTGGCCGAAGCCGGCGTGCAGGTGCGGCCGACACTGGAATCCAACTCGATGATCGTGCTGTTCTCGCATATCCGCACCGGCAAATGGTCGTCCATCATGCCGCTTAACCTTGCGGAAACGTTCGGCTTTTCCGAGCCGATCCGGGCTATCCCGATCGTCGAGCCGGATGCCAGCCACACCGTCGGGCTGGTGGCGGCGCCGCGCGAACCGCACACGCCGCTGGTCTCGGCGCTGTTGGACGAGGCAATGGCGCTGGCGGACGATTTCCGCGCCCGCCGCTAGGCTAGATAATGCTGGTGATCGAGATCGATAGAAAATTTCTATCGAGCAACGGATCGGCTTTATTGATTTAGCGGGTTTCCTCTGATTTCCTAAGCACTTAGCGGAAGACCGCCACGACCAGGGAGGGCGCTGCATGACGATGCAGCCTGCAAGTACCGAGATCGCATCGCGCACGGCGGCGATCATCCACGAGCTGAAAGGCCTCGAAGGCCCGCTGTTGCCGATCCTGCACGGCATACAGGAAGAGTTCGGCTATGTGCCGCGGGACGCGCTGCCGGTCATTGCCGAGGCGCTGAACATCTCCAGGGCCGAGGTGCATGGCGTCGTCACCTTCTATCACGATTACCGCAGCCAGCCCGCCGGCCGCCATGTGCTGAAGCTTTGCCAGGCGGAAGCCTGCCAGTCGATGGGCTCGGATGCGATTGCCGCCAAGCTCAAATCAATGCTGGGCATCGGTTTCCACGAGACAACCCGCGACGGTTCGGTGACGCTGGAGCCGGTCTATTGCCTTGGCCTTTGCGCTTGCTCGCCATCGGCGATGCTGGACGGCGAGGTGATCGGGCGGCTCGACGACGAAAAGCTCAATGAAATCGTTGCCGAGGTGCGCTCATGATCCCGCGCATCTATATTCCCGGCGATTCCGGCGCGCTGGCGCTGGGTGCGGAAAAGGTCGCCAAGGCGGTTCGGGCGGAGTTGGCCGAGCGCGGCATCGAGGCCAAGATCGTGCGCAACGGCTCGCGCGGCGCCTATTTCCTCGAGCCGATGGTCGAAGTGGCGACGGCCAATGGCCGCGTCGCCTATGGGCCGGTCAAGCCATCCGACGTCAAAAGCCTGTTCGACTGCGGCTTCCTCACCGGCGGCCATCACAAGCGCTGGCTGGGCGCACCGGACAAGATCCCGTTCCTGGCCAAACAGACGCGGCTGACCTTTGCACGTTGCGGCGTCACCGATCCGCTGTCGCTCGATCACTACAAGGCGCATGGCGGGCTGAACGGCCTGCAGAATGCGGTGGCGATGACACCGGCCGACATCGTCAAGCAGGTGACCGAGTCCGGGCTGCGCGGTCGTGGCGGCGCCGGCTTCCCGACCGGCATCAAATGGAAGACGGTCCTCGATACGTCGGCCGACCGCAAATACATCGTCTGCAATGCCGATGAAGGCGATTCCGGTACGTTCGCCGACCGCATGATCATGGAAGGCGACCCCTTCGTGCTGATCGAAGGCATGGCGATCGCCGGCATCGCCACCGGCGCGACCAAGGGCTTCATCTATATCCGCTCGGAATATCCGCATGCGGTGGCGGTGATGCAGAAGGCCGTCGAGATCGCCCGCAGGGCCGGCGTGCTCGGCGTCAATGTGCTCGGGTCACCCAATTCATTCGACATGGAAGTGCGCGTCGGCGCCGGCGCCTATGTCTGCGGCGAGGAGACCGCCCTGCTCGACAGCCTCGAAGGCAAGCGCGGACAGGTGCGGGCCAAGCCGCCGCTGCCGGCGCATAAGGGCCTGTTCGGCAAGCCGACGGTGATCAACAACGTCATTTCGCTGGCCTCGGTACCGGTGATCATGGACAAGGGTGCCGCCTTCTACAAGGATTTCGGCATGGGCCGTTCGCGCGGCACCATCCCGATCCAGATCGCCGGCAACGTCAAATATGCTGGTCTCTACGAGGCGGCGTTCGGCATGACTCTGGGCGAGATCGTCGACGATATCGGTGGCGGCACGGCAACGGGTCGCCCAGTCAAAGCGGTGCAGGTCGGTGGCCCACTCGGCGCCTATTTCCCGCGCGCCCTGTTCGACACGCCGTTCGACTACGAGGCGTTCGCGGCCAAGGACGGGCTGATCGGCCACGCCGGCATCGTCGTTTTCGACGACAGCGCCGACATGCTGAAGCAGGCGCGCTTCGCCATGGAATTCTGCGCCATCGAGAGCTGCGGCAAGTGCACGCCCTGCCGCATCGGCTCGACGCGCGGCGTCGAGGTGCTGGACCGGCTCGCTGAGAACATCGAACCGGAAAAGCAGATCGCGCTGGTCACCGACCTTTGCAACACGATGAAGTTCGGCTCGCTTTGCGCTCTCGGCGGCTTCACCCCATATCCGGTGATGAGTGCACTCAACCATTTCCCGGACGACTTTCGGCCGACGCCGGTCGCCGAAGCAGCGGAATAGGAGCGGACAGGCATGAACGCGGCATTCGACATCAAATCGCTGGTCCAGGAAATCGACTACGGCACACCCGCCTCCGAAGCGGAACAGCAGGTGACGCTGACCGTCGATGGCAAGCCGGTGACGGTGCCGGCGGGTACCTCGATCATGCGCGCTTCGATGGAAGCGGGCGTTGAAATCCCGAAACTCTGCGCCACCGACATGCTGGACTCGTTCGGCTCCTGCCGGGTCTGCCTCGTCGAGATCGACGGGCGCGGCGGCACGCCGGCCTCGTGCACGACGCCGGTTGGCGAAGGCATGGTCGTGCATACCCAGAGCGACCGGCTGAACGCCATTCGTCGCGGCGTGATGGAGCTCTATGTCTCTGACCATCCGGCTGCGTGGGGCGAGACGGCCGGCACCGGCGCCAGCGAGTTCGACAAGGTCGTCAGGACGGTCGGCCTGACCGAGAACCGCTATGGCGTGGACGGCCGCAACCACGTCGAGCAAGAAAACGGCGTGGCGCCCGGCCATGGCTCGCTGACCATCGACTACATCGCCCGCGATGAATCGAACCCCTATTTCACCTATGATCCGGCGCAATGCATCGTCTGCTCGCGCTGCGTGCGCGCCTGCGAAGAGGTGCAAGGCACGTTCGCGCTGACCATCGAGGGCCGCGGCTTCGAATCCAGGGTCTCGGCCGGCATGCACGAGGCGTTCGTCGATTCCGAATGCGTGTCGTGCGGGGCCTGCGTGCAGGCCTGCCCGACCGATGCGCTGAGGGAGAAAACCGTGCTTGCGAAAGGCCTGCCCGAGCGCTCGACCGTCACCACCTGCGCCTATTGCGGCGTCGGCTGCTCATTCAAGGCCGAGGTCAAGGGCGACGAGGTCATTCGCATGATGCCCTACAAGGCAGGCAAGGCCAACCACGGCCACTCCTGCGTCAAGGGCCGCTTCGCCTATGGCTATGCGACACACAAGGACCGTATCCTGAAGCCGATGATCCGCGAGCGGGTCAGCGATCCGTGGCGCGAAGTGTCGTGGGAAGAGGCGCTCACCCATACGGCGAATGAATTCCGCCGCATCCAGTACCAGTGCGGCCGCACGTCGATCGGCGGCATCACCTCGTCGCGCTGCACCAACGAGGAGACCTACCTCGTCCAGAAGCTGGTCCGGCAGGGCTTCCGCAACAACAATGTCGATACCTGCGCCCGCGTCTGCCATTCGCCGACCGGCTATGGCCTGGGCCAGACCTTCGGTACCTCCGCCGGCACGCAGGATTTCGATTCGATCGAGCAGACGGACGTCATCCTGCTGATCGGCGCCAATCCGACCGATGCGCATCCGGTGTTCGCCTCGCGTATGAAAAAGCGCATGCGCCAGGGCGCCAAGCTGATCGTGCTCGATCCGCGCCGCACCGATATCGTGCGCTCGGCCCATGTCGAAGCGCAGTTCCATCTGCCGCTGAAGCCGGGCACCAACGTCGCCATGCTGACCGCACTTGCCCATGTCATCGTCACCGAAGGCCTGTTCGACGAGGCGTTCATCCGCGAGCGCTGCGACTGGGACGAGTTCCAGGACTGGGCATCGTTCGTGGCACTGCCGGAAAACAGCCCGGAGGTCGTCGGTCAGCTCGCCAATGTCGATCCCGACGACATACGCGGCGCGGCGCGGCTCTATGCGCGCGGCGGCAACGGCGCGATCTATTACGGCCTCGGCGTGACCGAGCACAGCCAGGGCTCGACCACCGTCATCGCCATTGCCAACCTCGCCATGGCGACCGGCAATATCGGCCGGCCGGGCGTCGGCGTGAATCCGCTGCGCGGCCAGAACAATGTGCAGGGCTCCTGCGACATGGGTTCGTTCCCGCACGAACTTCCCGGCTACCGCCACATTTCGGGCGACGCGGTGCGCGCCATCTATGAGAGCCTGTGGGGCGTCAAGCTCGACGACGAGCCCGGCCTGCGCATCCCCAATATGCTGGACGCGGCCGTCGACGGCTCGTTCAAGGGGCTCTATGTACAGGGCGAGGACATCCTGCAGTCGGACCCCGACACCAAGCATGTCGCCGCGGGTCTCGCCGCGATGGAATGTGTCGTCGTGCACGACCTCTTCCTCAACGAGACGGCCAACTACGCGCATGTGTTCCTGCCCGGCTCGACCTTCCTCGAGAAGGACGGCACCTTCACCAATGCCGAGCGCCGCATCAACATGGTGCGCAAGGTGATGGAGCCGAAATGCGGCTATGCCGACTGGGAGACGACGCAGGAGCTCGCCAAGGCGCTCGGCCTCGGCTGGAACTACACGCATCCCTCCGAGATCATGGACGAGATCGCCAAGACGACGCCGAGCTTCTCCGGCGTTTCCTTCGACCTTCTCGACCGGGTGGGCTCGGTGCAGTGGCCCTGCAACGAGAAGTCGCCGGAAGGCACGCCGATCATGCATATTGGCGGCTTCGTGCGCGGCAAGGGCAAGTTCATCCGCACCGAATATGTCGCGACCGACGAGAGGACCGGGCCGCGCTTCCCGCTGCTGCTGACCACCGGCCGCATCCTGTCGCAGTATAATGTCGGCGCGCAGACCAGGCGCACCGACAACGTCGTGTGGCACAGCGAGGATCGGCTGGAGATCCATCCGCATGATGCCGAAAATCGCGGCCTGCGCGATGGCGACTGGGTGCGGCTGACCAGCCGCTCGGGCGAGACGACGCTGCGCGCGCTGATCACCGACCGGGTGTCGCCGGGCGTCGTCTATACGACCTTCCACCATCCCGACACCCAGGCCAACGTCATCACCACCGACTTCTCCGACTGGGCGACCAACTGCCCGGAATACAAGGTGACCGCGGTGCAGGTGGGTGCATCCAACGGCCCGTCGGAATGGCAGCGCGACTATGACGAGCAGGCAAAGCAAAGCCGCCGCATCGCCTCGCTGCAAGCAGCGGAGTAGCGTTTTGGCGTCGTGCCGGAGCACCCCCCTCTGGCCTACCGGCCATCTCCCCCTCAAGGGAGGAGATTGGATGTCATCTCGGCTTTCGCCAATCACCAGCGTCGAAGGGTGCCTTACGTCTGAACTGCCAATCTCCCCCCTTGAGGGGGAGATGGCCGGTAGGCCAGAGGGGGGTGCCGCGTGATGCCCAGACGTCGTGCTGTCACCCAGATCAGCCGCCTCGCGCGCCGCGCCGGCGGCACCGCGGCCGCCAACCGCATGGTGCCGGAAGAGACGCCGGTAGCATTCTCCTTTGCCGGCACCACGCATGCGGTGATGATGGCAAGCCCGGCCGATTTCGAGGATTTCGCGCTCGGCTTCTCGCTGACCGAAGGCATCATTGCCTCGCCAGACGAAATCGAAGCCATCGAGGTCGAGGATCACGGCGCCGGCATCGATATCCAGATCCGGCTGAAGGACCAGGCCAACACCCGTTTCGAGGCGCGTCGCAGACGGCTCGCCGGCCCGGTCGGCTGCGGGCTGTGCGGCATCGAATCGATCGAGGAAGCGATGCGCTCGGTCGATCCGGTCGGTGCGTCGAAACTTACACTTCAGGCCGATGACATCGTCCGCTCGGTCAAGCTTTTGTCGAAGGTGCAGCCGCTGCACGCCGAGACCGGCGCGGTCCACGCCGCCGGTTTTTACCTCCCCGGCAAGGGCATCGTCATGGCGCGCGAGGATGTCGGCCGTCACAATGCGCTGGACAAGCTGGCCGGCGCGCTGGCCAAAGCCGGTATCGACGGCAGGTCGGGGGCCGTCGTCGTGACGTCGCGCGTTTCGGTCGAGATGGTGCAGAAGACCGCGGCGATCGGTGCTGCCTTCATCATCGCCGTCTCGGCGCCGACGGCACTTGCCATCCGCACCGCAGACGACGCCGGCATGACGCTGGTGGCGCTGGTGCGCGGCGATGATTTCGATATTTTCACCCATCCTGACCGCGTGGTTTCCGGAGTTGCCAAGCATGTCGCATGACGAAGGCCACCTCATGAGCACCAGCGAAAAGCTGGTTCGCATGGCCAACCAGATCGCTGCCTTTTTCCACTCCAAGCCGCGCGAGCAAGGCATTGCCGGCGTCGCCGAGCACATCAACAAGTTCTGGGAGCCGAGGATGCGCCGGCAATTGTTCGAGATGCTCGACAGCGGCGGCGAAGGCTTCAACGAGCTTGTCGTCGCGGCCGCCCCACACATCAAGCGGCCGGGCGCGCCGGAGGGCGCAGGTTTTAGCGTCGGCGGAGCGAGCACCGAGACTACGGCTGCGTCACAGAAGTAGGCGCCGCGGGCCTACATTCACACCCTCTAAGGTTTCATCTGCCGCAAGTCTCGCGGCTCTGCTATGATCCGGCGATAAGAAATCGTCGGGTCGGGCGGACAAACCTCGTGAGGCCGATCGAAACTCGCTACGCGCTCAGCGGCGACGTGCGGATCGCCTATCAGGTGGTCGGCCAGGGATCGCTCGATCTCGTCTTCGTGCCGGGTTTCATTTCCAATCTCGACCTGCACTGGGAAGACGAAGGCTACAGCCGGCTGTTGGCGTTCCTTGCGGAACACCGCAGTCATACATCGTCTCTTATGCAAGGTGGCGGCAGCCGGGGCAGCGCAAGCCTCCATGACTACGGAGAGGGAAACCCCCTACTCGCTCTCACCCTCCAGCGCCGGCACCGACACCCCGGCAAGCTCCGCCGCCAGCAACCGCGCGGCACCGGCGCGCGCGATCCTCAGCATCAGCGCCTTGCGCGTCGCCGCCGCCATCCGGTGCTCGGGCGCATCGCGCAGGACCTCGGCACCATAGCCGTCGGAGAGAATGAAGCCGCACTCTTCCGGAAAGATCTCCGCGGGCACGCCGGGATGGGTGGCGAAGAAGAAGCGGTCGGAATGCAGCCGGTAGTCCGGCCATTTGCGGTCGACCCTGAAATCCTCGATCGAGGATTTGATCTCGATGATCCAGATATCGCCCTGGCGGGTCAGCGCTACGAGATCGGCGCGGCGCCCGGTGGCCAGCGACAGTTCGGGCAAGACATGCGCGCCCATCTGCTTGAGCAGCCGCTGCACGCCACGCCTGACCAGCATGGCACGCTCCGACTGGCGACCGTCGAGAAGGGGGTTGAGGGGTAGAGGTGAGATGATAGGCATGGCCGCACCATGTCAGATTTTGTTCACGGTTTGAACCCGGTTTTTGGGGCGATTATCCGGTTGACAAACCCAACCAGAACGGGACACCGCCGGTGCAGAACCCTGAAGCGCAAGCGGCCCACCGTGGGTGTTTTCCTACGGGTATTTACTGCCTGCAAGCTGTCTGGCACGACCCTCGGCAGTGGTTGCCTTGCGGGTTAGTGGGCCGCACATTACCCTTTCTCCACCTGGTGTGTTTATATAATAAGCACGCACACAGTATTTATTTGGAGTGTCCGGAAGACAAAGTTCACGCTTGTGGCCTGACCCCGGCTCAACATAGATTCTACAGGTTTTTTTACTCGTGTCATAAGGAACGTTCGCCTGGCTAGTGCATGCCGATGCACTGACGGCAATGGCTATAACGATGGCTATGCGGATCATGTTTTCCCCCAACACAACCGCATTTGAATCATGTTTTGTCGCCGCTGCCAAGGCGGGTTGCCAACCAGATAATCGCCTTTGTGCTGGGGCCAGTGCTGGTCTAGGAGCTCTTGTCTGTCGGATTAAGCCACTCACGCGCCTTCCGGTTTTTCAAATCAAATCGGTATAAGGAACAGGCGAGCACCGCTGGAAGACCAATGCCTCCGACAATAACCAGCGCGATAGGGCCAAACCAGCGGTAGGCTAGAACCCCAACCAAACTGAGGATCATGGCTCCAATGAAACTACTAATAGGCGCGGGCGTCACGGCTGATTTGTAGCGGAGCTTTGGTCAGCGGTCATCCGGGTTTGTCAAATATATAGCCGCCTTCTGGGCGGCGATTATCTGGTTGACAACCCCCTCTAACTAACCGGCATCATGCCCTCCAGAGCAATGATCCTCGTCTTTGCACAGCGTTCGCGGATGGCTTTGAGGCGGCCGTATTCCGGAGAGTCGTACCATGCGAGGAGCGAGGCCATGTCGGGAAATTCGACGATGACAAGGCGATGAGGCTCCCAATCGCCTTCCAGCACTTTGGTGGCTCCGCCACGAGCGATGTACCTTCCCCCGTAGCGGGCTTCGGTTGCAGGCACGTCCCGGCGGTATTCCTCGAAAACGGCGGCGTCGGTTATGTCGACATCGGCAATAAGATAGGCTGCCATTGACCTTACTCCCCTTAGGAAAGGCATTGAAGCAGGTCCATTAGCGGTCCCGCAACTAAGCCAGCGGTACTACGCCTCGGAAACGACTCGCGTTCTCCCGGATTGGGGCGCTTTACTACATTCGTGGGGGTAGCTCTGGGAGGAGACGAACCATGCCGATGTATCTCACGCGATTCAGCTACAGGCCCGAAACGTGGGCGCGCTTGATGGACAACCCCGAGGACAGACGCGAGGCTGCCCGCTCCTACATCGAGTCGGTGGGCGGAAAGCTGCACGGGTTCTGGTATGCCTTCGGAGAACACGACGGCTGGAATCTGTGGGAGGCGCCGGACAACGTCTCCATGGCATCGGTCATGCTTGCCATTGGTGCGGGAGGCGCGCTCAGCTCCTACGAGACCACCGTGCTGCTAAGTGTCGAAGAGACGATGGAAGCGCTTGGCAGGGCGAAGTCGATCCGGTATCGCCCACCGGGATCGTGACGGCCGCCCGTGCTTTGCGGAGTGTCGAAGGCTAGGTAACGCTTGCTATCGAACGGCGCACGCTCCTAAACTTTTGCGCAAAAGAGTCCGCTGCACCCTCTTGGCAGCGCCGGCAGCTTGCGCTTTCAATGTCGGCCACGGGATTTTTACGAGGAGCATTAGATGACGGACGATGACGGACGCAAATCGGCGACACCGGAGGAAATCCGCACGGCCGTTAGAGGATGGGCGGTGCTTGGGGCAATCATCGTTGCCGTGTTTGGTGCCGCCTACGTCATGATCGATAGTTGAATGGCCGACGATCCTGGTCGCCCCGATGGACTGCCTGAAAAGATCGGCACGGTCCTTGGTGCAGTGGTGGTGATCGGCACGTTCGGGCTTCTGGCTTGGACGGTGCTTCGCGGCGTTCTTTATTGAACCGGCCTATTGAACCAGGCTTGTCAGGATTATCTCCTGCAGCGGCCGCGTCTCAGGCGAGATCAGGCCGATCTCCTCGTAGTAACGGATGGCCTTGGCTGGCCGGCCAGAGCGCCAGCCAGCGTCACCGACATTCATGGTGATTCCCCGTCTCGGCGTTCTTGTTCTTGGCCCATTGATTTTGCAGCATAATCCTGCGGGGGCTGTTGCCGAAATGCCATAGTCGCAGGTTTACCGGCACGCAAGCCCAAGGATATAGGCATCGCCCGCTTGGCAAGCAAAGCAAATGCCAGCATGAATGAAGATGAAAAAAGCGGCCGACTCGAGCCGCTGTTGTTTGGGCAGGCATCGGACCTTTTCATGCGCATGAAGTCACTTGCAATCGTCGCGGCCCTGGCGCTGTCGACGGCTGTCGCCGGTTGCAGCACCATCGGCTCTCAGATCTTCACCAACAACTATGGCGCGGTGACCGATGCCGGCTATCATCTGCCGCGCATCCCGATCGAAAAGGTGCCGTTCAAATACCGCCGGCAGATCGTCGACTACGACACCAGGGAAAAGCCGGGCACCATCATCGTCGATACGCAGAACAAGTTCCTCTATTTCGTCATGGGCGACGGCGAAGCGATGCGCTACGGCATCGGCGTCGGCCGTGAAGGTTTCGAATGGCACGGCACCGCCCGTATCGCACTAAAGCGCGAATGGCCGACCTGGACGCCGCCTTCGCAGATGATCAGGCGACAGCCGGAGCTGGCCAAGTTTGCCGGCGGCATGGAGCCGGGGTTGAAGAACCCGCTCGGCGCGCGCGCCATGTACCTGTTCAACAAGGGCGGCGACATGGGCTACCGCCTGCATGGCAGCCCGGAATGGAATTCGATCGGCAAGGCGATGTCGTCGGGCTGCATCCGGCTGATGAACCAGGACATTATCGACCTCTACGACCGCACCTCGGTCGGCGCCAAGGTCATTGTGCTGTAAGACCATGATCCCGAAAAGCGGGACCCGGTTTTCGGACAAGATCATGGTCAAACAAGAAGAGCTTTATACGCGGACCGTCTAGGCAACACACAGACGTCGCAAACAGAAAACCGGGCACTTTGGCCCGGTTTTTTGTTGTCTATCGACGTTGACGATGGAACGGCGCGTCAGGAGACCTGTTCGACGTGCTGCACTTCCGGCACAAAGTGCCGGAGCAGGTTCTGGATGCCGTGCTTCAGCGTCGCCGTCGAGGACGGGCAACCGGCGCAGGCGCCCTTCATGTGCAGGAATACGGTGCCGTTCTCGAAGCCGCGGAAGGTAATGTCGCCGCCATCCTGGGCCACCGCCGGGCGCACCCGCGTGTCGAGCAGCTCCTTGATGGTGACGACCAGCTCCTCGTCGGCCTTGTCGTAGAATTCGCCGGTCTGGCTGGTCTCGGCGGCGGGGCCGGCCTTGGCCATCACCGGGGCGCCGGACATGAAATGCTCCATGATGGCGCCGAGGATAGCCGGCTTCAGATGCTGCCAGTCGGGACCGTCCTTGGTCACGGTGATGAAATCATAGCCGAAGAAGACGCCGGTGACGCCGGGGATCTCGAACAGACGGCCGGCCAGCGGCGAAGCCGTCGCGGCGCTGTCGGCATCGCGGAAATCGGCGGTGCCTTCTTGCAGCACTTCCTTGCCGGGCAGGAATTTCAGCGTCGCCGGGTTTGGCGTCGACTCGGTCTGGATGAACATGGCCATCTCCGTGCCCGTTTCGGGCAGCTAGTTTGGAATAATTCTAATTAGGCTTTATCCGCCCGACATTCAAGCGAAAGGCATCGCGGGGAACGGCTGGCTGGTGGAATGTTTTGCTAGCTCGCTGAAACAATTGGAGATGTGTTGAGATTCAGGTCAGGCCGAGCCGAAAATGATGGTTTCCGAGAACCGGAGCGGAGCGTACTTTTGGTACGTGAGCACCGGAAGCGCAGGAAGCCGCCATTTGTAGGCCGGCCTCACCTGAATATCGGCACATCTCAGGCGAGGCTGTCGATCTCCTCGTCCGACAGGTTCTGCGGCACCACAGTCACTGGAATCGGAAAGGCGGCGCCCTTGCCGGCAACCGCGCCGACCAGCGGCCCAGGCCCTTCCTTGCCGGCGCCTGCCGCCAGCACCAGGATGGCGATGTCCTGGTCTTCCTCGATCAGCTTGTGGATCTCTTCCGTCGGCTTGCCTTCGCGCACCACCAGTTCCGGCTCGATGCCGAGCTTCTGGCGCACCTTGTTGGCGTAGCTGTCGAGCGCGGCGCGCGCCGTGGCGGTCGCCTCCTCGCGCATGATCTTCTCGACGCCCAGCCAGTGCTGGAAATCATCCGGCTCGATGACATAGAGCAGCACCAACACGCCGCCCGTGCTTTGCGCCCGCTTCGAGGCGTAGGCGACGGCGCGCTCGCATTCCGGCGTGTCGTCGATGATCGCCAGGAACTTGCGGCGATGACCGGCTTCGCGGCTGAGGCGTTTGGAGACCATATTCACCCTGCTCGATGGTTTCGGCCGCAATCTGCCACCGCCACAGCCCGCCCGCAAGCGACCGGCGGCTGTGGCGATATTGGTGCAGCTTAAAGCGCGTCGCGTTCGACCGGCCTCATGCGACGCGCTTCAGGTTCTTGTTCTATGCATGTCGTTATCGCAAAACCGCTGCACACTTTTGCGCGACATAAATTAGCCTTGCAGCAGGCCGATAATGTCGCGCACGGTCTTCATCGTCGCTTCGGCCAATGTGCCGGCACGCTCGCCGCCATCCCGCAGCACCGCGTCGACATAGGCGCGGTCGCCGGAGATGCGGCGCATCTCGCCGGCGATCGGCGCCAGCTTTTCCACCGCGAGATCGGCCAGCGCCGGCTTGAACACCGAAAACTGCTGGCCGCCGAATTCCTTCAGCACCGCCTCTTTCGATATTTCGGCGAGGCCGGCATAGATGCCGACGAGGTTTTCCGCTTCCGGCCGGCCGGCAAGCCCGTCCAGTTCGCCGGGCAAAGCCTCCGGGTCCGTCTTGGCCTTGCGGATCTTCTTCGAGATGGCGTCGGCATCGTCGGTCAGGTTGATGCGCGACAGGTCCGACGGGTCGGACTTCGACATCTTTTTCGAACCGTCGCGCAGCGACATGATGCGCGCCGCCGGGCCGCCGATGACCGGCTCGGTCAGCGGAAAATAGCCGTTCACCGTCTCTTCGCCCACCTGCATCTCGACGCCGACACCAATCGCCGCGATACGGTCCGAAAAATCGTTGTTGAATTTCTGCGCAATGTCGCGGGTCAGCTCCAGATGCTGCTTCTGGTCGTCGCCGACCGGCACATGGGTGGCGCGGTAGACGAGGATATCGGCGGCCATCAGGGAGGGGTAGGCGAGCAGGCCGAGCGAGGCGTTCTCGCGGTCCTTGCCGGCCTTGTCCTTGAACTGCGTCATCCTGTTCATCCAGCCAATGCGCGCCACGCAGTTGAAGATCCAGGCAAGCTCGGCGTGCTGCATCACCCGCGACTGGTTGAAGACGATGTGCTTGGTCGGATCGATGCCGGAGGCGAGAAACGCCGCGGTGATCGAACGCGTCTGGTCCTGAAGATCCTCATAGACGAGCTGCGCGGTCAGCGAATGCAGGTCGACGACGCAGTAGATGCAGTCGGAGGTGTCCTGCAGGGCGACGAATTTCTTGATGGCGCCGAGATAATTGCCGAGATGCAGATTGCCGGTTGGCTGGACGCCGGAAAAGACGAGTGGCTTGAAGGCGGGCTGGTTGAGGCCGGTCATGGTGTATCCCTGGCTTGTGGAGGGCCGTTTCGCGCGCGGCGAAAGTCTTGCGACGGCGCGCTTATGGACGAGAGCGAGGAGACGATCAAGAGGGGTGTTGGCTAGGCCGCGCGGGGCTTTGACCGTGGCCGAGCAAGACGCCACAGAAGGCTGTTTGAAGGGGATGGCGCCGACCAGAATCAAAAACCCGCCTTGCGGCGGGGTCGTCGGTGCGAATCAGCACCATACGCAAATTAGTAGCATAGCTGCAGGCACAAAGCAAGAACAAAATTGGACCTGACGAATTTTCCGCCTCACGAATCCGGAGATTGCTCCTTGACCGGCTGGGAGCCTTTACGCCCGATATTGCGGCGGATCATGCCGAAATCCGCACCCCCGGTGGCAAACGCAGTGACGAAGTAAAGCAGCGCCCCGCCGGCGACGAGCGCAAGCAGCGTTACCGCCTTGATCACCAGCGGCGAGCCCGAGCCGAGACTTGCGGCGAACCAGTGCTCGGCAAAATAGAGCGCCGCCGCCATCACCGCCGCCGACAGCACCAGCCGCGGGATGCGTTTCATGAGCGGCAAGTCGCGGCCCCAGTGGCCGCGCCGGATCAGCACGGCCAGCAGCATCGCCGCATTGACCCAGCCGGCGACGGCGGAGGCAACGGCAATGCCGGGCGCGCCCATCGTCGGAAACAGCGTCAGTGCCGTCGTAATGTTAACCGCCACCGAGATGGCGGCGAAAATCATCGGCGTGCGCGTGTCCTCGCGGGCGAAATAGCCTGGGGTGAAGGCCTTGATCAGCACGAAGGCCGGCAGACCGAGGCCGAAGATCGCCAGGATTGCCGCGACCGTCGGCGTCGAATTGTTGGCGGCGAAGGCGCCGCGCTCATAGACCAGCCGCACGATCGGCTCGGACATGACCAGCAGGGCGGCCGCCGCCGGCAAGGTCATGAACAGGGTGAACTCGACCGAGCGGTTCTGCAGATTGGCCGCCTCGACCAGATTGCCTGACTTCAGCGCCCGCGACAGTTCCGGCAAAAGCACGATGGCGACGGCGACGCCGACAACGCCCAGCGGCAGCTGGTAAACGCGGTCGGCATAGGCCAGCGACGACACCGCGCTGTCCTGCGCCGACGCGATCGCCGTGCCAATCAGCTGGTTGATCTGGGTGATGCCGCCGGTGATCGCCGCCGGCAGTGCCAGGATCAGCAGCCGCTTGACGCTGGGCGTCATCTTCGGCCGGCGGAAGCCGATCGAAATGCCGGCATGGCGCACCGCCGCCCAGACGATCGCCAGCTGCACCAAGCCGGCCGCCAGTACGCCCCAGGCCAGCCCGAAACCGACGGTGCGGGCGTCCGAACCCTTGTACCAGGCATAGGCAAGCACGGCGATGAGGATGATGTTGAGGAACACCGGCGCCACCGCGGCGGCGAAATAGCGGCGCAGCGAATTCAGCATGCCGGCCATCATGGCGCCGAGCGACATGCAGATCAGGTAAGGGAACATGACGGTCGCCAGTGCCACCGTCATCTCGAATTTTCCGGGCGTGTCGGCAAAGCCCGGCGCCACCAGGTAGCGCACGATCAGCGGCATCGCCAATTCCATGGCGATGGTTAGCGCCAGAAGCGCGGTGAACAAGACGCCGAACACCTCTTCGGAAAAACGCTTGGCGCCGTCGGTGCCGTGCGTCTCGATCTCTTTGGCGAACAGCGGCACGAAGGCGGCGTTGAAGGCGCCTTCGGCGAACAGCCGGCGAAAGGTGTTGGGAAACTGGAAGGCGGCGTTGAAGGCGTCGGCGATCGGCCCGGTGCCGAGTGCGGCAGCCATCAGCATCTCGCGGCCAAAGCCGAGGGCGCGGCTCATCAGCGTGCCGGAAGCGACCGTGGCGAATTTCTTGACAAGGCTCATGCGCTTGAAGACTGCCTGTGGGATTGGGGCAAATGGAAGGTAACAGTCACTCGGCGGCCGTTTTGGTCTTGCCGCGCTCGGACGCCGTGCCCTCGAGCACCGCGATCAGCCTGTTGCGGATGGTCGCCGTACGCGACGGGCTGTCGATCTTCTGGCCGGTGAGATCGGTGACGTAGAACGTGTCGATGACCTTTTCGCCGAAGGTGGTGATGTGGGCCGAGGCGATGTCGAGCGACAGGTCCGACAACATGCCGGTGATCTCCGACAGAAGGCCCGGCCTGTCCAGTCCTTCGACCTCGATCACCGAGAACCGGTTCGACAGGGTGTTGCGGATCTCGGCGCGTGGCGGGATGCGGAAGACCTTGGCGCCGCGCCGTGGCTTGGTGCGCTTCTCGATCATTTCGGGCAGCCAGCTCTTGCCCGACAGCACGTCCTCGATCAGCCGGCCGACGCGCTCGGCACGGCGACGCTCGTCCTCGTCGCGGTCGAACTCCCTGGAGATCAGGATGGTGTCGAGCGCGCGGCCGTCCGAAGTGGTGAATATCTGCGCGTCGACGATGTTGCCGCCGGCCGCAGCACAGGCGCCGGCAATCACCGAGAGCAGGCGCGGATGGTCCTGCGCCAGCACCGTGATCTCGGTCACCGCCTCGAACTGGTGGGTCTTGACCATGGTGGCGAGCTTCTTGCCGGCGTGATCGGCCTCGCGGATGAATTCGGCATGGCGCAGCTGGTCGGGAAGATCGACCGCCAGCAGATAGTTCTCGTAGTGCTGGCCGACATAACGCTTGCGGGCCTTTTCCGGCCAGTCGGCAAGTGCCTCGGCCAGTTGTTCGCGCGCCGCCGCAGTCCGCTTGGCGCGCGACACCTCCGAAAACCCGCCGGTCAACAAAAGCTCGGTCTCATAGTAGAGCGTACGCAGCAGCTGGCCTTTCCAACCGTTCCAGACCCCCGGCCCGACGCCACGGATATCGCAGACGGTAAGCACCAAAAGCATCTTCAGCCGTTCGACCGACTGCACGATGGCGGCAAAATCCTCGATCGTCTTGCGGTCGTTGAGATCGCGGGTCTGCGCCGTCATCGACATGACGAGGTGGTTCTCGACCAGCCAGGCGACCGTTTCGGTGTCGGCCGGCGAGAGCCCCATATGCGGGCAGATGCGCCGCGCGATTCTGGCGCCGGCTTGCGAATGGTCCTCAGGCCTGCCCTTGGCGATGTCGTGCAGCAGCACGGCGACATAGAGCGCCTCGCGGCTCTTCTTCAGCCCCGGCATCAGCGCGTGGGAAAGCGGATGCACCTTTTCGCCGTCGCCGCGCTCGATCTCGGCCAGCACGCCGATGCAGCGGATCAAATGCTCGTCCACGGTGTAGTGGTGATACATCGAGAACTGCATCATGGCGACGATCTTGCCGAAGTCCGGGATCAGCTTGGCAAGCAGTCCGGCCTCGTTCATTCGCCGCAGATTGAGCTCGGCGTTGCGGTCCGAGGTCAAGATGTCGAGGAACAGCCGGTTGGCCTCCTCGTCGCGCCTGAGCGCCTTGCCGACGAGGCCGAGAGAGCGGGTCAAAAGCTTCAGCGCATCGGGGTGGAATTCCAGGCCGTGCTTGTCGGCAAACCAGAACAGCCTGAGCAGGTTGACCGGATCGCGCTCGAACACCTCGTCGTCGGCAATGTTGATGCGGTGGTTGTCGACGATGAAATCGGCCGTGCCGGCGAGCTTGCGCTTGCGCCGCGAGAAGGTGAGAAAGATGCGGTTGAAGCCCGGCACATGCTTGGCCTGCTCCTCTTCCAGCGCGGCGCAGAAAATGCGGGTCAGGTCGCCGACATCCTTGGCGACGAGGAAGTAGTGCTTCATGAAGCGCTCGACCGCCGACAGGCCGGGATGGGTGGTGTAGCCGAGCCGCTCAGCGATGTCGCGCTGGATGTCGAAATGCAGCCGCTCCTCCGCCTTGCCGGTGAGGAAATGCATGTGGCAGCGCACCGCCCACAGGAAGTCCTCGGCCTTCTGGAATTCCCTGTATTCGGCGTCGGTAAAGACGCCCTTGTCGACCAGTTCCTCGCCGGTGCGCACCCGGTAGAAATATTTGGCGATCCAGAACAGCGTCTGCAGGTCGCGCAGGCCGCCCTTGCCGTCCTTGACGTTAGGTTCGACCAGGTAACGGCTCTCGCCGGCCTTGGCGTGACGCTCGTCGCGTTCGGCAAGCTTGGCCTGGACATATTCGGGGCCGGTGGTGCGCACCACCTCGTGGTCGAAGCGCTGCAGAAGCTCGTCATAGAGCTTTTGCTCGCCCCACAGGAACCGCGCCTCCAGGATCGAGGTGCGGATGGTGATGTCGGTGCGCGACAGCCTGAGGCACTCGTCGATGTTGCGCGTCGCGTGGCCGACCTTCAGCCCGAGGTCCCACAGCATGTAGAGCATATATTCGACGATCTGCTCGCCCCATGGCGTCTGCTTGTAGGGCAGCAGGAACAGCAGGTCGATGTCGGAGCCCGGCGCCAGCGTGCCGCGGCCATAGCCGCCGACGGCAACGACCGCCATGCGCTCGGCCGACGATGGGTTTTTCACGCGGTAGACATGGGTGGCAGCGAAATCGTAGAGCGCACGGATGATCTCATCCATCAGATGCGACAGCCGGGCGGCGCAGGCGGTGCCGCTGCCGTCGTCCATCAGCATGCGTTCGGCGACAGTGCGCCCGTCGGCGAGCCGGCTTTTGAGCAGCTTGAGGACGCCGCCGCGCGCGGCCTTGCCCGAACCGTCGCCTGCCGTGGCCGCGGTCAGTTCGGTCATCTCGCGGCGCAAGGCTTCGCCGTCGATCAGTTCCTCGAGCTTCAGGGATATTCTTGCCATAAATGCCGTTCGGCCTCGCCGTTTCGGCGGCGTCTATAGCGCGTTTTCGCGGCGCTGGGTATGGGGCGGACGGACGCGTTCTCCGCGGCCGCCGACGGGACGATCGTCTCGTGCCCGCAGCCGGTTCGGTTTGGGCCTGGCCGCGAAAAATCGAAAATCGGCCCTTGACCTTCCAGTTACTGGAAGCACTACCTCCGCTGCAACATCGAAATACAGGGGCTTTCGGCATGACGCATTCCGACCACGATCATCACAGCCATGGCAGCTGCTGCTCGGCAAAGAGCGCCTCGCCTGCCGCGGACGCCGTCGTCCGGGATCCGGTCTGCGGCATGACCGTCGATCCGGCCGCCGGCAAGCCGACCGCCGGGCATGACGGCCATCGCTATCATTTCTGCAGCGAAAGCTGCCGTTCGAAATTCGTCGCCGAACCTGAAAAATATCTGACCGCAACCGATCCCGTCTGCGGCATGAGCGTCGATCGCGCCACGGCCAAGCACTTTTTGCGCCACGAGGGCCAAGGCTTCTATTTCTGCTCCGCCGGCTGCAAGCCGAAGTTCGAGGCCGAGCCGGCAAAATATCTCGGCGACAAGCCGGCGCCGCAGGCGATGCCCAAGGGCACGCAATACACCTGCCCGATGCATCCCGAAATCATCCGCGACAAGCCCGGCTCCTGCCCGATCTGCGGCATGGCGCTGGAGCCGATGGGCGTGCCGACCGGCGACGAGGGGCCTAACCCCGAACTGGTCGATTTCACCAGGCGCTTCTGGGTGAGCGCGGTGCTGTCCGTGCCGTTGCTGGTCATCGCCATGGCACCGATGCTCGGCCTGACATTCCAGGCCTTCATCGACGACCGCGCGAAGGTCTGGCTGGAGCTGGCGCTGGCGAGCCCCGTGGTGCTGTGGGCGGCATTCCCGTTCTTCCACCGCGGCTGGGATTCGATCCTCAATCGCAGCCCCAATATGTGGACGCTGATTTCGCTCGGCGTCGGTGCCGCCTATCTCTACAGTGTCGTCGCCACACTGTTTCCAGGCCTCTTTCCGCACCAGTTCCGCGGCCATGACGGCACCGTGCCGGTCTATTTCGAGGCGGCGGCGGTAATCGTCGCGCTGGTGTTCCTCGGCCAGGTGCTGGAATTGCGTGCCCGCGAGAAAACCGGCTCGGCGATCCGTGCGCTGCTCGACCTGGCGCCGAAGACGGCGCGGCTGATCGGCGCGGACGGTTCCGAAAACGACGTGCCGCTCGATATTGTCAAGGCCGGCGACCGCCTGCGCATCCGCCCAGGTGACGCTGTACCGGTCGACGGCATTGTGCTTGAAGGGCGCTCTTCCGTCGACGAATCGATGATCACGGGCGAGCCGCTGCCGGTCGAAAAGACCGAAGGCGACAACCTCACCGGCGGCACGCTCAACAAGAATGGCTCACTGATCATGCGCGCCGAAAAGATCGGCGCCGAGACGACACTGGCGCGCATCGTCGAACTGGTCGCCAAGGCGCAGCGGTCGCGCGCGCCGATCCAGGGGTTGGCCGACCGCGTCTCGTTCTACTTCGTCCCGGCCGTTGTTCTCGTTGCGATCATTGCGTTTGTAGCCTGGGCGATCGTCGGACCGGAACCCAGCCTGGTGTTTGCCATCGTCTCGGCGGTCTCGGTTCTGATCATCGCCTGTCCGTGTGCACTCGGCCTTGCGACGCCAATGTCGATCATGACCGCCACCGGGCGCGGCGCGCATGCCGGCGTGCTGATCAAGGAAGCGGCGGCGCTCGAGCGCTTTGCCTCGGTCGATACGCTGATCGTCGACAAGACGGGAACGCTGACCGAAGGCCGGCCGCGACTGACCGACGTCGTTGCCGTCGAAGGCATGGCGCAAGACGAGTTGCTGGCGCTCGCCGCCGGGCTGGAAAAAGGCTCGGAGCATCCGCTGGCCGAGGCGATCGTTGACGGCGCCCGCGGACGCGGGGTGAAGGTCCCCGACGCGAGCGGTTTCGAGGCTGTCACCGGCAAGGGTGTTTCCGGCACGGTTTCGGGACAGAAGGTGGCGCTTGGCAATGCCGCGATGATGGCCGATCTCGGCATCGATACGGCTTCGGTCCTGGCCAGTGCCGAGGCGCTGCAGTCCGACGGCAAGACCGCGATGTTCGTCGCTGTCGCAAGCAAGCTCGCCGGCCTCGTCGCCGTCGCCGACCCGATCAAGGCGACCACCGCCGAGGCGATCAAGGCGCTGCATGACAGCGGGCTGAAGATCGTCATGGCGACCGGCGACAATGAGCGCACCGCCAAGGCCATCGCCGCCAAGCTCGGCATCGACGCGGTGCATGCCGGGCTTTTGCCCGAACAGAAGAACGCGCTGGTCGAGGAGTTGCGCGCCGGCGGTGCCGGCGTCGCCATGGCCGGCGATGGCGTCAACGATGCGCCGGCACTTGCCGCCGCCGATGTCGGCATCGCCATGGGCACCGGCGCCGATGTTGCGGTCGAAAGTGCGGGGATTACGCTGGTCAAGGGCGATCTCAACGGTATCGTCAGGGCCAGGACGCTGGCCCGCGCGACGATCCGCAACATCCGCCAGAACCTGTTTTTCGCTTTTCTCTACAATGTGCTTGGCGTGCCGGTGGCTGCCGGCGTGCTTTATCCGCTCACCGGCACGCTGTTGTCGCCGATGATTGCGGCGGCGGCGATGAGCCTGTCTTCGGTTTCGGTCATCGCCAACGCATTGCGGCTCAGGACATTGAAACTCTGAGTAAAACTTCCAGATACACCCTGTTCAAAAAAGGAGACGATGAATGACCTTGGCCAAGAAGATCGTGCTGCTGATGATGGCGGCGGGAATGCTGCTTGCTGTTTTCCTCGAAAGCGTTCCTGCACAAGCCGAGGAGATGAAGCACGACATGGGCGGCATGGGCGCGCAGAGCCCCTCGACCGAGGGCTACAAGGCGGCGATGGACAAGATGCATACCGACATGATGGCGATCGAATATTCCGGCAATGCCGATGTCGATTTCGCCCGCGGCATGATCCCGCATCACCAGGCTGCCATCGACATGGCCAAGGTCGAGCTCGCCAATGGCAAGGATCCGGAAATCCGCAAGCTGGCCGAAGCGGTGATCGCCGCGCAGCAAGCCGAGATCAAGCAGATGCAGGACTGGCTCGCCGCCCATCCGGTGAAGTAGGCGTCACGCTGTCGGGGAATCCAGGCGAGAGGCTTCACCTGGATTTCTGCTTCACCTGGATTTCCCTTGGCGGCTATGGTGCTATCCGGGCCTCGGACTGGAGCATGCCATGCCATCGACGATACGAACGACCACCCTGCCCTGCGGCGAAGCCGTGCCGGTGCTCGGCCAGGGCACCTGGAAGATGGGCGAAGACGGCCGCCGCCGTACCGACGAGGCCAATGCCCTGAAGCTCGGGCTGGATCTCGGCATGACGCTGATCGACACCGCCGAAATGTATGCCAGCGGCGGTGCCGAGGAGGTGGTGGCGGAGGCCATCGCTGGTCGCCGCGACGAGGTTTTCCTGGTCTCCAAGGTGCTGCCGTCCAATGCCTCGCGCGCCGGCGTGAAACGGGCCTGCGAGAACAGCCTGAGGCATCTCGCCACCGACCGCATCGATCTTTATCTGCTGCATTGGCCGGGCAGCGTGCCCTTGACGGAAACGGTCGAGGCATTCGAAGCGTTGAAGGCAGCCGGCAAGATCCGCCATTGGGGCGTCAGCAATTTCGATACCGGCGAGATGGAAGAGCTGGTCCGATTGCCGGCCGGCGGCAACGTCCAGACCAATCAGGTGCTCTACAATCTGTCGCAGCGCGGCGTCGAGTTCGACCTCGCCCCGTGGAGCCGGCAACGCGGTATGCCGCTGATGGCCTATTCGCCGGTCGATCAGGGGGTATTGGCGCGCAATGCCAGGTTAGATGCCATCGCCGCTCGCCACGGTGCGACGCCGGCGCAGATCGCGCTTGCCTGGGTGATGGCGCAGGACGGGGTGATCGCCATTCCCAAAGCTAGCCGCCCGGAGCATGTCCGGCAGAATGTCGCGGCGTTGGACATCGAGCTCACGAGCGAAGATTTCGCCGAAATTGACCGCGCCTTCCCACCGCCGAGGCGGAAGTCGGGCCTGGCGATGATTTGAGGGGGTGGGGCGGAAGGCAAGCCAAAGCAGCGTTCCGTCACACCCCCCTCTGTCCTGCCGGACATCTCCCCCACTGAGGGGGAGATTGGATCTCGCATCGGCTTTCGCCAACTTCGAACGTCGAAGGAAAAAGCGCTGTCAGCGAAACTGCCAATCTCCCCCCTTGAGGGGGAGATGTCCGGCAGGACAGAGGGGGGCGCCGTAGAGCGCTATCGGACGAGCACTACTTCCCCACAAGCCCCTTCAGCCGGTACAGCGCTTCCAGCGCCTCGCGTGGCGTCATCTCGTCGGGATTGATCTCCGCTAGCGCTTCACCCAGCCCATCACTCCTGGCCGGCTTCGACGCTTCCCGCTTCGCCGCCACGGAAAACAGCGGCAGGTCGTCGACCAGACGGTTGGCCTTGCCCGAGACCTCGCCGGCTTCAAGCTGGTGCAGCACTTCTTTGGCCCGGCCGACGACGGCTTCCGGCAAGCCGGCAAGCCGCGCTACCTGGACGCCGTAGGAACGGTCGGCGGCACCCTTGCCGACCTCGTGCAGGAAGACCACGTCGCCCTCCCATTCCTTGACCCGCATGGTGACGTTGGAGAGCCGCGGCAGTTTTCCGGCGAGCGCCGTCATCTCGTGGAAATGCGTGGCGAAGATCGCCCGGCAGCGGTTCTTCTCGTGCAAATATTCGACCGCCGCCCAGGCGATCGAGAGGCCGTCGAAAGTGGCGGTGCCGCGGCCGATCTCGTCGAGGATGACCAGTGCGCGTTCGCCGGCCTGGTTGAGGATCGCCGCTGTCTCGACCATCTCGACCATGAAGGTCGAGCGGCCGCGCGCCAGATCGTCGGAGGCGCCGACCCGCGAAAACAGCCGGTCGACGACGCCGATATGGGCTGATGCCGCCGGCACGAAGGAGCCGGTCTGGGCAAGGATGGCGATCAGCGCGTTTTGCCTGAGAAAGGTCGACTTGCCGCCCATATTGGGGCCGGTCAGCAGCCAGATCGCGCCGGCCTTGGCATCGCCTTGCGGCGACAGATCGCAATCATTGGCGACGAACGGGCCTTCGCCGGAACGCCGCAGTGCCTGTTCGACCACCGGATGGCGTCCGCCCGAAATCTCGAAGGCAAGGCTCGCATCGACCAGCGGCCGGCACCAGGCCTCGCTTTCGGAAAGCAAGGCAAGGGCTGCCGAAACGTCGAGCGCGGCGAGCGCTTCGGCGCCGGCGCGGATCCTGTCGGCCTGGCCGACGACTTCCGCCGTCAGCGCCTCGAAAGCGGCAAGCTCGATCGCCAGCGCCCGGTCGGCGGCATTGGCGATCTTCGATTCCAGCTCGGCGAGTTCCGTGGTGGTGAAGCGCATGGCGTTGGCCATGGTCTGGCGGTGGATGAAGCGCGCCTTGGCGCCGTCGCTGCCGGTCATCAGCGCATGGTGGTTGGCGGTGACTTCGATGTAGTATCCCAGCACATTGTTGTGCCTGATCTTCAGCGAGCGGATGCCGGTCTCGTCGATCAGCGAGCGCTCCAGCCCGGCGATCACTTTTCGCGACTCGTCGCGCAGTGCCCGCATCTCATCGAGTTCGGCGTGGTAACCGGAACGGACGAAGCCGCCGTCGCGCTTGAGCAGCGGCAGCTCGTCGCTGAGCGCCTGTGCCAGATGCGTCGCCAGCGCGCCGGGCAGTGCCTTGATGGCCGCTAGCGCCGCCGCCAGTTCGGCGGGCAAGGCGGTTTGCCCGAACAGTCCGGCGATGGCGCCGGCCGCTTCGAAACCGGCGCGCAGCGCGCCGAGATCGCGCGGACCCCCGCGGTTGAGCGCCAGCCTGGACAGCGCGCGCGGCATGTCGGCGACGCTCTTCAGGCTGGCCCGCACCGCCTGGCAGAGGCGCGTCTCGGAGCGGAAGAACGACACCGAATCCAGCCTTGCAGCGATTGCCGCCGGGTCGGTCAGCGGCGCCATCAGCCGGTCAGCGAGCAGCCTTGCGCCGCCACCGGTCACCGTGCGGTCGATCGCCTTGAACAGCGACCCCTCGCGGCTGCCGGACAGCGTGCGCAGCAGCTCCAGATTGGCGCGCGTCGCCGGGTCGATGAACAGTGTCGATCCCTGCTCCTCGCGCTCCGGCCGCGACAGCGGCGGCCGCTCCGCTTTCTGCGTCTTCTCGACATACGCGATGACGCCTGAGATCGCCGACAGCTCGGCGCGCGAAAACGAGCCGAAACTGTCAGGCGTCGCCACCTCGAAGAAGCGGGCGATGCGGCCGGCGGCCGAAGCCGAATCGAACAGCGACGGCGGCTGCGGGCTGGCGACGCGGCCGAGCACGTCGAACACCGGTTTCAGCTCCGGGTCGTAAAACACCGGTTCGGCGACGATCAGCTCGCGCGGATCGACACGGAAGACGTCGGCGAGCAGCCGGTCGGCGGTGGTTTCAGCGACGCGGAAGACACCGGTCGAGATCTCGATCCAGGCCAACGCGAAGGAATGCTCGGCGCCGCCCTTGACCCGTCCCAGCGCCATCAGAAAACTCGATTCCGACGGCGCCAGCAGTTTGTCCTCGGTGATGGTGCCTGGCGTCACCAGCCGCACAACATCGCGGCGCACCACCGATTTGCCGCCGCGCTTCCTGGCCTCGGCTGGATCCTCGATCTGCTCGCAGACGGCGACGCGGAACCCCTGGCCGATCAGCTTCTGCAAATAATCGTCGGGGGGGTCCACCGGACCGCCGCACATCGGGATGTCGAGCCCCTGGTGCTTGCCGCGCTTGGTCAGCACGATGCCGAGCGCCCGGCTTGCCTTCTCGGCATCGTCGAAGAACAGCTCGTAGAAATCGCCCATGCGGTAGAACAGCAGCGAATCCGGGTTCGCCGCCTTGATCTCGATGTACTGCTCCATCATCGGCGTCGCCGGCGCGAAGGCCGGCGTGGCGTTGTCGCTTCGAATGGGCGTCTCGTCGTTCAAAAAGCTGCTTCCAAAATTTTCCAAGCCATGCTTGGCGGTTTACAGCGGCGAAGTGTAGCCTTAATCCCGAACCTTCCACAAAAGAAAGCATGCGCACCCATCTCAAGCGGTGCCGTACGGGCGAGGAAACCAAGAGTACCATGGCCAAGAAAACCGAAAGCAACGGGCCCTCAGTCAGCGCCCAGGAGGCGCTGGAATTCCACGCCATGGGCCGTCCGGGCAAGCTGGAGATCGTCGCCACAAAACCGATGGCGACGCAGCGCGATCTCAGCCTCGCCTATTCGCCGGGCGTCGCGGTGCCGGTTCTCGCCATCGCCGAGGACCCGAGCCGCGCCTTCGACTACACGGTTCGCGGCAACATGGTCGCCGTCATCTCCAACGGCACCGCTATCCTCGGCCTCGGCAATCTCGGCGCGCTGGCCTCGAAGCCGGTGATGGAAGGCAAGGCGGTGCTGTTCAAGCGCTTCGCCGATGTCGATTCCATCGACCTCGAGGTCGACACCGAGGATGCCGACGAATTCATCAACTGCGTGCGCTTTCTCGGCCCCTCCTTCGGCGGCATCAACCTCGAGGACATCAAGGCACCGGAATGCTTCATCATCGAGCAGCGGCTGCGCGAATTGATGGACATACCGGTGTTCCATGACGACCAGCACGGCACCGCCATCATCTCGGCCGCCGGGCTGATTAACGCGCTGGAAATCACCGGCCGCGACATGAAGACCACGAAAATGGTCTGCAATGGCGCCGGTGCTGCTGGCATCGCCTGCATCGAATTGATGAAGGCGATGGGCTTTGCGCCTGAGAATATCATCCTTTGCGACACCAAAGGCGTCGTCTTCCAGGGCCGCACCGAAGGCATGAACCAGTGGAAATCGGCGCATGCCGTCAAAACCGGCGCGCGCTCGCTGGCCGAGGCGCTGGACGGCGCCGACGTGTTCCTCGGCCTCTCGGCCAAGGGCACGCTGACCACCAGGATGGTGCAGTCGATGGCCAAGAACCCGATCATCTTCGCCATGGCCAATCCCGACCCCGAGATCACACCGGAGGAGGTCGCCGAGATCCGCACCGACGCCATCATGGCGACGGGGCGGTCCGACTATCCCAACCAGGTCAACAACGTGCTTGGCTTCCCCTACATCTTTCGCGGCGCACTGGATGTGCGGGCGACCACCATCAATGACGACATGAAGATCGCCGCCGCCCGGGCGCTGGCGGAGCTGGCGCGCCAGGACGTGCCCGACGACGTCGCCGCCGCCTATCAGGGCAACCGGCCGAAATTCGGCCCCAACTACATCATCCCGGTGCCGTTCGACCCGCGGCTGATCTCGGCGATCCCGATCGCGGTCGCCAAGGCGGCGATGGACTCCGGCGTCGCGCGCAAGCCGATCCTCGATCTCGACCGCTACGCGCAGGAGCTTTCCGCCCGCCGCGACCCGATCGCCTCGACGCTGCAGCGCATCTACGACCGCGTGCGCCGCCAGCCCAAGCGCATCGTCTTTGCCGAGGGCGAGGAGGAGCAGGTGATGCGCGCCGCCGTCTCTTATGTGAACCAGCGGCTCGGCACCGCCATCCTGCTCGGCCGCGACGACATCATCAAGGAAAACGCCCGGAATGCCGGCATCGACCTCGGCAAGCAAGGCATCGAGATCATCAATGCGCGGCTGTCGCGGCGCAACTCCGTCTACACCGATTATCTCTACGAGCGCATGCAGCGCAAAGGCTTCCTGTTCCGCGACTGCCAGCGGCTGATCAACAACGACCGCAACCATTTCGCCGCCTGCATGGTGGCGCTGGGCGATGCCGACGGCATCGTCACCGGCGTTACCCGCAACTATTCGACGGCGCTCGACGACATCCGCCGCGTCATCGACGCAAGGCCCGGCCATTGCGTCATCGGCGTGTCGATCGTGCTGGCGCGGGGTCGCACCGTGCTTGTCGCCGACACCGCCGTGCACGACATGCCGAACGCTGAACAGATCGCCGACATCGCCGAGGAGGCCGCCGGCTTCGCCCGCCGCATGGGCTACGAGCCGAGGCTCGCTATGCTCGCCTATTCGACCTTCGGCCATCCGCAGGGCGAGCGCTCCGAGCGCGTCCAGGAAGCGGTGCGCATCCTCGACAAGCGCCGCGTCGATTTCGAGTATGACGGCGAAATGGCCGCCGACGTGGCGCTCAACGCCCGCGCCATGGCGCAGTATCCGTTCATCAGGCTGACCGGCCCCGCCAATGTGCTGATCATGCCGGCGTTCCACTCGGCCTCGATCTCGACCAAGATGCTGCAGGAGCTCGGCGGCTCGACCGTCATCGGCCCGCTGCTGGTCGGCCTGAACAAGCCGGTTCAGATCGTCTCGCTGAATGCCAAGGATTCAGACATCGTCAACATGGCGGCGATCGCGGCGTATAGCGCGGGGGCTTGAGGAGCGGTTCGCAAAACGGACGCTTGGATGTTGAGCGCTCGACCTGAGAAAATAGTCGGCGTAGCCTTTAGTTATATGTCTCGTTGAAAGGCAGTTGAATGGCTAAGAGTAAGCCAGTCATATTAAACGGTCATCATTTTTCGAAGCGACAAGATGCAATTACCCATTTTCGTTCGATGCTATCGAGATATCCTGCAAACAGCGTCGTTTCTGATGTAGACGCTGCAGATCTTGAAGCGCTTCTCATGCGACACCCAGAGTGCACGGAGAAGGTCGGGAACGGAATTCACCATTTTGAAGTCATTGATGCCGATTATGGCACGACTTGCTTCTGCGTAATCAGAAATAACGGCAGTAGAGTACGTTTTTCATACATCACTTGCGTGAATACAGAGCCATCTCATCAAATTGGCGACCTCGCCTAAAGGCATTGAGATTTTGGCGAAATCCGAGGTCACCTAGCAAAACACGTTGCTCTTTCGACTGCACAGCTTGCGTTCGCGACCGGGGCAGTTCAAGCTTCATAGGGATGAGTCTCAACACCTATTGTCATTGGTAAGCTTTTTGGACAAGCAGTTAGAGGAGGAGGAAGATAAGGCGCGGCTCGATCAAATGATTGCGTCGATGTCCAACGATTTCAGCCACTTAAAGGCTCTCATAAAAACCCTAGAACATACAATCCAATGCACCGACAAAAATGTTCAGATTCGAGCCCACTATCTTCCTTTTAGGAACGGAAAGCCGTGTACAGGAGAATTGCTCGATAACATTAGAGGTTACATTTGCAATTTTGCCATGAGCCGCTCGGAGATCGACCTGGTTCACAAAAGCGCTGCGACGTTCTCCCCTCAACAAATGATGATTGCTTATAATAAACTGAGAGATGATGCGGCAGACTTATTTATAAAAGCGCAAAAATCCACAAGCCGCAATGGCGAATGTGGCGAGCTAATTTTGTATCTATTGATAGAATGGATACTCGAAGCGCCCCAAATTCTGGCCAAAATGTCGCTTAAGACCAGCGGGCAAATGCCGGTCCATGGGTCAGACGGAATACATGTAGAATGCGATCCCGCTACTGACGGTCTAATCTTTTTTTGGGGCGAGGCGAAGTTTCATGCAACGATATCAGGAGCTATGAGCAGCGCGGTTACGTCAATATCCAGTACACTTAAATATGACAAACTGAAAGAAGACATAAATCTTGTCAGACGTTACATCAGTTTCTCAGGGTTGTCTCCTGGAGATCAAACTAAAGTGGTCGAATTTCTTGATCCGCTCAGCCAACAGTATCAGAAGAAGACGGACGCCTCTGCGTGTTTAATCGGTTTCGATTTCGACGGATTTGCGAAGCTAAAAGACTGCGATTCGGCGACATTAGAGCTGCGATTTAGGGAACTGTTGGAGGAGGCTTTGAAATCCGCCGCTGCAAGCCTCGCCTCGAACCTAGAGGCGGCAGGCATTTCACATCATCGAATGGAGGTGTTCTTTATACCAGTGCCTTCCGTTGAGGATTTGAGGATTGAATTCCAGAACCGTATTGGTTGGAAATCGTGATTGGCGCACTGATAGATAAAGTCTGGCAAAATCCGGTGCTAGCACAGGCTCTCGGTGCATTGGAGCAGAACTGGCTCGTGCAGACGCTTCATTTGGAACGGTCTCCGCCTGTTGCGATAAGCAAGGCCGATGCCTGCCGGTATATCGAGGCGGCAGCAATTTTGGCTTGCTCTGAGTTGGCCGCTCAGAGATTGGCTGCTTATAGAATTGCAACCTACACTTACGATCTATTTCGAGGTGAGATCGACGGCCTCGAAGCGTCTGTGAGGGCTGTCTTAACTCGGCTTGGTAATTTTCCAAGCCTTGCGACCGAGCCGGGGATCAATTCGGCCTTATCCAAGGCCTCTTGGGCGATTGCTGAGGAGGAAGTCGTTAGGCGGGCAGCAAATGAGGTAGAAATAGCCGGAGCGGCAGTAGCTTTAACAGATTTTCAGGTGACCCTTTGGCGCGCTTTGTCCACCGGAGAATCTATCGCTATTTCTGCGCCAACCTCCACCGGAAAATCCTTTATACTTCAGGCCTTCATTGCTCAGAGCTTGACAAAGCGGCCTTTATTTTCTGCGTGTTACATCGTCCCTACGGGAGCTCTGATAACGCAGGTTCACGGGGATCTTTCTGATGCGCTGGCAGCGGCAGGCCTGTCAGATGTTGAAGTTGTTACCGTTCCGCTGGAGGAAGGCGATCCGCTCCCTGAAAAGGCTGTCTATGTGCTCACCCAAGAGCGCCTTCAACTGCTCTTACTAAACCATCCGACCAAGAACGTGGATTTCCTGGTAATTGATGAGGCCCATTCGGTGCAGGACGGGGATAGAGGAATAATACTGCAATCCGCAATCGACGATATCCTTATTCGCGGTCCATCCGTTCAGCTCCTGTTTGCGAGCCCGACTGTATCAAATCTTAACGTTTTTTCTGGGATGACCGGCCGAAAGGACGTTTCCATTCAAGCCACCGAGCAGGTCACAGTTTCTCAGAATTTCATCAATATGACGGTCACTTCACCAAAGCTTGGCCGGGTGAAGGTCTATTCGCAATCCGCCAGCGGGGGTGCTGAGGTTGGCGTCGCGGAAATTGGGCAGCAACTTTCCTCTCGTGTTGAGTGCTTGGTTCATATCGCGCAGAAATTTGGTGCGGATAAGCAGTCTATCGTCTACGCGAATGGCCAGGCTGATGCTGAAAAGATAGCCTTTCAGATATCCGATCTCCGTTCCGAGAGTACGCCGGACGGGCAGTCAGGAGACTTGGATGCGCTGGCCGAGTTAGCTAAAGAGGCTGTCCACCCTAAGTATATCCTGGCGCTCACAGTGAAAAACGGCGTTGCATTTCACTATGGAAACATACCAACTGTACTGAGAAACGCCATAGAACAATCTTTTATAAGTGGAGCGCTGAGGTATATCGTATGCACAAGTACGTTATTGTCGGGCGTCAATCTTCCGGCGAGAAACCTCTTTATGTGCTTGCCACAGCGCATGAAGGGAGTTGCGCTGGAATCCGTGGATTTTTGGAACCTGGCTGGGAGGGCAGGTAGGTTACGTCGCGAGTTCCAGGGCAATATTTATTTAATTGACTACGACAAATGGACACACCAGCCGCTTGCCGGACCTAAATCAGCAAAAATTGTGCCAGCAATTGAACATACCATTCATACGCGCACTAACGATTTGGATGCCGTGATTCAAGATAGTCAGTTCTTGATGCCGGGCACTTCAGATGCAGGGCTTGAGACAATTTGCTGACTACAAGCGCGGTCGTATTGGAGTAACTCTGGATCGGGCCAATGTTGCCCGTGACGCTCCCCTAAGGGAGCAACTGGAGAACTCTCTCGCCATAGCAGATCAGCTTGTGCCGCTTTCAGCTGACGTTATTGCCGCTTCGCCTACAATCTCAGCTCATCGACAACAGCGGTTATACGACAGCTTTGTTGGAATAATTGATGGAGGAGGGGAACTCGCCGCGCGAGAATTATTATTAAAGCATCCGAGAGAGACGAAAGCTTTCGATTCCTACGTGGCTGCGCTGGCGCTATGTCATGGGACACTTCTGCGAAGGACCGGAAGTATTAATCAGAATAGGTTCTTTGCGTTGATGCTCCTTAAATGGATGCAGGGCATATCGATTTCCGAATTAGTCGACGGTCGTACGAGCTTTTATCCAAATGAGAAGATCGATACCACGATACGCAGTACGCTCGATTTGGTAGAGCAGGAGCTCCGCTTTAACTATGTGCGTGCTTTTGGCTGCTACAACGCGCTTCTCAGTGAGGCGCTTAAAGTTAGCGGGCACGGTGAACTGTGTAAGAGCATGCCGTCAATCGCGCTCTACCTAGAAATTGGTGCTTCGGATAAAACTATGATTAGTTTTATTGCGCTTGGGTTATCTCGTCTGGCAGCCAAAAACCTGACCAATATTTGTCCGATCAAGACGCTGGATGTCAAGAACGCGCGGGCTTGGCTTTCCCGCCAGGATTTGGAGATATTGGGCTTTTCAACTTACATTCGTAGTGAAGTCAATTTGGCTTTGAAGCGCTCTTCCGTGACAGGTTGAGCTCGCCGCTGGCCAGCAGGTCCTGCGGCATGATGTTGTCGACCGGCGCCACGCTGGCGCGAGCCTACCCCCTTTCGATGGCGCGTGGATGGCTCTGTGCCTAGTATAGGCCCTCGCGCCTACCGCCCCGTTGACAGGTGAAGGGCGCTAAATCAACCCCGCCTGCTCGGCCTCGCGGCGCAGATTCTGGCGTGGCCTTGGGCCGATCTGCTGGATGACCAGCCCGGCGGCCAGCGAGCCGAGATCACCGCACTGCTTCAGGCCGCGGCCTTGCGTGTAGCCGTAGAGGAAGCCGGCGGCGTAGAGGTCGCCGGCGCCTGTCGTGTCGACCAGCTCGCGGATCCTGGTCGCCTCGATGGTGACGGTCTCGTGGCCGCGGACGATGACCGAGCCCTTTTCCGAACGGGTGACAATGGCGATCTTGCAGTCCCTGCGGATCTGCGCCAGCGCCTCGTCGAAGGACGCGGTCTGGTAGAGCGACTTGATCTCGTGGCTGTTGGCAAAGACGATATCCACGGTGCCGGAGCGCATCAGGTCGAGGAATTCGTCGCGGTAACGGTCGACGCAGAACGAGTCCGACAATGTCATCGATACTTCGCGCCCGGCGGCATGGGCGAACTTCGCCGTCTGCCGGAACGCTTCCTTGGCGCGCGGCGGGTCCCACAGATAGCCCTCGAAATAGGTGACGGCGGCGCCCGACGCCTTGTCGGCCTCAACATCCTCCGGGCCGAGCTCGACGCAGGCGCCGAGATAGGTGTTCATCGAGCGCTCGCCGTCCGGCGTGACGAAGATCATCGAGCGCGCCGTCGGCGGTTCGCCATCGAGCGGCCTGGTGTCGAAGGCGACGCCCTGGGCATGCATGTCATGCGCGTAGATTTTGCCGAGCGCGTCGTTGGAGACCTTGCCGAAGAAAGCGGCGCGACCGCCGAAGGAGGCGACGCCCGCCGCCGTGTTGCCGGCGCTGCCGCCCGAGGCTTCAATGGCCGGGCCCATGCGGCTGTAGAGCAGTTCGGCGCGCCGCGGGTCGATCAAATTCATCGCGCCCTTGATGATGCCGTTGGTCTCCAGGAACGCCTCATCGCACTGGGCGATGATGTCGACGATGGCATTTCCGATACAAAGCACGTCATAGTCCGGCATCAATTCATGTCTCCGCCAAAAACCCACCGGCTTTCTGCCATGCCGGGCGCGGGCGGGTCTAGCGGTTTGATGCGGCTTTGCCTAGTCGACAATGCGGCGATCCGACGAATGTCAGCATAGCCACCATCGTTGGATGGCGGCCGAAGCATTTCTCGCGTGCCTGGCTTACAAGCATGGCTGAGATGAGCGATGCCCAGAGGTCCCCGCCGGCCATGTCTATGAAAACCGACACGAGGATCGAGCTGGTGCTGCTCGTCGTGTTGGCAGTGCTCTGGGGTGCATCCTACAGCTTCATCAAGATCGGCGTTGCGACGATCCCGCCGGTGACGCTGATCGCCGCGCGAACCCTGATCGCGGGTGGCATCCTGCTTGCCCTGATCCGCTGGCGCGGGCTGACCTTGCCGGGTGATGCCACAAGCTGGCGCCGGTTTGCATTCCAGGCATGCCTCAACAGCGTCGTGCCGTTCACGCTGATCGCTTGGGCCGAGCGCTCGCTGGATGCCGGGCTGGCCACGATCCTCAATGCGACCTCGCCGATCTTTACCTTCTTGCTGACCGCCCTCATCACCCCCCACGAACCGTCGACCATGCGCAAGCTGTTTGGCGTCGCGGCGGGAATAGCCGGAATATGCCTCGTTGTCGGCGCCCCGGCGCTTGGCGGCCTCGGACAGCAATTGTTACCGCAACTTGCCGTGATCGCGGCGACGATCTGCTATGCCGGCGCGGCCGTTTTCGGCCGCGGCTTCAGGGGGCTCGACCCGATGGTGCCGGCCGCCGGTTCGATGCTCTGTGGCGCCGCGATGCTGATCCCCTTGAGCCTTGCGTTCGACCAGCCATGGACCTTGGCGCCGTCGACAGCTTCGATCCTTGCGCTGCTCGGGCTTTCGGTGTTTTCAACCGCGCTGGCCTTTTGCATCTATTTCCGTCTCCTCCACACGCTGGGCTCCGTCGGCACCACCTCGCAAGCCTATCTGCGGGTGCCGATCGGCGTTGCTATCGGAGCCGTGTTCCTTGGCGAAAGCCTTGGTCCGAGCGCGTGGTGGGGAATGGCCCTGGTCGTCGTCGGCGTGGCGGCGATGACCATTCCCCAGGCGAAGGTCGCGCGCTAGGGCGCTTGCAGCCTACGCTGTCTCCGCCTATTCGGAGATATCAGCCACGGGCATGTTTGACATGGAATTGGAAACGCCGTGATCCTCGACGCCGCCCGCGCCGCCTTGAGCCGGCTGTTCTCGCCCGAATTCCGTTCCGTGTTCGTGAAGACGCTGGGGCTGACCTTGCTGACGCTGGCGGCACTTTGGTTCGGGATCAGGGGCCTGTTCGACTGGCTGGCCTGGCCATGGATCGATGCATGGCTGCCCAGCCTGCCCTCCTGGGCCGGATGGCTGGGCGCCGTCGTCGCCGGCATCGGCCTTGCGCTGGGCTTGGCGCTGCTCATCGCGCCGGTGACGGCGATCATCGCTGGCCTGTTCCTCGACGACGTCGCCGAAGTCGTCGAGCGCACCGACTATCCCAACGATCCGCCCGGCCGCGTCGTGCCGGCGCTGCGCTCGCTGGTGCTGGCGATCAGGTTCTTCGGCGTCGTCATCCTCGGCAACATCGTCGCCCTGCTGCTTCTGCTGGTGCCAGGCATCAATATCGCCGCTTTCTTCGTCGTCAACGGTTATCTGCTCGGGCGCGAGTTCTTCGAGTTCGCCGCCATGCGTTTTCGCCCGGAGGCCGAGGCCAAGGCGCTGCGCAGGAAGCACGCGGTCACCGTGTTCCTGGCCGGGCTGGTTGTCGCCGCCTTCCTCGCCGTGCCGCTGCTCAACCTTCTGACGCCGCTGTTCGCCGCCGCCATGATGGTGCACCTGCACAAGGCGATCTCGGCGCGGGATGATGCTTAGCGCAGCAGAAAGCCGCGCCCCAGTTCGTCGTCGTCCTCGACAATGAATTCGGCCCGCCCTGAGTAGTAAGCGCGGCCGCCGACGCGGGCGATGACGGCGTCATGCGGCCCGGCTTTGGCCGTGCGTACGACCGCGCCGGAAAAGCGCGAGCCGGCGATGCTCTCGAACAGCCGTGTCCGGCCAATCTCGATCTGGCCCTTGGCGTGCATGGCCGCCAGCCGCGCGGTGACGCCCGAGCCGGTCGGCGAACGGTCGACCTCGGCTTCGGCGAAAACGCAGATGTTTTTGGTCGGCGTATCGGAGATCGCATCCTGTCCGTCGGTCAGGATGGTGCCGTAGAGAAAGGCGAGATCGGCATGGTCGGGATGCGACAGCGGCAATTCGGCCTTGAGCTTATTGGTCAGCGCCGTCGCTGCATCGACGAAATCGCGCACCCGGTTCCTGCCGAATTCCAGCCCGAACTGGCGGCAGTCGGCCAGCGCATAGAAGGCGCCGCCATAGGCGATGTCGAAGCCGACTGCGCCGTAGCCCGGCAGCTCGATCCGCTGGTCGCGGGCAAACAGAAACGCCGGCACGCTTTCGAATGACACCGCACCGGCCTTGCCATCCCTTACCTCGACCGCAGCCGAAATCAGCCCGCATGGCGCCTCGATATTGACCGTCGTCATCGGCTCGCGTGGCGCCACCAGCCGCTCGTCGACGGCATAGCGGCCGAGCGCGACGATGGCGTGGCCGCACATCGTCGAATAGCCTTCATTGTGCATGAACAGCACCGCGAGGTCGGCGCCCGGCAGGTCAGGCTCCACCAGCAGCGCGCCATACATGTCGTAATGGCCGCGCGGCTCGAACATCAGGATCTTTCTGAGATGATCGAGATGGTCGCGCACATAGGCACGCCTTTCGAGAATCGTGCCCTTGGGAATGTCGGGGTAGCCGCCGGTGACGATCCGCAGTGGCTCGCCGCCGGTGTGCATGTCGACGACGGTGAGCGTCATTCGCCGGGGCCTACCTAGGCTGAAGATTTGGCAAACAGCGCCTGCAGCTTGCCGAACGGCATGGCGGCGCGGGTGAAGCCGAACGTGCCGTCCTGCTGGATCTCGCGCGCCGCGGTCTCCAGCATGCCGAAGGCGAAATTGGTGAGCCATGGGCCGAGCGAGACGCGCTTTACCCCCGCCATGGCCAGGTCGGCGATGGTGAAGCCAGGCCTGGCCATGACGTTGACCGGCTTGGTCAGCGCCGAGCAGACGGTCCGCACCGTCTCGATGTCGCTCAGCCCTGGTGCATAGAGCACGTCGGCGCCGGCCTTCTCGAACGCCTGCAGCCGCTTGATCGTATCGTCGAGGTCGGGCTTGCCCCACAGGAAATTCTCGGCCCGCGCGGTGAAGACGAAATCGCATTTCAGCGCCCGTGCCGCTTCCGCCGCCGCCGCGACGCGCTCGACGGCATGCGAAAAATCATAGATCGGCTTGTCCGGCTCGCCGGTATGGTCCTCGATCGAGCAGCCGGCAAGGCCAGCGGCCTCGGCGGCGAAGATCGTCTCGCCGGCGCTTGTCGCGCTGTCGCCCTTGCCCTTTTCGAGGTCCGCCGAAACCGGCAGCCCGGTCGCCGCCGACACTTCACGGCAATGATGGATCATCGCCTCGAACGTCACCGCGCCATCGGGCAGGCCGCGCGAAAAGGCAAAACCGGCGCTGGTCGTCGCCAGCGCCTTGAAGCCGAACGAGGCCAAAAGCTTGGTCGTGCCGACGTCCCAGGAATTGGCCATGACGAAGATCGAGGCATGCAGGTCGCGAAAAATCTTGCCCTTATCCATGGATGCTCCCCTCCAGTGCAGAATGTGAGGCAAATTCTAGCCCGGCGGAACGCGCCGGGCAAACAAATGCGGTTGGCTCAGAAGCGTTTGGCGTTCTCATCTGCCAATCGGTCCAGCGCGTCGGAATCCTTGACGTAGTGCGAAGCGTTTTTGTCCCAATGATAGGTGACGGAAATGTCGCGCGAAGACGCCGCTGGCGGCTGCTGGCCGTCGCAGCTTTCTTCGCCCGGCACCGTCGCGTCGGTCACCGTAACCTTGATGGCTGCATAGGGCTGGCCGTCGGCAATCGCCTGGAACGCCGCATTCTGGGTCCTTCGGTTGGTGCAGAGGTTTTCGTCGAACGTATAGATCATGTCGATCAGCTCGAACCTGTCGCTGCGGACCATGATCAGCGGCGTGATCCCATAGCCCTGACTCGAATTGAAATGCATGCTCATGCTGATGATGGCGTCGTCACCAGGCCCGATCGGCAGCTTGCCCGGATCGCGAAGATAGGTGATGCGGTCGACAGCGACATTGACCGCGTCGAGCAGGGCCGGCTTGCCGGTGATGTCGTAGAGTGCCAGCACGGCATAGCCCTCGGCACTGTCAGGCGAGTCGCCGAGGTCGAACAGCATGGTCAGCCGCTCCTTGCCGCCGGCCTTGATGCCGAGCACGCCGGCGTTGGAAAGACCCGACGTCGCCGGCGGCGAGCCGTCGTAGTCCGGACCAGCGATGTGGCGCATCTCGATCGGCATCGAACCCCGGAAAAAGCCGTCCTTGTCCGCGGCCAGATCGGGAATGACCATCCTGGCGAGATCGAGATAGGTGACATCGCCGTGGCCAGGGACGGCGCTGCCGAGCTCCGGCAAGCTGACGGCCTCCGCTCTGCCCGTCCAAAGACAAGGCAGCAGCAGGCAGGCAAAGATGAAACGAAGCAGGGAGAAGGTCATGCGCGCGCTCGTTATGTCGGGCGCGCGCAAGCTAGAGCATTTTGCGGCCAAGGGGAAACACCTGGCGTTGCCTCACTATGTTGGCTTGGCTTCGGTCGCCAGGGTCTGCTGGAAAACCGGCACCAGGTGATCCATGGCGGCTGCGAGCCACGCGCCGAGTTCGTCGGGCAGAGTGTCGTGGATCCAGACCAGGCGGCTCCGGCCCTCGCCCTCGGCAAAGACCTGCATGGAAGTGTTATCGTGGGTGACCTCGTCGCCGAGCCATCCCCACACGATCCGCCGGCTCTGCTCGTCGCGAGCGATGAGCCGCTCTCGCACAATCTTGCCGTCGGCGAACATAAGGGCCCGCACGTCGCCCTCCTCCACCCGGCAGTCGACGAAAACGCCTGGGGCTATCCGTTGGGCGCCGCCGGCGAAGTCGCCGACTGTCGCCCATACGCTTTCCGGTGGAGCATCTACGATGATTTCCCTGACTATCGAAGCCATGTTTCGCCTTCCTTCGTTAACAGGTAGACCTGTCTGTCTACATGTGTAGATATACAGACCTGTCTGCTATACAGTCAAGGCATGTCCACAGCCCGAATCAACGATCGCCCCGAAAGCCTTGCGCGCCGCCGCATCCTCGATACGGCGACCGCGCTGTTTTGTCTGGAGGGGGTCCGTGCAGTCGGCATCGACCGCATTATCGCCGAAGCCGGCGTTGCCAAGGCGACGTTCTATCATCACTTCGCGGCCAAGGACGACCTCGTCCGCGCCTACATCGAGGAGGTCAGCAAGGGAGGACGGGCGGCCATCGCGAGACTTGGCCGGCGGCCACCTCGCCAGATGATCCTTGCCATATTCGATCTCATCGCCGATGCGGCGGATCAGCCGGGCTACCGCGGCTGCCCGTTCCAGAATGCCGCTGCCGAATACCCCGATCCCAGCAGCCCGGTTCGCCAGGCGATCGATAAGCATCGTCACTGGAAGTGGGGCATCCTAAGGGATCTGCTGATCGCGGACGCAAATTCCCATCCGGACCGCACCGCGGACGCGCTAACGGTGGCGGCGGACGGACTCCTTGTCGTCAGTCATCTCGACAGGCCGGCCAATCTGCGCAGTCTTATACGCGACACGGTCGACCGAGTACTTGGAGCGTCACGCCCGGTCTGAGATCGAGCGCGTACAGCCTGCGCAAAGGCGATTAGTGGATCGGCACCAGCCCGGCCAGTTCACGCATGTCGTCGAACAGGATGCCGCCGGCTTCGCTCAGTCCGTCGCGGTCGGAAAGCGGGTCGCCGTGGTAGGAATAGACGCGCATGCCGGCGGCGATGCCGGCTGCCGTCCCGGCGACGCTGTCCTCGATGACGATGCAATCGGCGGGCGCGAAGCCCATCGTCGCTGCCGCATGCAGGAAGAGGTCGGGGAACGGCTTGCCACGCGAGACCATGGTCGAGCTGAACAGCGCATGCTCGAACAGCGGCAGCAGCCCGGTCAGACCGAGTGTGATGTGCATTTTCGATACCCGTGCCGACGAGGCGACGCAGGTGGCGATGCCGGCGGCGTGCACGGTTTCGATGAACTCGCGAACGTAGGGGATGGCCTCGACGCCATGCGCGAACAGGTCCGGCAGGCCGGCGTTCCAGCGCTCGACAAAATCGGCGCCGAGGCTGACGCCGGTCGCCTCGACTTCCTTCTGCACCGAGACCATGCTGCGGCCGGAGAAATTCTTGCGGCAATATTCGAAGCTGGCCGGAAAGCCTGCCGCGCTCAACCATTCGGCGAGGCGCCGGTTGGCCAGGTTCTCGGTGTCGACCAGAACCCCGTCGCAATCGAAGATGACGAGCTTGGGGATCTTCATTTCGCCGCGCTCATCAGGCCGTGCCGGTCGATCCGAAGCCACCGGAGCCGCGCGTTGTGCCGCCGGCCAATGTGCGCTCCTCGACGGTCGCCTGCGTCACCGGGGCGAAGACGATCTGGGCAATCCGCATGCCGCGCGTTACCGCGAAATCCTCGTCGCCGAGATTGATCAGCAGCACCTTGACCTCGCCGCGATAGTCGCTGTCGATGGTGCCGGGCGTGTTGAGGCAGGTGAGCCCGTGCTTGAAGGCGAGGCCCGAACGCGGCCGGACCTGGCCTTCGACGCCCTCGGGAATTTCCAGGACCAGGCCGGTCGGCACCAGTGCGCGCTTTCCCGGCAGGATCAAGAGCGGCCTGTCGTCCGGGACGGCGGCGCGCAGGTCCATGCCGGCGGCGCCCGAGCTCTCATAGGCGGGAAGCGGCAATCCCTCGCCATGCGGCAGCCTGACGAAGCCGACAGCCGGACCGATGACGGAGGTGGGATAAAGTGCTGCGCGCATAAGGCTGATCCTATCGTCGCGAACGCCGGTCCAGTCAACTCGGCGACAATGCTATCAACGGCTTTCTTTCAGCGCAGTTCCGCCTCAGCGCAGTTCCATCGGAACGATCGTGGTCTCCTTGATCTCTTCCATGACGAACGAGGCCGAAACGTCCGACAACGCCACCTTGGCGATCAACCGCTGATAGAGCCGGTCATAGGCTTTGACGTCGGCGACACGGGCGCGCAAGACATAGTCGAGATCGCCGGACATGCGGTAGGCGCCGGTGATCTCGGCAAAGCCGGTCACCGCCGCCCGGAATTTTTGCAGCCAGTCGGGATCGTGATTCGAGGTGCGGATCAGGATGAACACGGAAAGGCCGAGCCCGAGCTTGTCGGCGTCGACCAGCGCCACGCGGCCGGTGATGACGCCGTCTTCCTCCAGCCGCTTGACCCGGCGCCAGCAGGCATTGCGCGACAGCGATATTCTTGCCGAGAGCTGGTCGACGGACAGCGTGCCGTCGCGCTGCAGCTCGGCCAGCAATCTCCGGTCTATTTCGTCGATTTCCGGCGTCATGTGGGATGTTTGTCCCAAAATTCAGCCTTTCACAAGGACAATTTGGGACCGATGAACCGAACACCCATGCCAGGATATTCATCGTCGGCTCTTCATGCTGGCAGGAGGGACCGACATGACCGCACGGCTCGCAAGACTTTTCACCTCTCACCCGGCTGCGGTCGGCGAGAGTTATTTCGGCCATATGGCTTTCGCCGCATGGTTCTCGTCGCGATTGTTCATGGCGGCTTTTGCCGCGCTCATTCATGCTTTCTTGCCGTTTCTGTTCGAGACCACGGCAAGCGGCATCATCCGTGAGCTCTACGAGCGGACGCATAACAGGGGACGTTAGGCGCTATGTGCCGGTGGGCCGCCTATCTCGGCGAAGCCGTCTTTCTCGAAGACATCGTCACGGCGCCCTGCCACTCGCTGATCGCCCAGAGCCACTGCGCCCAGGAAGCCAAATCGCCGACCAATGGCGATGGTTTTGGCTTGGCCTGGTATGGCGACCGACCGGAGCCCGGCCTCTATCGCGACATCCTGCCGGCCTGGTCGGACCCCAATCTGAAAAGCCTGTGCCGGCAGATCAAGTCAGGCCTGTTCCTCGCCCATATCCGGGCTTCGACCGGTGGCGCCACCAGCCGCATGAACTGTCATCCGTTCATTTCGGGCCGCTGGTCGTTCATGCACAATGGCCAGATCGGCGGCTTCGAAAAGATCCGTCGCGCGCTGGAGAATTCGCTCTCCGACGCCGCCTTCGACCAGCGTGAGGGCGCCACGGATTCGGAACTGTTCTTTCTGATGATGACCGAAGAGGACCTGGCAGGTGATCCGCAGGGCGCCGTATCGCGCGCCACCAGCCGCGTCATCGACGCCTCGCGCCGCGGCGGCTTCGAGCCGGCGCTGAAATTGACGGCGGCTTTTTCCGACGGACAATCGCTTTACGCGGTGCGCTATACGAGCGACGGCCACGCGCCGACGCTCTACACGTCCGCCTTCCGCAATGGCGGAGGCCGTTGCGTCGTGTCGGAACCCTTCGACCGCGACGGCAGCGACTGGCAGGCGATTCCGCCCTCGAGCTTCGTCACCATCGGCAGAGACGGCATGAGCATTCGTCCGTTTGTGCCCGCCGCGGCAAAGCTGGCGCTGGCCGTGTAGATTCCTCGCTACGCGTCGCAGGACAGCGCCAATTGCAGCAGGCAGCGCAATTCCGATCAAGCACCGCCTGTCCTCGAATGCTGAACTCGGCTTGAAGACGCGCCGTTGCCCGCCATTTGGTGAGGCTGGCGCCGCTGGCAAGCCGGAGTATTGGTCATGGACCTCGCCTTTTCCTCCGCCACAGAATTGGTTGCCGCCATTCGTGACCGCAAGATTTCCGCTGTGGAAGCGCTGGACGCGCATCTGGCGCAGATCGACAGGCACAATGAGGCGGTCAATGCCGTCGTAACCCTCGATCGGGAAGGTGCGCGGCAGCGCGCCGGCAAGGCCGACGAAGCGCAGGCGCGCGGCGAAGCCCTTGGGCCGCTGCACGGCGTGCCGTTCACACTGAAGGACACGCACGAAACCGCGGGCATGAGAACCACTGTCGGCTTCCCGGCCTTCGCCGACTATGCCGCGAGGGCAGACAGTCCAGTCGTTGCACGGCTGAAGGCGGCAGGCGGCATATTGGTGGGCAAGACGAACGTGGCGACAATGCTTAGTGACTGGCAGTCGAGCAATCCGCTGTTCGGCCGTACCGGCAATCCTTGGGACCTCCAGCGCACCGCCGGCGGCTCCAGTGGCGGTGCGGCGGCGGCGCTCAGCGCTGGAATGACGCCGTTCGAGGTCGGCACCGACATGCAGGATTCGATCCGGCTGCCCGCTGCCTTTTGCGGCGTCTACGGCCTCAAGCCGACCGAGCACCGCGTCTCGCTCGCCGGCGCCTTCCCCGATCCAGGCGGCGCGCCGCGCAGCGTCCGGCGGATCTCCTGCCTCGGACCGATGGCGCGCAGCGTCGAAGACCTGGTACTGATCTACCGCCTCATTGCCGGGCCGGATGGAAGCGACACCGACCTTGCGCCGGTACCGGTCGAAAGCATGCCGGAGTTGGATCTCAGGAATTTGCGCATCGCCATCGCGCCGTCCTTTCCGGGCTTTCCGGTGGTCGGCGAGATCAGCGCGGTGGTCGAAAGTCTGGCAAAAGAGCTTCAGGCCGCGGGCGCCATCGTCGAGGAAGCCAAATTGCCGGAGCTCGACCTGCACGACGACCTGGAGCAGGGCGGCGTCCTGATCGGCATGATGCTGGAGGCGGCGCAGCCCGAACCACCGGAGAAGCCGACGCCGGTCTCGCGCTGGTTCGAGGCGCTCGCCCGCCGCGACCGCTCCATCCTGGCGTGGGATCGGTTCTTCGACGGTTGCGACGCCTTGCTGTGCCCGGTCGCAATGGTCACCGCCTTCCCGCATTGCGAGCCGGGAACGCCGATCGAGGTCGACGATAGCGAGCAAAGCTACTGGATGCTGCCGGCCTATGGCGCGGTGTTCAACTACAGCGGCCATCCCGCACTGTCGCTGCCCCGCGGACAGGACAGCAATGGCCTGCCCATCGGACTACAGCTTGTTGGCAAACGCTGGTCGGAGTCGCGCCTGCTCGGGATCGCCAGGGCAATCGAGCCGCTGGCCGGCGGCTTTCGCCGCCCGCCCGGTTATTGAGTAAACCGCGCCAGCCCGTAGGGATCAAGCAGCGGATCGCGATCGCCGTCGAGGATCTCGCGGGCGGCGAACAGGCCGACGGCCGGTGCCAGCGTGATGCCGGAATGCATAACGGCGACGTAGACGCCGCCCCCGCCTTCGGCGCGGCCGATGATCGGAAAGCCGTCGACCGGCGTCGGCCGGTAGCCAATGGTGTGGAAATCGAGTTCCAGCCCATCTGCGCCGCGCAGCATGGCCTTCATCGCCGCAAACAGGTCGCGGGCGGTCGCCGCGGCATCCATGCCGGGATCGGCGCCGCCGAAATCCGAGCCGGCGATGATGCGGCCTTCCGCGGTCTGGCGCATATGCAGTCGGTCGCCGATCACCAGGCCGTTGAGCAGCTTTTGGTAGGGGCGCGAATGCACGATCAGGCCGGGCGGTGTCCCGATCGGCAGTTCTATCCCGGCTGTTGCCGCTAGTGCCGGAGAGCCGGCTCCGGCCGCGATCACCACCTCGTCGGCAACAATCCGCCCGGCGGATGTGTCGACACCGGAGACCTGGCCGTTGGCCCGCACAAGCGCGGTCGCGGTAACTCCTGTCAGCAGCCGCGCGCCGCGCCGTTCGGCGTCGGCCAGCAGTGCTTGCGTGGCGGCGACCGGCTCGGCGACACCTTCCTCGGCGACATAAAGGGCGAAGTCGGGAAGTTCGGTCAGATTGGGCTCGATGCGCGCAGCTCCGGCACGGTCGACACGCTCGATGCCGTAGCCCCAGGCGGAGTGCTCGGCCGCATAGGCCTCAAGTTCGGGACGTGGCAGGTCCCAGCACAGGCCGCCGCACCATTGCAACGGGATGCCGGGCACCTCGTTCGCCAGTCGCGTCCATTCGGCCATCGACCGAATGCGCAGCCGGAAATAGGGCTCCGGATTGCCCCAGTTGGCATTGATCCAGGCAAAGGAATTCGGCGTCGCGACGCCGCCGGCGCCGCTGCCGGCAATGACCGTCACCTTTGCTCCGGCCTTGGTCAGGTGCCAAGCGATGGAGGCGCCCATGATGCCGGCGCCGGTGACAATCACTTCTTTCGCCTCTGTCATGCTTCACTCCTCGTTCCAACGCCACCACCGCGATGCCATTGCCCGTGGGTTCTGCCAAGAGCGCGCGGTATCAAATATGCTTCTTGACTTTAATACGTACGTACGTATTGTATGAATATGGCTAGACATTCACTTCGCTTAAAGCTTCTCGACGCTGGTTTCAAAACCATCTGGAATTCCGGCTATTCGTCCGCCGGCATACGCGACATCGTCGCCGCGGCCGATGCCCGCCCGGGGTCCTTCACCAATCATTTTGCCTCCAAGGAGGCGTTCACCGGCGAGGTCCTGGACCGCTATTTCGCCTATGTGAGCGGCTTGGTGGAGCAGGCCCTCACCCGGGACGGCACGGCTCCGGTCGGCCGCTTGCGCCGCTATCTCGAAATCATCACGTCGAAACTGGAGGCGCATGATTGGGCACGGGGCTGCATGATCGGCAATCTCAGCCTCGAGACGGCGGCTCACAGTGAGGCGCTGAGGCTGCAACTCGTCGCCATTTTCGAACGCTGGCGCAAGCCCTTCGCCGAATGCATCGCCGAGGGCCAGGCGGCCGGCGACATCACCGACGCGTTCGATGCCGAGGATCTCGCCGATTTCCTTTTGAGCTCCTGGCAAGGCGCGATGCTGCGCATGAAGGTGGAGCGCAGTCCCGAGCCGCTCGAGCGTTTCAAGAACATCGTCTTCAAAACAGTCTTCGCAAAAGGGAGCTGATCCGATGAACCCGAAACTCGAAAAGCAGCAATCCCGGACAATGTTGCCGCACTCGCAAGTCGCGGTACTCGATTCCACCATCTCCTATGTCGAGGCAGGCACGGCTGGCCCGACCGTAATCTTCCTGCACGGCAACCCGACGTCATCCTACGTCTGGCGCGACATCATCCCGCATGTGGCGCCGTTCGGCCGCTGCATCGCACCCGACCTGATCGGCTATGGCCAGTCCGGCAAGCCGGACATCGACTATCGCTTCTTCGACCACGTCCGGTATCTCGATGCTTTCCTTGAGGCGCTTGGCGTCGCCGACATGGTGGTCGTCGCGCAGGACTGGGGCACCGCACTCGCCTTCCATCTCGCGGCCCGGCGGCCGCAGCGGATCCTCGGACTCGCCTTCATGGAATTCATCCGCCCCTTCGAGAGCTGGGACGATTTCCACCAGCGTCCGCAGGCGCGCGAATTGTTCAAGGCAATGCGCACGCCTGGCGTCGGTGAGAAGCTTGTCTTGGAAGACAACGTCTTCGTCGAAAGGGTGCTGCCGGCCGCTGTGCTGCGCACGATGAGCGATGAGGAAATGGCCGCCTACCGGGCGCCCTTCCCGACACCGCAATCGCGCAAGCCGGTCCTGCGGCTGCCGCGCGACCTGCCGATCGAAGGCCAGCCTGCCGATGTCACCGCCATCAGTGAGCACGACCATTGGGCGCTCCGGGCTTCCTCCTACCCGAAGCTGCTTTTCTCAGGCGATCCCGGCGCCCTCGTCTCGCCGCAGGCGGCCCGGGAATTCGCGGCTGGGCTGAAGAATTGCCGCCTGATCGATCTCGGACCCGGCGCGCATTATCTGCAGGAGGACCATGCCGACAAGATCGGCACCGCAATTGCCGAGTGGATTCCCGAGATAGCCACTGAGAGCCGTGCGACCGAACCGGCCTGACGCCGGAGCATGGCCACTGCCGCCGGAGAGGTCGACAGCTCTGCACTCCGCTGCTAGAAGCCCGGCCTCACACGGAAATCCTGAAAAATGTCCGAAATGATTACAGAAGCGGTATCGCGCCGCCGCACTTTCGCGATCATCGCGCACCCCGACGCCGGCAAGACCACGCTCACCGAAAAGTTGCTTTTGTTCGGCGGCGCGATCCAGCTTGCCGGCGAGGTCAAGGCCAAGAAGGACCGTATCCAGACCCGCTCCGACTGGATGAAGATCGAGCGCGAGCGCGGCATTTCGGTGGTCACCTCGGTGATGACGTTCGAATATGAGGACACTGTCTTCAACCTGCTCGACACGCCAGGCCACGAGGATTTCGCCGACGACACCTATCGCACGCTGTCGGCGGTCGACAGTGCGGTCATGGTCATCGACGCCGCCAAGGGCATCGAGCCGCGCACGCTGAAACTGTTCGAGGTCTGTCGGCTGCGCGACATCCCGATCATCACCTTCGTCAACAAGATGGACCGCGAAAGCCGCGACCCGTTCGATATCCTCGACGAGATCGAGCAGAAGTTGGCGCTGGACACAGCACCGATCACCTGGCCGATCGGCCGCGGCAAGACCTTTTCCGGCACCTACCATCTGGCGCTGAACGCGGTGCGCAAGGGCGACGCCGAAAAGGAGCGCACGCCGGTCCACGGCCCCGATTCCAACCGCGTTGCCGGCCTGCTGCCGGAGAACGAGCGCGAGGCTTTCATCGAAGAGCTGGAGCTGGCGCGCGAAGCCTGCCGCCCGCTCGACCTCGATGCCTTCCGCGAGGGCAATCTGACGCCGGTCTATTTCGGCTCGGCGCTGCGCAATTACGGCGTGCGCGACCTGATCGAGGCGCTCGGCGCCTATGGGCCGCCGCCGCGTGCGCAGGAGGCCGACAGCCGCAAGGTCGAGGCGACCGAGGACAAGATGACGTCCTTCGTCTTCAAGATCCAGGCCAATATGGACCCCAACCACCGCGACCGCATCGCCTTCGTCCGGGTCTGCTCCGGCAAGCTCGAGCGCGGCATGAAGGCCAAGCTGGTGCGCACGGGCAAGCCGATGAGTCTGTCGGCGCCGCAATTCTTCTTCGCCCGCACCCGCGTCACCGCCGACGAGGCGTTTGCCGGCGATGTCGTCGGCATCCCCAACCACGGCACGCTGCGCATCGGCGACACGCTGACCGAGGGCGAGGAGATCCTGTTTCGCGGCGTGCCGAATTTCGCGCCTGAAATCCTGCGCCGCGTTCGCCTCGGCGACGCGATGAAAGCCAAGAAACTCAAGGAGGCGCTGCATCAGATGGCCGAGGAAGGCGTCGTGCAATTGTTCTCGCCGGAGGACGGCTCGCCGGCCATCGTCGGTGTCGTCGGCGCCCTGCAGCTCGACGTGCTAAAGGAGCGGCTGAACTTCGAATACACGCTGCCGGTCGATTTCGAGATGTCGCGCTTTTCCGTCTGCCGCTGGATATCGGCCGACGACAGGGCCGAACTCCAGCGCTTCATCGAAGCGCATCGCGGCGACATCGCCCGCGACCTCGACAATGATCCAGTGTTCCTCGCCCAGCACGCCTTCTCGCTAAACTACGAAGCCGAACGCTGGAAGGCGATCCGCTTCGCGGCGGTGAAGGATTACCAGGTCCGCGACAGAGCGGCTTGATGCGGCGCTTTCCTTCTCCCCTTGCGGGAGAAGGTGTCGCCGAAGGCGACGGATGAGGGGTGTTCCAGGAAACACCAACGTCTCATTCCGTCCAACACCCCTCAACCGTCTCGGCGCCTTGCGCCGATCCACCTTCTCCCCTTACAGGGCAGGGGAATCGCATATGGCGATTTTGGGGTTGAGTTTAGGCTGAGAAAGGATTCTTTGGAGAGGCAGTTGAGCGAAGGAGCGACTGCCATTTCCTGCCTTGAGAGCTACTTTGGCGCGGTGCCTGATCCACGCGCGCCCAACGCCACGCACCG
>NZ_JAMYQV010000009.1:0-207364 GCF_040321065.1 Mesorhizobium sp. M0563
GGCCAAATTTCCGCCGCTTCCCCGATTCCCCCCCGGGCCCCCCCACCCCCCCCGGGTGGGGGCGCCCGGGGGGAGCGTTCTCCCCAGTGCAGCCGCACGTGCGCTTCATGCGCAACTCGGAGAGGCCCTTGCGCCGGCTGTCGAGAGGGCTGTGCAACGGTCCATCCAGAAAAGCCCGCGCACGCTGACGGATATATTATACCCGGTGTTTCTGCCGGCTATTCGCAAGTCGATCGGCGAAAAGATCGACCAAACCTTTCAGTCGCTGAATGAAACTTTAAGACATATATTTACTTGGCATGGGCTCAAGTGGAGATTTGAAGCTTGGAGAACGGGGGCAAGCTTCTCAGAAGTTGTTCTCAGGCATTCTCTTGTCTATCGTGTAGAACACGCCTTTCTCATTCACCGCAATTCCGGGCTTTTGATCAAGCATGTAACTGCCGAAAACGCAACCAGCGAAGATCCTCAACTGATCTCTTCGATGCTTAGTGCAATTCAGGATTTTGTAAAAGACTCATTTAACGAGAAAGAACAGAGCGGCCTGGACACTATTCGTTTCGGGGAGCTTCGTCTCTGGTCGGAAGTTGGACCGTTTGCGACCCTGGTTGCGGTGATCCGGGGAAATCCGCCGGAGGAATTACATGAAATAATTCGCGATGTATTGCTTCGCATCCATGATGAATACTCACAGGCTCTAGAGCAGTTTGACGGCGACAGTTCGCAGTTGGCCGGCGTAGAGACGCAGTTGCAGACCTGCGTTGAACTGAAGCAGGAGGAATCAAACCAGGGATTTCCGTGGCTGGTAGTGGCTGCAGTCCTGCTGGTTTTGATTCCCGCAGGCGGTTGGTTCTTTCTTTCCTGGCAATCCGGGCAACGCTGGCAGGCGTATGTGTCGCGCCTGGGGACCCAGCCGGGCATCATCGTTGCCGAACAAAAGGTGCGCGATGGCCAATTCTATATTGCCGGCCTGAGAGACCCGCTTGCCGCCGACCCGCAGTCGCTGTTGGCCGGAACGCAGGTCGATCCAACCCGCGTTCATTCACGCTGGCAATTCTATCAGAGTCTTGATCCGGAGTTCGTGTTGAAGCGGCTAACGGCGTCGCTGGTTCCGCCGGATTCAGTACGACTTTCGATCGTCGATCATCGCATCGTTGCCGAGGGTGAGGCTCCCGACACCTGGATAGATCGCGCACGCGCAGCGGCCCGACAGCTTTCGGCAGGCGGACCGGAATTCGACATCTCCAGAGTTCGTGATGTGAGCCCCGAAGCACGCGCGGCGGAGCACTGGCAGACTTATGTGTCGCGACTGGAGGCCCAACCGGGAATCATCGTCGTCCAACAAACGGCGAGGGGCGGACATTTCTATATTTCCGGCCTGAGAGACCCGCTTGCCGCCGACCCGCAGGCTCTGCTGTCCGGAACGGAGGTCGATCCCGCCCGCGTTCATTCGCAGTGGCAATTCTATCAGAGCCTTGATCCGAAGTTCGTCCTGAAGCGGCTGATGGTGTCGCTGACCCCGCCGAAATCAGTTCGGCTTTCGATCGTCGAGGACCGCATCGTTGCCGAGGGTGAGGCTCCCGACACCTGGATAGATCGGGCGCGCGCAGCGGCCCGACAGCTTTCGGCAGGCGGACCGGAATTCGACATCTCCAAGGTTCGTGATGTGAGCCCCGAAGCACGCGCGGCGGAGCACTGGCAGACTTATGTGTCGCGACTGGAGGCCCAAGCGGGAATCATCGTCGCCCAACAAACGGCGAGGGGCGGACATTTCTATATTTCCGGCCTGAGAGACCCGCAGGCCGCCAACCCGCAGGCTCTGCTGTCCGGAACAGGGGTCGATCCTGCTCGCGTTCATTCACAGTGGCAATTCTATCAAAGCCTTGATCCGAAGTTCGTGCTGAAGCGGCTGATGGCGTCGCTGGCTCCGCCGAAATCGGTTCGGCTTATGATCATCAAGGATCGCATTGTTGCCCAGGGTGAGGCTCCTGCCGCATGGATAGATCGGGCGCGGGTCGCCGCCCAACAGCTGTCCGCGGACGGACTCTCTCTAGAAATCTCCGAGCTGCGTGAGTTGACCCCTCCGCAACTCACTCATTCGAGGGAGGCTATTCAAGCGGTCAACATTTTCTTCGATTCTGGCAAGGCTGTACCGGGACCAGAGCAACTGCCGGTTCTCGACAATTTGGCGAATCAGTTGAAGCAATTGGCCAAGGACGCCCGCAACGCAGGCGTGACAGCACAGTTCATGTTGACCGGCCATTCGGACGAGACGGGCCGTGAAACGGCCAAATTGTCGATCAGCGCCGCGCGCGCGGAAACAGTTCGTGCGCTTCTCAAGAAGCGCGGCGTCGATCCGGAGTTGCTCTTGGTTCGCGGCGCGGGCACCTTTGAGCCAGCGGAGATTGAAAATAGCCGAACGGGGAACTCCGCCAACCGCAGAGTTTCGGTTACGGTAAACTTCCACTAGGGCGGAGCCCAGGAAATTGCAAAAGAAGATCTGCATGTTGGGCGGGTTCGCTGTCGGAAAGACGAGTCTGGTTCGCAGGTTTGTGCAAAGCATCTTTTCAGAAACCTACTTGACCACGGTGGGAGTGAAAATCGACAAGAAGAGTGTCGCATTCCCGGACAAAACCGTGGATCTGATTTTGTGGGATTTGGCCGGCGAAGACGATATCGGCTCATTCCGCGTCAGCTATGTGCGAGGTGCGAGCGGGCTCGTGCTTGTCGTCGATGGAACCCGCGCCGCCACTCTCGCCGTGGCGCTCACGTTGCGCGAGCGGGCCGAGGCTGAATTCGGCGCTATGCCGTTTGTATTGCTGCTCAACAAATCCGATCTGGCCGATCGGTGGGCAATATCGGATAGTGAAATTAACGAACTGAGGCAACTTGGATGGCAAATCTATCTAACAAGTGCGCTTTCGGGTGAACATGTTGATGATGCGTTTCGTCAGCTTGCTTCGATGGTCGCAAAATAGACCATGCATGAATTGCCAAGAGAAGTCAGAAGCTGGATTTACGATTTCTTCTACAACGAGCGCTCCGTCGCATATCTGAAAATCGACGCCCAGCTTTGCATAGCTGCGAAGGGCGGCAACGTTAAACATTACGGACTCTCATCAGTTCGCATAGGTAAGCCTGTTGCCGAGCAGCTTGAATTCATGGAAGGTTTGCTGCCCTGCCCGGAGCTTCCATATCATATGGCCATGGTCGAACTGCCCAGCGGGCGTGTCGCGGACCTCCATCTTTTTGCTGACAATGCCTGCGTGTGGCTGCTCTTTCTTGACGCCACTGCCGAACGCGACAATAGGCAGCGACTTCAACAGAAGGCTTATGAAATGACGCTCCTGCAAGAGAGGGAGCGTCAACTCAACGAGAAATTACAATCGATGAACGAGGCGTTGAGGGCGAGCCAAGAGGGATTGTCGCGTGAATACCAGCGCGCCGAAGCCCTGCTCCTCAACATTCTTCCGGCGTCTATCGCGGAGCGGCTAAAAGCGCACGAAGAAATTGCAGACAACTACGCAGAGGTGAGTGTGCTTTTTGCCGACATCGTCGGTTTTACGGAAAGGGCGCGGAACGTCGGAGCCGTGACGACGCTCGCTATTTTAAATTACTTCTTCAAGGCGGCGGATCTGCTCTCGGAGCGATACGGCTGCGAAAAGATCAAGACAATCGGCGATTGTGTGATGGTGGTCGCTGGCCTGCCCGCCGCGCGATCCGATCATGCGGAAGCCCTTACGCACTATGCACTTGAACTGCGGAAGGCGGTTAAGCTCGAACGCTTCGCAGGAGAACCGATAAGACTCAGAATTGGAATTCACTCAGGACCAATCGTGGCGGGCGTTATAGGCAAAAGGCGGTTTGCCTATGACCTATGGGGCGACACCGTTAATCTCGCCGCACGTATCCAAACGTCCGCGGAGCCCGATGAAATCCGTATTTCGGATGCAACTCATCAACTGCTTGGACCAAATTTTGCTTGCGACCCACTCGCGGAAACGGAATTGCGTGGTACAGGTCGTGTGCGAATGTGGCGGCTCCCGGGGGAAATCGGATCCTGATATCTGACGTCGCCATCGTTCTTCCCTGCACGGTCATGCGCCCAGTTTCCATCACATAGCCTCGGTCGGCGATGCCCACCGCGGCATACGCGTTCTGGCCTGGGGGATCCTGGTGCCGGGTCTTTTACGCCCAGCATCACGGATGCGCAGTTCATATAACGGCTGGAGGCTGGGCCTAGGTCGGAATGCCCTCCCCCGGCGGCTAAGTAGACACCGCGAAGTACCCGGCGTAACGGTCTGGGTCGAAACGATGACGTCTTGCACCGCAACATCGGTTTCTTCAAGGTAGGGCAACAACGGACATAGATGTCGTTGCTAGCCGATCTGACCGGAAGGTTAACAGCACGATGCCACGCATCACTCGACGATTGGGGGCCAGGAACCTGGCGCGCCTGGCACGGCGTCTCGGAGACCTGACTGCGATGTTTGCCCTGATTGCCAGGCCGCTCGTCTTTGGGATCGCCCTTTTGTTGACAGGTCAGGCACAGGCGCAGGCGCCGGCGACCGCCCCGCCTGAAAGGGTCAAACAGCTGCTCGAGCTTCTCGACGATCCATCAGTGAAGGCCTGGGTGGCCGAACAGCGAAATCAGGACGCCGGGTCAACGGGAGCGCCTGCCGAGACAGGAGCTTCGCCGACCGACGCATCGTCCGGCGCCGTGGCCGCACCCGGCCAGATGAATACGATGGCATCCTCGACGCTTGATGGGATCAGGCATCATATCGAAAGAATCGTGCGAACTTTGCCCTTGCTGCCAGGCCAGTTCGCGCGCGTTCGGGCAGAGACGATGGAGGATATGTCCAGCAAGGGGTCAGCCGCCGTATTTGTGCTGATTGCGATGTTCATCGCTGCCGGCCTGGCACTCACTTGGGCAACGTTCAAGTTCACCCGTCCATTTCGTCTTTGGATTATCGCGCAACCGAAGGATACGCCGATTGGGCGAGCCAAGAAGATTGGTGGTCGCATGCTTTATTCCAGCATGCTGATCGTCTCTTTCGCACTGGGCAGCGCCGGCGCGTTCATGTTGTTCGACTGGCCAATGCTTATCCGCGAGATTGTACTGACATTTCTGATGGCGGCAGTCGTTACATGGGGTGTGCGCATGTACGTCATGGCCATGCTCGTCCCTTCCTTCATGAACGTCGAGAACGCCGTCGAGGTTCGTGCTTTGCCGATCACCAACGAAGCGGCTGACCATTGGTCCTATTGGCTACCCCGGATCGTCGGCGTCTTCGCTTTCTTCGGCGCCGCGTTTATCCTCTTGCCAGGTCTCGGCATCGATCAGGACGGAATGATGGTCCTGTCACTGGGCGCCGACTTCGTGCTGCTGGTGCTCCTGCTGCTCGCGATTTGGCGTCGGCCAAGAACGCAGCGAGACGGTGCGCGCCACATCGGTCACACGGAAGCGACATGGCTATTGACTGCTTATTTCGTCGTCCTGTTCCTGCAGCGCATCGCCGGCCTTTATACATACTTCTGGTTTACCTTCGCCGCATTCTTCCTGCCTTTTGCAATCGTGATGACGCAGCGCGGGGTTAAATTTCGTTCTGCGACCAGGTTCGGAAGATGTCGGCCGGCCTACGATCCCGGCGGTGACGATCGCTGTCATCGATCGCGCAATCCGAATGATTTTCATCTTGGCGGCGGCTTACTTTCTCGCACGTGTCTGGGGTCTGGACATGCAATCCATGCGGGACAGCGATACGACGACGACGTTCATATTGCGCGGCTTGGTCAATGTCGTGGTCATTGCCCTAGCAGCCGATTTCGGCTGGTCGATCATCAAAGCTTTGATCGAACGAAAGCTGGGCATCGAAACACCGCACCCTGTGATCAGCGACGAGGATGTCCCGGTCCTCGATCCGCAGCAGGCGCGGCTGCACACGCTCTTGCCGATCCTCCAGAACATTCTGCTCGCATCGATCATCGTGATGGCGGTGCTTATGATGCTCGCCTCGCTGGGTATCCAGATCGGCCCGCTGATCGCCGGCGCTGGCGTCGTCGGCGTCGCCGTGGGCTTTGGGGCACAAACCATCGTCAAGGACGTCATTTCAGGCGTGTTTTTCCTGCTCGATGATGCGTTCCGTGTCGGCGAATACATTTCATCGGGCAATTACAAGGGTACTGTGGAAAGCTTTTCGCTGCGCTCGGTGAAGCTGCGCCACCATCGTGGTCCGCTGTTCACGATACCTTTCGGTGAACTCGGGGCAGTCCAGAACCAGAGTCGTGACTGGGTTATCGACAAATTCAACATCACCGTTGGTTATGACACCGATATCGACTTCGCTCGCAAGCTGATCAAGCGGATCGGCCTCGAACTGGCGGAAGATCCCGAGTTCAAACACTGGGTGCTCGACCCGATCAAGATGCAGGGCGTACAGGAGTTCGGCGAATACGGCATCGTATTGAGGGTCAAGGCCACAACCAAACCGGGAGGCGCCTTCGGTATGAAACGCAAATTCTATGTACGCCTCCGCCAAGTCTTCAAAGAGCAGGGCATCGAACTCCCATTTCCGACCGTCCAGGTCCAGGGGCTACAGAACCCACATGGGGCAGAGAATGCGCCGTTGGAGATCACACCCGAGTTGAAAATGGCCGTTGCTCAGTCGCACACTATTCGGCGCAGAAAAAAAGCCAGCACACCGGAGTAGGAAAGCTGTGACACCTGCCGGTCACAGCGTCGCTTTCCGCGCATCGCCCGTGGCAGGGATACTCTTCTATCTTCAACCGTTAAGACGAAAAAGACGGTCTCGAGGCAGTCTACAACCAGAGTCCGTCCCGAGATTTACATCGGGCTGCGTAAGTTGATACAGCGGTACGCTCGAGACAGCGCCATCGGCTACCTGCCGCGCGTCAGTCACGCGATAAGGACCGTCCCGCGAGAAGCGGCGCGTACGCGGCGAGCCTGCGGGATACGAACTCGGTGAAGAGCCGCACGCGCTTTGTCTTGCGTGTCTCCCCCTGTGTGAGAAGCCAGAGCGTTCCGTACATGTGCAGGTCGGTGCCCGGCACCCTCACCAGTAGGGGGTCGGCATCTCCGACGAAGCACGGCAGTGTCGTCATCCCGAGCCCTTGCCGTACTGCAACGATCTGCGCCTCGCCGTCCGTGGTCCTGAACGGAACCCCCGTGGTACGAACCTCACCCTCGCTGGCCCAATCCGGGATGCCATGAATGCTTATGACGATCCACCGGATGGGATCAGGCGCGCCCGCACGCCACGCGGCTAGTCGATCGCGAGACATGTAGACGCCGCCGAACAGCTCCGGTCCCTTCAGGCCGTGAAGATTGAGCGGCAGGGTTTTGCGGTCGTAGACGACGCGGATCGCGACGTCGGCCTCTCGGTTGGTCAGATTTGCCAGCTCGCCGGACGACAAGATTTCCATCTCGATGTCCGGATGCAGACGCGCGAAATCGGCGAAGTCCGGCATGAGCAGGTGTGTCGCGAGGGGCGGTGCCAGCGTCACCCGCAGAAGCCCGCGCACGCTCTGGTCGCGCCCGAAGACGCGCGTCTCCAGCAGGTGCGACGACACTTCCATCTGGTCCGCGAACTCGAGGACCTCCTCGCCCGCAGCCGTCAGGCGGTAGCCCGAAGGCAGCTTTTCGAACATGTGCACCCCGAGGCGTTCCTCGAGCTGGGCGACGCGTCGCAGCACGGTCGAGTGGTTCACACCGAGGCGCTCGGCGGCAGCCCGCACGGAGCCTCCGCGCGCGACGGCAAGAAAGTAGCGAACGTCATCCCAGTCGATCATGGTGCAATCCGGCACCGCGCGGTGCGCCTTCCAAAGCCCGTATCTAACACATCGAACAGCAGTACGGGCGGTCATCATAGCTTATGTCGACGAGCGCGGCCCAATTTCGAACGGCGGACGCCGATCGTCGCGGCTGGCCTCAGTCGTCCAGCCGGATCGATTTCGCACCACCGATGTGCGCGCTTCCGCACTCAACACCTGACGCCGGCGGACCCATTTCGAGGTTCTCGGAGGCAGATGCTGTCCCGACACCACGAAAGGAGAAGTCATGGGAAAGCTTGAGGGTAAGGTTGCAGTCATCACGGGTGGATCGAGCGGCATGGCGCTGGCGAGCGCCAAGCGGTTCGTTGAAGAAGGCGCCTATGTTTTCATCACGGGCCGGAGACAGGAGGCGCTGGACGAGGCCGTCAAGCTGATCGGCCGGAACGTGACCGGCGTGCGCGGCGATGCGGCCAATCTCGACGACCTCGACCGCCTGTTCGATACAGTCAAGCGGGAAAAGGGCAAGATCGACGTCCTGTATGCGAGCGCCGGCACGGGCGAAGCCGTCCCACTGGGCGAGATTACCGAGCAGCATTTCGATGCGACCTTCGGCCTGAATACGCGCGGCACGCTGTTCACGGTGCAAAAGGCATTGCCGCTGTTCAACGATGGCGGATCGATCTTCATGACCGGATCAGTTGCTTCGGTGAAAGGTTTTCCTGGTTACAGCGTGTATGCGGCGAGCAAGGCGGCGTTGCACGCATTCGCACGCGGGTGGCTCAACGAGCTGAAGGGCAGGAATATCCGGGTGAACGTGCTGCACCCGGGGCCGATCGCCACACCGATGCAGGACCAAGTTCTCGACGAGGAGGGGAAGCGGATGTTCGAATCCCTGATCCCGCGGGGAAAGATGGGGCGTCCTGAGGAAATTGCGACGGCCGCGCTGTTTCTTGCTTCAGACGATTCGAGCTTCGTGAATGGGCTGGAGTTGTCTGTCGACGGAGGCTTCTCGGCCATCTGAAATCGCGGCGGATCGCGGGAAGCGGCTGACCGGCGGGAACTAGCGTGTCCATGATGGAACGCCGGGACGTCTGCGCAAAGGACGCCACACAGTAGAACGGATAACCCAGCGCCGTTGAGGGCCGGGGAATCAAGACCAACACGGATCGGAGAAGTATTATGAGCTACGCTATTGTAGGATTCGGTAAGATAGGCCAGGCCCTCGCCCACGCCTTCGCCCGTAAAAACATCGACGTGACCGTCGCGAGCCGCCGGCCGCCCGAGGCGCTGGCGCCGCAGGCTCGGGCGATTGGACCCACGGTCGTCGCCAAGTCGCTGCGGGATGCACTCGAGGCCGACACAATCATCTTGGCGGTGCCGTTCGGGGAGCATCGCGAGGTTGCGAAGGTCCTGCCGAGTTGGAAAGGCAAGACTGTCATCGACGCGATGAACGCGTTTCCAGTCCCTGAAGAGCTGGACGGTCTCCCGTCCTCCGCCTTCGTCGCGAAGGCGTTCACCGGCGCCAAATTCGTGAAAGGGTTCAATCACCTGATTGCGGCCACCCTGGCTGCCGATCCGATCGTCGAGGGCGTGCACCGGGTCGTCTTTCTGTCGAGCGACGACGAGGACGCGACCGCTCCGGTGGCGGCCTTGGCCAAACAACTCGGGTTCGCACCCGTCAAGCTGGGAAAGCTCAACGAGGGTGGCGCGCTGGTGCACGCACGCGGCCGCACTTGGGGCCAGCTCATCTTCCAGGATTTGTTCAAGAAGGAGCAGTAATCGATGTGTGATTTGGCCCGAGCGATATGGTCCGAAAACGTCGGCCATCTACGCACTCAACGACATTGACGTGAAGGCGCCGGCTGAAGTGGTCTGGAAGCTGCTCGTCGATGCCGAGAATTGGTCGAGCTACTTTCCCGCCGAAGATCAGGTCAAGATCTTGACCGGCAAGCCGGAACTGGCGCTTCAAACCAGATACAGCCGGGTGACGGTTGGCTTTCCGATGAGTCTGGTCGTGACGGAGTGTGAACCCTTCCGCAGGCTCGCGTGGGCGACGACGGTCGATGGCGACGAGACCGGCTCGAGCGCGTACCACGGCTGGGTCATCACTCCTACGGTCGATGGCTGCCATGTGCTGACCGAAGAAACGCAGCAGGGCCCTTGGTTCCTTGAGGAACTCGGGCGCAAGCATCCCGGTGCACTCTACCGCTATCACCAGGAATGGGTCGAAAGCCTCGCCCGCGCTGCGGAGGCGGAAGTGGCAAGCAGGGCAAGTTGAATGGGCTTGTCTTGAGGCCTGGCCGGTTGCTTGGGCCGCAACGCTTTCGACCGAACAGTACTGGGCCTGCCTTCGTCCCGAATATTGTCGGTACTCAACAGACGACGGGCGCTTCCAGCCTGGATCGGCGGATGATCACCCACCTACCATTGGAGATAAATGACATGAATATTGAACTCATGGGCCGCAAGGCGATTGTCACCGGATCCACCGCCGGAATCGGCCGCGCGACGGCGGAGGGGTTTGCCCGTGCCGGTGCATCGGTCGTCGTCAACGGCCGTGGGAATACCCGGGTCGACGAGGCGGTGAGGCAGATGCGGCAGGCCTTTCCCGGAAGCGACATCTCGGGCATCGCCGCCGATCTTGCGACAGCGGAGGGTGCCCAGGCCTTGATCGCGCAGGCGCCGGACGCCGATATCCTTGTGAACAATGTTGGTACGGCTCACATCCGGAGCTACAGTGGCGTCGAGGACATCGCGAAGATCCCCGACGAGGACTGGCTTGGCCTCTTCCAGTTGAACGTAATGAGTGGCGTGCGCGTGACCCGTCATTATCTGCCGCGGATGGTGGCGAAAGGCTGGGGCCGCGTCGTGTTTGTAAGTAGCGAGTCCGCAGTCAACATCCCTAAGGAAATGCTCGACTACGGCATGACCAAGACCGCTCAACTCGCGGTGTCGCGCGGGCTCGCCGAGGCGGTCGCGGGCACGGGTGTCACAATCAACGCCGTCCTGCCGGGACCTACCCGCTCTGAGATCCTGGGCGACTTCATGGCGAAGCAGGCTGACGCAAACGGAATCACGCAGCAGGAGGCCGAACAGGGCTTCTTGAAGGCGATGCGTCCGACCACCCTCATCCAACGCTTCGCGACCACCGATGAGGTGGCCAACATGATCATCTACGCATGCTCGGAGCAGGCTTCGGCGACAACCGGCGCGGCTTTGCGGGTGGATGGCGGCGTAGTCCGCTTCGTCGCGTAGCTGCCGAGACGGTTATGGCGCTAATGGCGCCGACCAGCGGACGGTCGACACCTGCGGCTGAGTTTCCCCTGCCCGGTGTCTTCAGGCCAAATGCTGGCCGTGACCTTCACCTGTTTCTCGACACACCCTGCAACAGGTCGAGGAAGGCGCGCACAGCGGGATTGGCGCGCCGGCTTTCCGGCCAGACCGCCGTGATATTGTGCCGCTCGACCGCATGGTTGGAAAGCACCGGCTCCGAAGCATCGACCAGGATAAGCGGCAGATTATAGTGCTGGCGAAACATCTCCACGAACTGATCGCGCGCTAACTTCTTCGAGCAGCGCGCGACCGAAGATTTGAAGGCCACAAAGTCGCGAAGGTTGGGGTAGGCCCGACGGGGTATGGGCGCCGTTCGAAGAGCGGGGAGACGCCCGACAGAGCGGCAGATCTGTCGGTCGCCTAGAATCTATCGACTGCTATCGATGGCCTAGGATTCGCTCGAGTGTCCTCTGCTATCCGATATTACTCCACAGCACTCCCCTCCGTTCGCGCAGCCAGAGTGGGCGTTTGTGTTCACTCCATCGCTTTCGTTCGCCGACATAGAGCTGCCCGCTTCCGCAGCGTCAGAGCCGATTCTCTACATGTAAAAGCTGTACCTTGGAGCGATCTCCTGCCCGTCTCGGAGGTACTTCAGCACCTGCCCCACCTGTCTTGCCGTCGCAATAGTAATCGGCATTCCGTTGTCGAACTGAGTGTTGTTCCAATTCATCTTGGTCAAAGCCAGGGTCTCGTACGCGATATGCTGCAGTGGTTGACCGAGGACCTGACATCGCAGTATCAGCGGCCGCGGCACATACATTCCGGGATATGTGCGGAAGAAGTCGACGCTGCCGCGCGTGTAAAGGTGCGGAAATCGACGCCTCAGTTCGACTTTCTTCTGACCGCTTACAATCTTGGTAGCGTACTCTGGCTTGACGCTCAGAACGAAGTCGTGGCGGAAAGGTCAAGGTTGTTCATTCAGTGACGATCGCAAAATTTCCCACGATCGGGCATTATCCTACGCGAAACAAATTGTGAACCGCTGATTGATCCAAATCGGCGACGGAGGTCACCGAGCGATCTGCTTCCGATATTGCGGTTCGCAAGCCCGCAGGAAACGCCGAAGCAACAGGCGTCACACTCGCCTGTCTGTAACCCAAAGGCCGTAGTGTGGCAGAGCAATGGCTCTTGGGATCATCACAAAAGAAAGGACGCTTGGCTGCCGCTGTTGCAGTTGTGGGAACAACCGCTTTCAAGTCGAGGCAGAGTTTGGGTTAACGACTGAGATGAGGCGCAAAGCAGCCATGCCGCCGTCGCGTGTGAGACTCTGCTTCGGGTCACAAGCAAAACAGCAGCCCTATGGCTCGTCCCTCACATCGCGCAAATTAGACACAACCCGGCGGTTCTGCGACCTGCAGGCGTTGTCGGGGCACTCGCGGACGAGCCTGTCCTTGCCGTAGCCCTTGGCCCACATGCGGTTGCGGTCTATGCCGCCGGCGGCGAGGTAGTCCATCACCGCATCGGCGCGCTGCTGCGACAGCGCCGTTTCACTTGCGCCGGGATCGTCGGCGAAACCCTGCAGCTTGAGCAGCCAGCGCGGATGCTTTGCTAACCAGGCGATCTGGGTGTCGAGGGTGGCCTTGGCGACAGAATCGAGCGCGGCCGAACCTTGCGTGAAATAGGTGCGGCGGCCGACATTGAGGATAAAATCCTCCTCGCTGCCCGGCTGCACGTTCTGGAAGCCGGCAACCTCGGTGTTGGTGACGTCGGGCGTGGAAGGGGCCAGCGTGTTGCTGGTCGAGCAGGATGCGACCAGCACCAGCAGGCCGGCGGCGAGCAGCCGGCGCGTGTTTTCAATCGTGCGGTTCATGAGGCGCCAATCATTCGACAGTGGTGGAAGCGGGCGCCTGGTCGGCGATGTGCGGCAGGACCTGCACCGCGGTGCCGATCGGGCAGCGCTGGTAGAGGTCGATGATGTCTTCCGGGAACATACGGATGCAGCCGCTGGAAGCGTCGGTGCCGATGCTCCATGGCTCCAGCGTGCCATGCAGGCGGTAGCCGGTGTCGGCGCCGTCGCGGTGCAAATAGAGCGCGCGCGGCCCGAGCGGATTGTTGGACGCGCCGCCTGCGACCATGGGTGGTAGGTCCGGCTTGCGCTTACGCATTTCGGGGGGCGGGACCCATTGCGGCCACAGCGCGCGGCGGTCGATCGTCGCGCGGCCGTACCATTTGAAGCCGTCCTTGCCGACGCCGACGCCGTAGCGGATGGCGGTCTTGTTTTCCATGATGACGTAGAGGAAGTGGTGGCGGGTATCGACCACGACGGTGCCGACCGGCTCGCTGCTGAAATACTTGACGATCTGGCGATGCCATCTCTTGTCGATCTTGGCGAAGTTGGTCTTGCGATAGACAAAATTGTTGTCGCTGGCGGTACCGGCGAAAAAGGATTTTGCCGCCGCGGCTTGAGCAATATTGCTGGTTGCACCCACCGCGACCAGCGCCAGGCCACCGAGCACGACACCCCTGCGTGATAAAACCATCGGCAATATTCCCCCATGCCTAAAGCCTGGCGGACCATAGTTGAGAATTATTTCGCCTCAAAGTGGAAAATGCTGCGTTGCTTAAGTCGGCCGTGTCCGGACATTCGGCAATTTGGCGGCGAGTGACCGAATTGTGACTATCTTGCCGAGGACGAACGTCTAACCTAAACCCCCTCCAGGACCTTACCAAATTGGCGCGACTGTTTGGGACCGGGCGTAGTTGCGACATTTGCCCTATCCGGAAGTGTGAGCGATGCCGTGGGCATGATGCATGCTTTTCGTTCGGTTGCTGCGATGATCGTGATGTCCGGCGTGGCAGGTTGCACCAGCATTTCCTACTACGCACAATCCTTGAAGGGTCACGTGGAGATCATGGCGGCGCGCCAGGATGTCGGAGAGCTGATCGACAATCCTTCGACCCCTGGGACATTGCGCGCTCGAATGGCATCGGCGAGCGCCATCCGACAGTTTGCGATAGATGAACTAGCGCTGCCGGACAACAACAGCTACCGCAGCTATGTTGACGTTGGTCGAGACGCGGTGACATGGGCCATCTTTGCAGCGCCGGAATTCTCGCTGACGCCACGAACATGGTGCTTTCCGGTGTTCGGATGCGTACCGTACCGAGGGTACTTCTCCAAAAGGTCTGCGATTGAAACCGCTGTCGAACTTCAGAGACAGGGCCTGGACATCTATGTGACGGGCATCACTGCATATTCCACGCTCGGCTGGTCAAGTGACCCGCTGCTAAGCACCATGCTCAGCCAAGATGAAACGTATCTTGCAGGGCTGGTATTCCACGAACTCGCTCACCAGCGCGTCTACGTGCATGACGATTCCTCGTTCAACGAAGCGTTCGCTGTCGCTGTTGAAACAACGGGTGTGAGAAAATGGCTGCGCGCGACCGGCGATACTGCCGGATTGCGCCGTTACGAAGCAGACCGGAGGCGCAGAGCTGAATTTCTTGTGCTGGTGTCGCAGACCCGGGACGAGCTAAGGCAAGTCTATGACGACGATGTTACTTCTGAGCAGAAGTGGGCCGCGAAGAAGGCCGCGATCGAACGGCTGAGGACGCGATACCGACAGATGCGCGACAGGCGCTGGGGTGGATACCGTGGATATGACGCCTGGTTCGATGCTCCGATCAACAACGCAAAGCTCGCCGCGACTTCCGTCTACAGCGATCGGGTGACTGCGTTTCTCCGCTTATTCGATTTGTGTTCGGGCGACTATCCACGGTTCTTCGCGTCGGTTCGACGGATAGGAGCGTTAGACAAATCTGACCGCGCCGAAGCGCTCGAGGCGGCAGATACATGCGATTGGGCCGGTCAAATCCGAAGGCCAGAAGCGGCGAATCGGTCGCTGATGTACTCGGCAGCCAGCGCAGGTGATTGAATTGACCATTTGTCGGCCGATTTCCTAGGTACTTTGACGTCGGCGGGGCCAGAAGACGCATGTCGGCCTACAGAAGCCAAAAGCGGACTTGCCTGAACTCCCCGAGGGGTCCTGGACCACAATGATTGCCGGCGGGCTGTGGCGCCTCAGTGTGCGCCCCTACGAGGCCGAAAACCTCACGCTCACGCCGCGCTGCCGAAAATAAGCCTGCATCAGCTTGCGGCCCGAACGGTTGTTCTGTGCCAGCCTTGCCGGATCGAACACCGCCTGTTCTATCCCCTCTCGCGTCAGCGCTGCTTTGAGCGCCGCGATATGTGCGTCGATGTCGGCATTGTTCGCCCGGAGCGATGCATAGATGCTGTCGGTCGCCTCGGCCACGGTCGGCTCGCTCACGGGTGTACTCCTTTGGCTATTCGGGCGGCGGCTTAGCACAGATCAGCGGCTTCGCCGATACCGATAAGACGGCTAGATGGGCGGCAACAGTGTTCCTTGGGGTCGGTTGTGAGTCATAGGTTCCGCCTGAGTCGGAGATCGCAAGCCATGTCGACATGAACGAGTGAGGAGGATTGGACGCACACGTTCGAGTATCCGGGCTTGCCTGCCGCGCGGCTGACCGTCCGGCCGCGCGGAAGTCGTTCACGGCAGCACGTCTACGCGTCAATTCAGGAATTCGAACCGATGACGCGCATCGCTTGGGGTGGCAGTCCGAAGATCTCGCGAAGGTCGCCATGCAGCGAAACGGATAACCCAGCGCCGTTGAGGGCCGGGGAATCAAGACCAACACGGATCGGAGAAGTATTATGAGCTATGCGATTGTAGGATTCGGTGCGGTAGGCCAGGCCCTCGCCCACGCCTTCGCCCGTAAAAACATCGACGTGACCGTCGCGAGCCGCCGGCCGCTCGAGGCGCTGGCGCCGCAGGCTCGGGCGATTGGACCCACGGTCGTCGCCAAGTCGCTGCGGGATGCACTCGAGGCCGACACAATCATCTTGGCGGTCCCGTTCGGGGAGCATCGCGAGGTTGCGAAGGTCCTGCCGAGTTGGAAAGGCAAGACGGTCATCGACGCGATGAACGCGTTTCCAGTCCCTGAAGAGCTGGACGGTCTCCCGTCCTCCGCCTTCGTCGCGAAGGCGTTCACCGGCGCCAAATTCGTGAAAGGGTTCAATCACCTGATTGCGGCCACCCTGGCTGCCGATCCGATCGTCGAGGGCGTGCACCGGGTCGTCTTTCTGTCGAGCGACGACGAGGACGCGACCGCTCCGGTGGCGGCCTTGGCCAAACAACTCGGGTTCGCACCCGTCAAGCTGGGAAAGCTCAGCGAGGGTGGCGCGCTGGTTCACGCACGCGGCCGCACGTGGGGCCAGCTCATCTTCCAGGACCTGTTCAAGAAGGAGCAGTAATCGATCTACGACCGTGTGGTCGACGCCGAGAACTGGTCGCGCGCTAACTTCTTCGAGCAGCGCGCGACCGAATATTTGAAGGCCACAAAGTCGCGAAGGTTGGGGTGGGCCCGACGGGGTATGGGCGCCGTTCGAAGAGCGGGGAGACGCCCGACACAGCGGCAGATCTGCCGGTCGCCTAGAACCTATCGGCTGCTATCGATGGCCTAGGATTCGCTCGAGTGTCCTCTGCTATCCGATCCTACTCCACCGCACTCCCTCCTCACTCCCACTCGATCGTGCCTGGCGGTTTGCTCGTCACGTCGTAGACGACGCGGTTAATGCCGCGCACCTCGTTGATGATGCGGGTGGCGGCGGCGCCCAGGAATGCCATGTCGTAGTGGTAGAAATCCGCAGTCATGCCATCTACCGAGGTGACGGCGCGCAGCGCGCAGACGAATTCGTAGGTGCGGCCGTCACCCATCACGCCGACGGTCTGCACCGGCAGCAGCACGGCGAAGGCCTGCCAGATGGCGTCGTAGAGGCCGGCCTTGCGGATCTCATCCAGATAGATGGCATCGGCCTCACGCAGGATCTCCAGCTTTTCGCGGGTGATGCCGCCCGGGCAGCGGATGGCGAGACCGGGGCCGGGGAACGGATGCCGGCCGATGAAGCTGTCGGGCAGGCTGAGCTCCTTGCCGAGCGCCCTCACCTCGTCCTTGAACAATTCGCGCAGCGGCTCGACCAGCTGCATGTTCATGCGCGCGGGTAGGCCTCCGACATTGTGGTGCGACTTGATCGTCACCGACGGTCCGCCGGTGAAAGAGACGCTTTCGATGACGTCGGGATAGAGCGTGCCTTGCGCCAGGAAGTCGGCGCCGCCGAGCTTCTCGGCCTCCTCCTCGAACACTTCAATGAACAGCCGGCCGATGGTCTTGCGCTTCTTCTCCGGATCCGACTCGCCCTCGAGCGCGCCGATAAAACGGTCCGAAGCATCGACCAGGATCAGCGGCAGATTGTAGTGCTGGCGAAACATCTCCACCACGCCGGCCGCCTCGTCCTTGCGCATCAGCCCGTGGTCGACGAGGATGCAGGTCAGCTGATCGCCGACCGCCTCGTGGATCAGCAGGGCCGCGACCGAGGAATCGACGCCGCCCGAAAGCGCGCAGATCACCTTGCCCTTGCCGACCTGCTTGCGGATCGTCTCGACCGCGTGCTCACGGTAGGCCCGCATCGTCCAGTCGCCTTCGATGCCGGCGATGTTGTGGACGAAGTTTTGGAGCAGCCTGGCGCCGTCCGGCGTGTGCACCACTTCGGGGTGGAACATGAGGCCGTACATCTTGCGCTCGACATTGCCGAAGATGGCGAAGGGCGAGCCCTCCGATTTTCCGAGCACCTCGAATCCCTTCGGCAGGGAGATGACACGGTCGCCATGGCTCATCCACACCTGGTGGCGCTGGCCGGGCGCCCACAGGCCCTCGAACAACGGGCTGTCCTTGGCGATCTCGACGAAGGCGCGGCCGAACTCGCGATGGTCGGAGCTTTCGGCGACGCCGCCCATCTGCACGCACATCGCCATCTGGCCATAGCAGATGCCGAGCACCGGCACGCCGGCGTCGAAGACGATCTGTGGCGCGCGCGGACTGCCGATGTCGCTGGTCGAGGCCGGACCGCCGGACAGGATCACCGCCTTTGGATTGATGCGCTTGAACGCCGCCTCAGCCGACTGGAAGGGCACGATCTCGGAAAAGACGCCGGCCTCGCGAATGCGGCGGGCAATCAGCTGAGTGAACTGGCTGCCGAAATCGACAATCAGGACGGTGTCGGGATGATTGGCTGTTTTCATGGCGAGCGTTTAAAGAAAGAAACGAGTCGGCGCAATGGGTTGCGGGCCGTCTCTCTCACTCCGAATCCGCATCTTCATGCGACAGGTCAAAACTGCAGCGTGTCAGACGCGATCGCCTGTTCCAGCAGTTGCACCGCCCCGGCCAGCTTCTCGTCGATGACATGCAGGTATTCCGTCCAGTCGCCGACGTGCCTCAGATCGGCCGCCCCGTCGGAAATGCCGCGCAGGCCGATAAGCGGCACGTCGAACAGCTGACAGGCGCGCAGGCAGGCGAAGGTCTCCATGTCGACCATATCAGCGGCGACCGCGTCGTAGGCGGCGCCGGAGACGATTGCCGCGCCGGTGGACAGCGTCGCCGGCCTGATGCCCGGTATCCTGAACGGTAGCGGCACACCGACAGGCAGGTCGAGAAACGGCGTGGCGCCCTTCTCGAAACCCAAGGGCGAAGCGTCCATGTCGCGGTAGGCGACCGAAACGGCCTGGTAGATTTCCGTCTGCTCCAGCATCCGGCTGCCCGCCGAACCGAGCGACACGACCAGATCCGGCAGCGCCTTCCCGGCGTGCAGCCGGGACAGTTCGGCGCTGAGCCCGACGCCGGCCTCGACCGGCCCGACGCCGGTCATCAGCGGCGTGAACAGTCGCTGCAAGTGTGGGCCGTATTCGGCTTCGGCCGCCATGACGAAGAGAACGGACTTGCCGGAAATCAGGGTGAGCTCACCAGGTGTCTTGCCGGCCATGATCGTCTGTCCTCCCCTGCCCGTTCCTCAGCCCTCGATATCGTCGCGGCCGAGCACCGTCATCATCGTTCCGGTCATCGTGGCGATCAACTTGGCCTCGCCGTCGGTGGCGAACGCATAGGCCTGGCCATCGGCGACGATAATGGTGCGACCGGGCTTGGTCACCGAGCCGCGGAACAGGAAGCGCTCGCCCCGGCCGGGCGCCAGCAGATTGACCTTGAACTCGATGGTCAGCACGCCGGAATTTTCCGGCATCAGCGAGAATGCCGCATAGCCACAGGCCGAATCGAGAGCCGTCGAAATGACGCCGGCATGAAGAAAGCCGTGCTGCTGGGTCAGTGCCGACGAATAGGGCATTTCGATCTCGATGATACCGGGCGTCACCAGCGTCAGCTCGGCGCCAATCGTCATCATCGCGTTCTGGCGCGCGAAGGACGTCCTGACGCGGTCCTCATAATCGGGAGCAGGAACGATCTTTGCTGCCATGGCCGTCGCCCTTCGTTTCTCGACAGATCTTATTGCAGAGGCATTTATCGCAGAGGGGTGGGCGGCAGGCAATCGCAAATGCTGCACTGCAGCAATTGGCTAAACCTGCTGATAAGAAGCGAGATCTGAGACATCCGGCAACCGTTCAGCCAGCCCGCCGCAGCGCGCAGAAATAGAAGCCGTCGGTGCCGCTCAGCAACGGCGACAGCGAAATGCCGCCCGCGGCGCCAATACGCACTGCCGCTTCGTGGCCCGCAAAACGGCTGTCCCAAAGCTGGCGGTGATCGACCGGGACAAAGCCGGGATGGCGGTCCCGGAAGGCCGAAACCTGGTCGCCATTCTCCTCGTCGAACACCGAACAGGTGATGTAGACCAGCAGGCCGCCGGGTTTGACGAAGTCCTTGGCGGCATCGAGTATCGTCTCCTGCTCGCCCTTGCGGGCGTCGAGCTGCCTTTGCGTCAGCCGCCATTTGGCATCCGGCCGGCGCCGCCACGTGCCGCTGCCGGTGCAGGGCGCATCGATCAGGACGATATCCATGTGCTTGCCGAGCGGCGCAAGCTCGGCCGGCTTGGTGACGATCTGCACATTGCGGTTTTCCGAGCGGCGGATGCGGTCGAATATCGGCGCCAGCCTTGCCTTCTCGGCATCGTGGGCGAAGATCTGGCCGCGATTGTCCATTGCCGCGGACAGCGCCAGCGTCTTGCCGCCGGCGCCGGCACAAAAGTCGAGCACCTGCATGCCAGGCTCGGCGCCGGCCAGTTCGGCTGCAATCTGCGAACCTTCGTCCTGAACCTCGAACCAGCCTTTCTGGAAGGCCGGTTCGGCCTGCACGTTCGGGTGCCTGCCGTCGCCGTCGATCGGCGGGATGCGGATGCCGTGCGGCGCGATCCGCGCAGGCTTGGCGCCGGTCTCCGCCAATTCCGCCAGCACCTTGCCACGATCGGCCTTGAGCGTGTTGACCCTGAGGTCGAGCGACGGGCGAGTGCCAAGCGCGGCACCCTCTTCCACCCAGGCCGTGCCGAACGCCCGCTCGAACAGCGGCATGCACCAGTCGGGGATGTCTGCCCTGACAGCCGGCGGCGCGTCGGTGAGCCGGCGAGCGGCGAGGGTTTTCAATTCGTCGGCGCTCAGCAGCGGCGGCGCGAACTTGTCGCCCTCGAGCGCCTCGTTCAGCGACTGCGCCGTCTGGCCCCATTCGAGCAGCAGCGCGCCGAAGCCGATGGCGCGCGGCGTCTCCTCGCCGAGCAGCCAGCCGGCGGAGCGTTTGCGGCGCAGCGCGTCGTAGACGATGTTGCCGATCGCGGCGCGGTCGCCGCCACCGGCGAAGCGGTGCGACAGGCCCCAGTCCTTCAGCGCATCGGCCACCGGCCGGTGGCGCCGGCCAATGTCGTCAAGCACTTCGATGGCTGCCGCCAGCCGCCCGCCCAGTCTCATTGTCGTCTTCCATTACTCAGCAAAATAAAATCCGGCCCTGCTCTTAGAGCTTTTCGTGTCCTGATTGAAACAGTTCTGTTTCCCCGACGGCGAGACAATCCATGCAAGGCGGGTGACGAATGTGGGTTCGTGCATCGCGAGCCGCCGCCACCAAGCGGGCGTCGGCATGCGGAACCAAATAATTCGATCAATATATTACAAGCTTCTAATGTTCTTGTCTGGTGGGCGCAAGCACGCCGGCTGGTGCAACTGCTCTGCTTTGCAACTTTTGCGGTTGCGAATACTCTTTGCGCGGTGATTCGCGTCGCAGAAAAAGGCGGAGCCGCGGGTCGACACGAGGAGAGGGCAATGAAAGCTTATCTGGCGGAAGTTCTAGGCACGTTTCTATTGGTGTTCATCGGCACGGCTTCGGTGGTGACGGGCGGCTTCGGCGGCGCGCTGCCGCTTGGCCAGGAAGGTATCGGTCTGGCATTCGGCATCGGCCTGATTGCGGCGGCCTATGCGATCGGCCCGATTTCCGGCGCGCACCTCAATCCGGCGGTGACGCTCGGTGTGTTCCTCGCCGGGCGGATGCCGGCCAGGGACGTCATTCCCTACTGGATCGCGCAGGTCATCGGCGCCATCATCGCATCGCTGGCACTGTGGATCATCGTCTCCGGACAGGTCGGCGGCCACACCGGCGGCTTCGGCGCCAATGGCTGGGACGTGACGAAATGGGGCGTCAGCTCGGCCTTCCTGTGGGAGCTGATCGGAACCTTCACCTTCGTCACGGTGATCCTCGGCGTCACCAACGCCAAGCACACCACGGCCTTCGCCGGCCTCGTAATCGGCCTGACGCTGGCCGGCCTGCATTTCGCCATCATCCCGGTGACCGGCACATCGCTCAACCCGGCCCGTTCGATCGGACCGGCGCTGTTTTCGGGAACTGCGGCGATCGGCCAGCTGTGGCTGTTCATCGTCGCGCCGCTGATCGGCGGCGCCATTGCCGGCGTGGTTGCCAAGGCCGGTATCTTCGAGAAGGACTGACTTTTCGGAGGCCCAACGAAAAGGCGCGGGTCGAGGCCCGCGCCTTTTTTGTTGCGTCGAGAACTTCGTGTGCTGGATCAGGCCGCGAGGTCAAAACGGTCGGCGTTCATCACCTTGGTCCAGGCCGCGGCGAAATCCCTGACGAACTTCTGCCCGGCGTCGGCCGAGCCGTAAACCTCGGCAAGTGCACGCAACTGCGCGTGCGAGCCGAAGATCAGGTCGGCGCGGGTGCCGGTCCACTTGACCGCCTTGGTCTTGCGGTCGCGCGCTTGGTAGACTTCATCGGAGCCGGCGGCCGGATCCCAGACCGTATTCATGCTGAGCAGGTTGACGAAGAAATCATTGGTCAACGTGCCCGGCCTGTCGGTGAACACCCCGTGCTTCGACTGGCCGGTGTTGGCGCCGAGCACCCGCAGCCCGCCGACAAGCACCGTCATCTCCGGCGCCGTCAAGGTCAGCAGCTGCGCCCGGTCGACCAGCATCGCTTCGACCGACATCGGCGGCTTGCCCGTGACGTAGTTGCGGAAGCCATCGACTTTCGGCTCGAGCGCGGCGAAGGACTGGACGTCGGTCTGTTCCTGCGAGGCGTCCATGCGGCCTGGCGTGAACGGCACCTTGACGTCATGGCCGCCGTCCTTGGCCGCCTTCTCGACCGCGGCGACGCCGCCGAGAACGATGAGGTCGGCAAGCGAGACCTTCTTGTCGCCTGCCTGCGAGGCGTTGAACTCGCTCTGGATGCTTTCAAGCTTTTCGAGCACCTTGGCCAGCTGCGCCGGCTGGTTGACCTCCCAATCCTTCTGCGGCGCCAGCCGGACGCGTGCGCCGTTGGCGCCGCCGCGCTTGTCGGAGCCGCGGAAAGTCGAGGCTGAGGCCCAGGCGGTCGAGACCAGTTCGGAAACGGACAGGCCGGAGGCCAGGATCTTCGCCTTCAGCGAGGCGATATCCTGTTCGCCGACCAGTTCGTGGTCGACTGCCGGTATCGGATCCTGCCAGATCAGCTCTTCCTTCGGCACGAGCGGGCCGAGATAGCGGACGACGGGACCCATGTCGCGATGGGTCAGCTTGAACCAGGCGCGCGCGAAGGCATCGGCGAACTGATCCGGATTCTGGTGGAACCGCCGCGAGATCTTCTCGTAGGCCGGGTCGACGCGTAGCGCGAGGTCGGTGGTCAGCATCGCCGGGGCGCGGCGCTTCGAGGCATCGTGCGCATCCGGCACGGTGCCTGCACCGGCGCCGCCCTTCGGTGTCCACTGATGGGCGCCGGCCGGGCTCTTGGTCAGTTCCCATTCGTAGTTGAACAGATTGTCGAAGAAGTTGTTGCTCCATTTGGTCGGCGTCGTGGTCCACGTCACCTCGAGGCCCGAGGTGATGGCATCGCCGGCAATGCCGGTGGCATGCTTGCTCGACCACCCGAGGCCCTGCGCTTCGATGCCTGCGCCTTCCGGCTCCGCCCCGACCAGCGACGCATCGCCGGCGCCGTGGGTCTTGCCGAAGGTGTGACCGCCGGCGATGAGCGCCACGGTTTCCTCATCGTTCATGGCCATGCGGGCGAAGGTTTCGCGGATGTCGCGTGCCGAGGCCAATGGATCGGGCGTGCCGTTCGGTCCTTCCGGGTTGACGTAGATCAGCCCCATCTGCACGGCGCCGAGATGGCCCTGAAGTTCGCGGTCGCCGGAATAGCGCTCGTCGTCGAGCCACTTGGTTTCCGACCCCCAGTCGACGTCCTGCTCGGGCTCCCAGACATCGGCGCGGCCGCCGGCGAAGCCGAAGGTCTTGAAGCCCATCGATTCCAGCGCGACGTTGCCGGTGAGGATCAACAGGTCGGCCCAGGAGATTTTCCTGCCATATTTCTGCTTGATCGGCCACAGCAGCCGGCGCGCCTTGTCGAGATTGGCGTTGTCCGGCCAGCTGTTGAGCGGCGCGAAACGCTGCTGGCCGGCGCCGGCGCCGCCACGGCCATCGCCGATGCGATAGGTGCCGGCGCTGTGCCAGGCCATGCGGATGAAGAGCGGGCCGTAATGGCCAAAATCGGCCGGCCACCAATCCTGCGAATCGGTCATCACCTGGTGCAGATCCCTGATCACCGTATCGAGATCGAGGCTCTTGAATTCCTTGGCGTAGTCGAAGTCCTCGTCCATCGGGTCCGAGAGGCTGGACTGCTGGTGGAGGACGGCAAGGTCAAGCTGGTTCGGCCACCAGTCACGATTGCTCCTCCTGGCCGATCCATGTGGGACCGGGCATTTGCCGGCGCTGTTGTCGTCGGTTTTCGCGTCCATCTTTGCCTCCGATTTTGTTGATTTTCCGGGATTTTGTTGATTTTCCGGGCAGGGCCAGCAGCCGCGCCATTCTGGAATGGTTCCAGACTAGCCTGCCCAGCCGATAAAGACAAATTGCCTTTGCTGTTTATTCTGATAGGTTTTCCTTATGATTGGCTTGACCGTCCGGCAGATGCATTATTTCGAAGCGCTGGCGCAAACGCTGCATTTCGGCCGTGCGGCAAAACTCGCCGGCGTCAGCCAGCCGGCGCTTTCTTCGCAGATCGCCGAGATGGAGCTGCGGCTCAATTGCCGGTTGTTCGAGCGCGGCGGCAAGGCGGTGCGGATGACCGACGAGGCGCAGGCCCTGCTGCCGCGCATCGAGCGCATTCTTGCCGACGTCCGCGACGTCGAGGCGACGGCCCGGCGCGGCCGCCCGGCGATGGAAGGCCGCTTCCGGCTCGGCATCATCCCGACGGTGGCGCCCTATCTCTTGCCGCATGTGCTGCCGGAACTGAAACGGCATTTCCCGGCATTGCAGCTCGAATTGCGCGAGGCGGTGACCGCCTCTCTGGTCGAGGACACGGCTTCGGGAAAGCTCGACGCCTTCGTCGCGGCACTACCCCTCGATTACCCAGGCCTGGTCACCGAGGCGCTGTTCGCCGACCGGTTCTTCCTGGCCGTGCCGGCCGGCGATCCCGCCTTCGCCTCACCGCCGGTGCCGCCGGAAAGCCCGGCGCTGGAGCGGCTGATGCTGCTGGAGGAAGGCCACTGCCTGCGCGAACAGGCGCTCGCCGTCTGCGGCAGCGTGCGGCCGGTGGCAATGGCAAGCTACGGCGCGACCAGCCTGACGACGCTGCTGCAAATGGTGGCGCACGGGCTCGGCGTCACGCTCATCCCGGAAATGGCGGCAGGACCGGCCAGCACTATCCCCGATCTGAAGATCGTGCCGTTCCAGGAACCGATGCCGCAACGCACGATCTGCCTCGCCTGGCGGCGCAACAAGGTCCGCCACGACGAATGCGTCGAACTGGCCAAGATCATCCGCGGGCTGGATGCGGCGGTGCTGGCGGCTTGAGCGGCGGGGGGTGTCGGTCAATGGTCTGGTTTAGGCCGAAGCGGACCGCAAGCCCCTTCTAAAGGAACGACTTCAACCTTTTTAGTCTGGTGTTGACCCGAAGTCGACCTTCGCACCTGAATGGCTGCTTTGCGCCGCATCACAGCCGTTGGGTAGGGAAGATGGTCATCCCGAAAGCCGAAAGTCCCGTTTGTTCGAATGATGACAACTAAGGAAATAGGAAACAGCCTTGCGCGCAATTCCGTGCTTTGGCGGTGCCGAGGGTGCTTGACTAGCATTGATCTTTTTGGTGCGGCATCCGCGGCGTGCAGTAAGTGGAGAATACAATAGCGGTGAGGGCCGCGATCGGTGAGGTTCAGTGATGAATCATGCGCAGAGTACCAGGTCAAAATGTCTCCGCTGTGACTTCACCTTTATTAAACGACGGCCCTTGATTTTACTTCACGAGATACGCGGCAGGGGGTGCAACGCCATACCATCCCTCATTCCGTTATGCCTCGTTCTGCTGTTGGGATCTCCGGCAAATGGTCAGTTGGCGCCCGAAGCGTCAGCGGTTGCCACAGCTAACGACAGCTCGTCGGTCGTGGTTTCCGAACACACCAAGGTCGGCAAAGAACCGGGCAAGCCACAACCGAGCGCGCTGGGATCCCGTATATCTAGAGAGCTGGTGCTCAGCGAAGCGCAGGCACTCAAAACACGGGCACTCAAGGAGGGCGCGCAAACGCCGCTCGGCGAGCATGAGGAGGCTTTACGCCGCGAATTGGCCGCAGCACGAGCGGAGCTGGACGCTATGCAGCGCGGCGCACGTGAGCTAAGCGCCCAGGCACACGTACTGGCAGACACGGTGGCTCAGCAAGCACAAGCCCTAAATGAGCAGCAGCGAACAGACGAAGCGCTCGCGCTCGATCTGGAGGCCGCGCAGCGCGTTATCGAAAGCTACAGGGCCGAAGCCAGTCTCTGGAACAGCGAGAAGGCTGCCGCGCTTGGAGCGCACCCCTCTATGGACGCATCCCAGCTTGCTGCGAAGCGAACGCTTGATGACGAGCGGCACAAGGTTGAGCTCTTGGAACAAGAACTTACCACGGCTCGCCAAACTATCGATGCTCTTAAGAAAGGCGCAAATCTGGCAGCCGTCGAGCAGGCCAACGCCATAAGGGACCGACAGGTGGCCGAGGCCGCTCTAAAGCAGGCTCGAGAAACACTCGAACGGGGACACGAACGAGCAGATTCAGCTGTACGTGACCTCGATATTGTTCGCCAGGAACGCGATGCTTTAAAGCAGAACTCGGTAGAATTGAGTGCCGCTCTGGACCAGGAGCGTGAAAGGGCTATCGGTCTAGCCCGCAGCCTCAGTGCCGCGCGTCAGGCAATTGATATTGTCAAGGGTAAGCGTCGCACTGCGGCTGTGGAGCGCGCGCCGAAAGCACGTACCCCCGCGAGTGCACTTGCAAGCAGGTTATCGCATTCGGGCGCCCAACCAGCCCGTAAACCGGGCTTGCCGAAAAAACAGAAAGTGAAGGTCCAAAAGTCGCCACAAACTGCTCTGCTGGCAACCATACCTCTTCCCGCCGCATTGCTTCCAACACGGCCATCCAAAAGCGGCGAGCCGCGCCAGTGAAGACTAGGGAGCGAAAGCCGCAGGGGAGATGACAATGAACAAGTATGTCGCAGCCGCGTTGACGATCGGGATCACAATTGGGCCTGCCTCGGCTCTTGAAGCAGGTGTGGGCGGTAGGGCCGGCGGTGTCGGGGTCAGTGCTGGAGTGAGCGCCGGTTCGCAAGGCGTATCTGTGGGGGCGAGCACGAGCGTCGACGGCGTAGGCGGAGCAAATGTTGGAGCTTCGGTCGGTGCAGATGACGGATCAGTCGACGCAGGCGTTAGTGCCAGCGGCAACATTGGTGACACAAGCACAAGTGCCAGTGTGGGCGACGATCCGTCCGCCGAAAATGAAGCGGCTACCGCACCCGACAGTTCGACTGCAGTGACAGCCCCTTCCTCTGCCAAGACCGCCAGGCAATCCATCGTCCTGCCACCCGTCCTCAGGCCTTCCAAAGCCGGTGGGGGTGACTCCACCAAGGGGTATCCCTTTGGATCTCTGGGACCACTGACAGCGAAACCCGGTACGCCGGTTGCGGTGGTGCGAGCCTGCCGCGCGGCGATCATGGCCGCTGCGACGCCGCTTGGCGCCGTCCGTGTCCACGCGGTAAGCGCAGGCGCCTTGCGTCAACTTCGGGGTGCACTCACGGCGCCGATCGAGGTGCGAATAGACTACGCAAGAAAGGGTGGCATCGAAGTCCGACAGGCGCAAGTCAGTTGTCGCCTCGATGGGTCGGGCAGGGTCATTGCAATAATATAGTACCAAGCCTGATTGCCGGCGCTGCCGCACGCCGACAGCGGCACGATCCGCTTCGCCATCTACAAGGCGGCCTTCTTCGTCGGTGGCGCCGGAGGTGTTGGTCAAAGGTTCGGTTTGAGCCCCGAAGCGAACCCGCAAGCCCCTTCGAAAGGAACGACTTCAGTCGCTTTCCCAGGCTGCGAGCAACGGGCCTTTGCTTCCATAGACAGGGTCCTTGCGCGGCCGGCCAACCTTGGGGATCGTTACGACCGCCTTGGCATGGTAGGCGGCAGTCGTGCACAGGTCATAGGTGCCGGATTGAGGATAGGCGCCGACGACTAGAAAATCGTCGGATGCGGAAAGACGCTGGTGCCCGGTGCCGGCCGGAAGCACCGCGACGTCGCCGGCCTTCAGCGACAGCGTTCGTCCCATCTTGCCGCCAAAGCGAACCTTGGCCGTGCCGCGCGCGACGCCCAGCACCTCATGTATGCGCGAATGGTAGTGAACGTAGTTGTAGATGCCGTTGCGCCAGCTATCGCCCCAGCCATTGGCTTCAAAAAGCGCCTCCATGACAGCCGCCGGATCGAAGTCTTCGGGCAGCGTCACGGCGCCGCGATAGACGACCAGCGGCCAGAACGGATGGTTGGGCACCAGCCCGTCATCCCTGAACCGAAATGCATTCGCTTTGCGCGGCCTCAGGAGGTCGGCGACCTCTCGCCTGTCTGGCCTGGCGATGCCGGTGACCTGCTCGACGGCCTTCTTCGTGGTTTGCAGAATGCTCATGGGGTGGCCCTTGGGTGGTTTGGAGCTCCATGCCGGTTAATCGGCTGCGTGGCGGTTGGTTCCGCTAGGGTTAGAGTTCCGCGATCTGCACCATGGCGGCTCCGCAACAAGGTCCGGCAAATCCTGAATGGCTGCTTTGCGCCGCATTTTTGCCGTTCAGACCACCATTGCAGCTTCCCGAAAGCTGACGGTCTGCTAAGCCGGCACTAAGGCCTCGAATGGGGTGGTAGCGGTTACTCCGCCGGTCAGCCCGCTGCCCAACGATAATAGTCGCGTTGATGTCAATGCGAGCATCCCAAATATCATGCAAGTACTCCTAGGCTATCCGCCCGGGTGGTCGTTGCCACCGTGCGCGGCGATGAACATGGCGACGGCCGACCGGCAATAGGATTCGATTTCGTTGTCGTCCTCTGCTCTCGCCTCATCGAAGCGTGCGATAATCAGGAGATCGGATCCTTTGATAAGCGCGGCAAACAAGCGGGCGGACCGGAGAGGGTCGGTCACGTTCAGAACCGCCTTCGCGTGCAACTGACGCAACAGGGCCTCGATTTGGGCGATGACATGGGCGGGGCCGGCTTCGTAATGGAGCTTGCTTAACGACTTTTGATTCGTCTTGTCGGCCATGATCATGGCTTCGACACTGCGGACGTCCGGGTTCAACAGCGTGCGAAGCAGGGATGATCCCACCGCCATGAGCTGATCTTCGGCCGAACCGTCGACGCCTTCAAAAAGGGCCTGTGGTGCAAACTGATGGCAGCGGGCCGCGATGGCCGCGCTGAACAGCGCCTCCTTGTTCTCGAAGTGCCGATAGATGCTGAGCTTGGATATCTTCGCTCGCTGGGCGACCTTGTCCAATGTCGTCGCATGAAAACCCAATTCCTCAAAGAGTTCGCACGCGGCGTCGACTATCGTTTGGCCAAGCGCCTCATTGGCGGGCCGGCCGCGCCGGCCCTGGCTGTTTTCGGTCACGACAATTCCAGTCCTTGACAGTATCATAATTCTTGAATTACGATACCACGCAGTGTCAAAAATGTGCAAGCCAGGCCCAAACCAACCCCTCATCCACATACGGAGCCCATCACCATGGATGACGTCATCATCATCGGCGGCAGCTTTGCCGGTCTCGCCGCCGCCCTGCAGCTCGGCCGTGCCCGCCGCAAGGTCACCGTTCTCGATACCGGCCTGCCGCGCAACCGCTTCGCCGGCCACTCGCATGGTCTGCTCGGCCACGATCACAAGCCACCGCTGGACATCCTGGCCGAAGCGCGGCAGCAGCTGGCGCGCTATCCCACGATCAGGCTGGTCAATGCCCGGGCCGACAGGGTCTCCGGCGCCATCGACGATTTCTCTGTCCTCACTGGCGCTGGCGAAAGCCTTGGGGCGCTGCGACTGATCCTGAGCTATGGCGTTGCCGACCAGATGCCTGATGTTCCGGGCTTTGCCGAAGGCTGGGGCACGTCCATCGTACCCTGCCCCTATTGCGATGGCTTTGAAGTCGCCGGCCAGCATTGGGGCCTCGTCTGGTCCGGCCCGCCGTCGCACAATTATGTCAGGCTGTACCACGACTGGACCGACACGTTGACGGTCTTCGCCGATGGTCACGACATTGCACCCGATATCCGGGCCGATCTGGCGCGCCGCAACATACCTGTCGTTGATGGCCGGATCACCGAAATCGCCCGCCACAGGGGCCACAATGCCACCGTCAAGCTCGATACCGCCCCCGATGTCGCAGTCGATATCTTGTTCGCGCATCCGCGCAACAAGCCGTCCGCAAGCCTGCATGAATCACTGGGACTCGCCACGGTCAATACGCCCCTCGGCATCGCCCTGAAGGCCGACGAGCGCCGCGAAACCAGCATACCCGGCATGTACGCCGCCGGCGATCTTGCAAACCCAGCCATGGCTTCGGTCACCACAGCAATATCGCAGGGCGCGACGGCGGGTATCTCAGCCCAGCAGTCGATGCTTGTTTGAGAGCACAGATTGGAGATGAGCATGGCCGTCGAACCGGACAGCGCGGGTGTGCGCTTCCCTCCGCCCTTCGTCTATCTAGGAGCGCTGCTGTTGGGGCTGGCGGCGGAGCGGTTCGTCACCCTGCGCTCTTTCGGCATCGACTGGCGGTTGCTGGTCGCGACGGGCGCGCTGCTGTTCGTTGCCGGCGCGGCGATGATGCTTGCGGCGGCGGGGCTGTTCCGGCGGCTGGGCACCAACGTTCCGCCGTCGCAGCCAACGACCCTCATCGCAACGACCGGTCCTTATCGGTGGACCCGCAATCCCATGTATCTCGGCATGGCGCTTATCTATTCCGGCCTTGCGATCGGCTTCGACGGGCCGATCGCCTTCGCCTTGCTCCCGTTGGTGCTGATCGCGATCCAGACGCAGGTGATCGCCCGCGAGGAGCGCTATCTCGAAGCGAAGTTCGGCGACGACTACCGCCGCTACAAGGCCGAGGTTCGCCGCTGGCTCTGACTATTCCGCCGCTGCCGCCTGCGGGGCCTTCTGATAAACCAGCACCGGCTTCCTTGCCGCGAGCTATCATATTCTGAAGGTTGCGGGCCGGTGTCACGGAAACCGACTGCCGGCTGACGCAGTACACCCGGCGCCTGAGGAGACGCACATGTCCAAAACCAGAGACACCGAGGCCAGCATCAGGATCGCTCGTCCGACCGCTCTTGGAGAAGCCTGACACACATGGAGTTCGAACACGTCACCTTCGACCTGCCACACTGCACCTTTCACGCGCTGCAGGGTGGTGATCCCGATGGTCAACCGACGCTCGTCTTGCACGGCTTGCCGCCACAAATGAGCCGTCGACGCACCGCACACCGATGTCTGCTTTCGAGAAGCGGTGACCAAGAGCGGACAGACCGCCACCGGCCCATATTGAGACGTTCAAGCAGTTTTCCTAACCTATCCGCCTCCGACCGCCCACCTCCCCCCACCCTCACGGCACAAATATCAAAAACACATACGTGCAAAACACCACCAGATGCACCAGCCCGGTCAGGAACGTCGTCCTCTCGGTGCTAAAGCTCACATTGCAGATGAAGAGCGCCAGGACCAAAAGCACCACGTCGGTCGCCGGCAGGCCCAGGGTCAGGCCTCTTCCGGTCAGCAGGCTGGCGGCGGCGATGCCCGGTATTGTCAGGCCGATTGTGGCGCAGGCCGAACCCATGGCGACGTTCAGGCCGCGCTGCAGCTCGTTGTTGAGGGCGGCGCGAACCGCCGAGATCGCCTCCGGCATCAAGACCAGCCCGGCGATCATCGCGCCGACAATGGCGTCGGCCTGGGGCACCTGATAGGCGACGAGCGCATCCTCGACGCTGGCGGCGACCTGCTCGGCCAGCATGACGATGCCGATCAGCCCGATCAGCAGGAGCAGAGCACTAGCGGCAATGCTTTCGTGGGCGTCGGCTGGCACTGCGGCGCCATGCGCTTGTCCGTCGATGAAATCATCCCGGTGGCGGACAGTCTGCGCGAACAGAAAACCCGCATAGAGCAGCACTGAAAGCACGCTGACGAAGCCGAGTTGGGCGGCCGAGAAGGTGCCGGGATCGGTGGTTCGCGTGTAGGTCGGCAGAATGAGCGTCGTGACGCTCAGTGCGACCAGCACCGCCAGATAGGCGCTGGTCCCTTGGCGGACGATTGCCTGCTTGCGATGACGCCAGCCGCCAAATGTCAGACACATGCCGACAACGCCGGTCGACGTGATCATCACCGTCGAGAAGACGGATTCGCGTGCAAGCGTCGGGTTGTTGGCTCCGTGCAGCATGATGGAAACGATGATCGACACTTCGATTGCCGTCACGGCGATGGTCAGCACCAACGTGCCGTACGGCTCGCCTACCCGCCGGGCCACCGCCTCGGCGTGGTCGAGCACGACGAAAATGGTGGTGAACATGATCGCGCTCGAAAGCGCGCCGATAAATATCCTGGTGCCAAGCGACCCTTCGTCCACCGACACCCCGCTGGCCCTGACCGCGACAGCCATCGCCAGGGCGGCCAACGGCATGCCGTAGGAAACCGCCGATCTTGCGAAACCACTCATTCCAAGCCCCTTCCGCAAGCCGTGTTGCAGGTCCCTTCTGGGCAAGCCCCTTCTGCGAACCCTGCGAAAGCCTGAAGCGCGCGCTCAAGCCGTCTTCTGCGTCACCAATCCCAGTTCGTCGATCATCGCCTGGCGCATCAGGTATTTCTGCGGCTTGCCGGTCACCGTCATCGGTAATTCGGTGCGGAAGCGGATGTAGCGCGGGATCTTGAAATGGGCGATCTGCCCGGCGCAGAAGGCCTTGATCTCCTGCTCCGTTGTGATCTGGCCGGGCTTCAGCACGATCCAGGCGCACAGCTCCTCGCCATATTTCGGGTCGGGAATGCCGAATACCTGCACCTCCTTGATCTTGGGGTGGCGATAGAGGAATTCCTCGACCTCGCGCGGATAGACGTTCTCGCCGCCGCGGATGACCATGTCCTTGACCCGGCCGACGATGTTGCAATAGCCCTCGGCATCGATTGTGGCGAGGTCGCCGGTGTGCATCCAGCCGTCGGCGTCGACCGCCTCGCGGGTCTTCTGCTCGTCGTCCCAATAGCCCTTCATCACGGAATAGCCGCGCGTGCAGAGCTCGCCCGGCGCGCCAACGGCGACGGTGGCGCCTTCGGCGTCGATGGCCTTGACCTCGACATGCGGATGGACGCGGCCGACGGTCGAGACGCGCTTTTCCAGGGGGTCGTCGACGCTGCTCTGGAACGACACCGGGCTGGTCTCGGTCATGCCGTAGGCGATGGTCACCTCGGCCATGTGCATCAGCGACACCACCTTCTTCATCACCTCGATCGGGCATGGCGAGCCGGCCATGATGCCGGTGCGCAGGCTGGTGAGATCGAAGGAGGCGAACTCCGGATGGTCGAGCAGACCGACGAACATGGTCGGCACGCCGTAGAGCGCGGTGCAGCGTTCCGTTGCCACCGCCTTCAGCGTGGCGCCGGCATCGAACCCCTCGCTCGGGAAAACCATGGTCGCGCCCTTGGTGACGCAGCCAATCGTGCCCATCGACATGCCGAAGCAGTGATAGAGCGGCACCGGGATGCACAGCAGGTCGTCGACCGTAAGCCTGATCGCCGCGGTGACGAAATTGCCGTTGTTGACGATGTTGTTGTGGGTCAGCGTCGCGCCCTTGGGCGCACCGGTCGTGCCGCTGGTGAACTGGATGTTGATGGCGTCGTCCGGCTTCAGCCCGTCGGAGATGCGGTCGAGCTTATCATGTTCGTCGCGCCCGGCCATCGCCAGCACGTCGGCGAAATTGAACATGCCCGGCGAATTCTCCTCGTCCATGCGGATGACGATCTTCAGCGCCGGCAGTCTGTTGGCGTCGAGCTTGCCCGGCGCTGCCTTGGCGATCTCCGGCGCCAGCGTCTCGATCATGCCGAGATAGTCGGAGCTCTTGAACTTGGCGGCGGTGACCAGCGCTCGGCAACCGACCTTGTTCAAGGCATATTCCAGCTCGACCAGCCGGTAGGCCGGGTTGATGTTGACCAGGATCAGGCCGATGCGGGCGGTGGCGAATTGCGTCACCAGCCATTCCCAGCGGTTCGGCGACCAGATGCCGACGCGGTCGCCTTTCTCGAGGCCGAGCACCAGGAAGCCGGCGGCGAGCGCATCGACGGTGTCCGACAGTTCCTCCCAGGTAAAGCGCTTGTCCTGCTCGACGAAGACGGCGGCATCGAGCGTGCCGTATCTGCCGACCGTATCGGCAAACAGCGCCGGGATCGTCAGGTTGAGCAGCGGCACGCTGCGCTCGCCCGAGACATGCGCCGTGCCGTCGACCGGCGCAATGAACGAACCGCCATCGCGCTTGCCGCGCAGGCTGGTGGCATTCTTCAGCTCGTCGAGATTGATCGGCATCGCCGTGTCCTCCGCAGACAGGCCGAGCCTATCAGCCCGGCGGGGTGGTGGAAATCCCGTCGATGATAGGGCTGGGGTTGGAACTCGCCCTGTCAGGGCCGAAAACAAAAAAACCGCCTCGACGGGCGGGTCTTCGGGGCCAATTGGCACCATAGGGAGATTAGTAGCATAGCTGCCGGCACAAAGCAAGAACAAAATTGCTGTACATCAGGAAAATCGCTTCAGGTCGGTGCCGCGGCTAGACCGCTGGATCCAACGTTAGTGGTTGGCAAAGGCCGAGGCGATATCCGATCTCCCCCCTTGCGGGTGAGATGCCCGGCAGGGCAGAGGGGGGCGAAGGATCGCCAAGTTCGACTTCAGCACCCCCAACCGGGAACGGATGAGGCTCCGATTGGCTGACAGGTCGGCGGGACAGCACCCCCCTCTGGCCTGCCGGCCATCTCCCCCGCAAGGAGGGAGATTGGCAGCTTGGCCGACGGCGCCTGCTCCGCAATCGTCAACTCGAGTTCACCAACGCCATCCTGGCCGCAATATCGCGCAAGATCGCCTCGTCGGCCGGAGCGCGCATCTTCCGCGACGCCACGAGACAGGCCTGCGAGCGCAGGATCACGCCGTCGGCGAGCACCTTGAGATGGTTGGCGCGCAGCGTCGCGCCTGACGTGGTGATGTCGACGACGATGTCGGCCAATCCGGCCGCCGGCGCGCCTTCGGTGGCGCCGAGGCTTTCGACGATGCGGTAGACCTGGATGCCGTGCTTTTGCGAAAAGAATTGCTGGGTCAGGCGCCAGTATTTGGTGGCGATCCTGAGCCGCCGGCCATGGCGCTGGCGAAAATCGGCGGCGACGTCGTCGAGGTCGGCCATGGTGTCGACGTCGAGCCAGATGTCGGGCACGGCGACGACGACGTCGGCATTGCCGAAACCGAGGCGGGCGATGATTTCGGCGCGTGCCTCGCAGTCGGCGAGGTTTTCGCGCAGCAGGTCCTCGCCGGTGATGCCGAGATCGACCGAGCCCTGGCCGATTTCGCCTGCGATCTCGGAAGCCGACAGGAAGGCTATCTCGACGCTGTCCAGGCCATCGATGCGGGCGCGGTATTTGCGCTCGTCGCCGGGCAGGCTGACGGCAAGCCCGGCCTTGGCCAGCACCTCCAGCGCCTGCTCCTTGAGCCGGCCCTTCGATGGGATCGCCAGCGTGATCATGGCGCTGTCTCCCGCAGCGCCTCGATGCGGTCGAGCCAGACAGAAAAACCGACGCCGGGGATCGGCGTCTTGGCGCCGAGCAGCGTCAGCAGCCGGTCGTAGCGGCCACCACCGGCCAGCGGCCGGTCGCCGCCTTGCGCCGCGACCTCGAAGACGAGGCCAGTGTAATAATCGAGCGGGCGGCCGAAGGCGGCATCGTAGCTGATTTCAGACATCGGCAGACCGAGGCTTTCGATGGCCGCGGCGCGGGCGGCAAAATTCTCCAGCGCAGTTCCCAGCGAAAGCCCGGCATCGGCGGCAAAACTTGCGAGCGCCCCGGCGGCGCTATCTAGCGGCACGTCGATCGCCAGGAAACCCTTCAAAGCCGCAAATGCCTCGTTCGACAGCCGGACGCTGCGCAGTTCGGCTTTCTCGATCAGCCGCCGCGCAATCTCGGACGGCGAACGCCCGGCCGTTGCCGACAGGCCGGCCTCTTCCATGCCGCCGGCGATATGCGCCGAAAGAGCCTCCAGATCGCCGTCGAGGACAAGCGCTGCCACCGCGCCGGCGATCTGGCTGTTGCGCGGCGGATTGGCGAGGTCGGCAAGCGCCGCTTCCAGCATTGGCGCCGAGCCGAAGGCGCGGGCCAGCCGCATGCGCCAGCCGCGCGGCAGGCCAAGCGCTGCCAGCACCGCCTCGAAGATGGTCTGGTCGCCAAGCGTCACCGCCAGCTCCCGTCCGGGCAGCACCAGCGAAAGCAGCGCATGCGCATCGGCCAGCGAACGCGCATCGGCGGCGGCCGTGTCGCGGTCGCCGAGGTCCTCGATGCCGGCCTGGAAGAATTCGTTGCCGCCCTCGCGGCGCTGGCGAAACACCTCGCCGAGATAGGAATAGCGGCGCGGCGTGCCGGCCTGGCTGGCAATGTGGTCGAGGCAGACCGGAATCGTGAATTCCGGCCGCAGGCAAAGCGTCTGCCCGGTCTCGCTTTCGGTGAGGAAAATCCGCCGGCGCAAATCCTCGCCCGCCATGTCGAGGAACGGATCGGCCGGCTGCAGCACGGCGACCTCGACCGCATGGGTGTTGCGCGCGGCGAAGAGCGTCGCGATGTCGGATGCGATGGCGGGGGAGGTCATGGGGATGTGGGGCGCGAGGCACCCCCCTCTGGCCTGCCGGCCATCTCCCCCGCAAGGGGGGAGATTGGATATCGCGCCTGCTTTCGCCAATCTCCAGCGTTGGAAAGAAGACGGTGAGGCTGAAGCTGCCAATCTCCCCCCTTGAGGGGGAGATGGCCGGCAGGCCAGAGGGGGGTGCTCACGCGCCACCTTTCGCCCGGTCGGCCGCCTGCGCCGCCAGTATCTTCTTCACCTCGGCGACCAGATCGCCTTCCGCCACGGTCACCTGCGCCGGCCGTGCGGCGCGCCATTCGGCGTTGTCGGCGATCTCGGCCGACATCTTCGCGCCTTCGATCAGGTCCTTGATCTGCAGCTCGCCCTTGGCGCGCTCGTCGCCGCCCTGGATGACGGCGACCGGGCTGCCGCGGCGGTCGGCATATTTGAGCTGCGCCTTCATGCCGGCGCCGCCGAGATACATTTCCGAGCGGATGCCGGAGGCGCGCAGCTCGGCGACCATCTTCTGGTAGCGGCCGAGACTTTCCGTATCCTTGTCCATCACCAGCACGACGACCGGCGCGATCACATCCGAAATGTCGAGCTTGCCGAGGTTCTTCAGCGCCGTCATCAAGCGGGAGACGCCGATCGAAAAACCGGTCGCCGGCACCGGCTCGCCGCGGAAGCGCGAGACGAGGCCGTCATAGCGGCCGCCACCGCCGACCGAGCCGAAGCGCACGATCTGGCCGTCCTCATTGGGGATCTCGGCCAGCAGCTCGGCCTCGTAGACCGGGCCGGTGTAATATTCGAGGCCGCGGACGACGGAGGGGTCGATGCGGATGCGATCCTCACCGTAGCCGCTTTGTGCGACCATGGTTCTTATCTGTTCCAGCTCTGCAAGGCCCTCGACAAACGACGCATTCGTTATGCCCAGATGTTCGAGTTTCCTTTCCTCGACAAGATTGCTGAGTCCGGGGTTGATGGATCCCAGTGTCTGGACAATTTTTTCGGGATCGTGCTGCGCCATGACTGTGAAATAGCTGATCACAACGTCGATTTGCGCATTATCCAGCCCGGCACCTTTGGTGAAATCACCGCTCTCGTCCTTGCGCCCTGCACCCAAAAGCAGGCGCACGCCCTCGACGCCCAACTTGTCCAGCTTGTCGATCGCGCGCAGCACCTGCAGGCGGCGGCCAGCGTTCTCCTCGCCGCCGAGGCCGATCGCCTCGAGCACGCCGTCGAGCACCTTGCGGTTGTTGACGCGGATGACGTAGTCGCCGCGCTTGATGCCGAGCGCCTCCATCACATCGGCCATCATCATCGCCATCTCGGCGTCGGCGGCGACGCCCGGCGTGCCAACCGTGTCGGCATCGAACTGCATGAACTGGCGGAATCGGCCGGGACCGGGCTTCTCGTTGCGAAACACCCAGCCGGAGCGATAGCTGCGATAGGGCTTCGGCAGGCGTTCGAAATTTTCGGCGACAAAGCGCGCCATCGGCGCGGTCAGGTCGTAGCGCAGCGACAGCCACTGGTCGTCATCGTCCTGGAACGAGAACACGCCCTCGTTCGGCCGGTCCTGGTCGGGCAAAAATTTGCCGAGCGCATCGGTGTATTCGATCAGCGGCTGGTCGACCGGCTCGAAACCGTAAAGCTCGAAGACCGAGCGGATCGTCGCCATCATCTTCTCGACGGCGCGCAGATCGTCGGCGCCGCGGTCGACAAAGCCGCGCGGAAGCCGCGCTTTCATCTTTTCGGATTTGTCGGCCATGGGATGGGTACTCGGTGGTTTCGTGGCGCTCCGGGGATCGGTTAAATAACCGATTTCCACGGCGCGGGTGTCCTAACCGATGCAGCCGGGAGCGGCAAGGGTTTGCGCTTCTTCCTTCTCTCCTTGTGGGAGAAGGTGGCCGAGCGAAGCTCGGTCGGATGAGAGGTGTTCCAGGGAACGCCTGCGCCTCATTTCTTCCAACACCCCTCAACCGTCTCGGCGCTGCGCGCCGATCCACCTTCTCCCACAAGGGGAGAAGGCAAGAAAAAGAAGCTGAAACAATTGCGCCATGCGCGCGGCATCGTGCCGACACAATCCGGGCCGATAAGCGCGCCGAAACAAGGGGTTCGGGGCCATGGCCACGCTACAGAAGTTCGACATCATCGATAGCGGCGCACGCGACGCCCCGGTCCGGCTGCGGCCGGCCGATGGTTATGGGCCAAAAACGACGAAGCAAATCGCCGGACTGTTCGAGATCGCGGCGCAACAGCGCAGCGGGCCGACCATGCGCGACGTGCTGATGACCGGCCTGCTGGTGATCTATCCGGTGTTCGCCGCGCTGGCGGCCATCCTGGCCGGGTTTTTCCTGGCCGGCGCCGGCGGCGCCTGAGCCGCTATTTCGGCCGCCTGAACGCTTTCCGCTCCGCCTCGACCGGTTCCCGGCAGACGCAGCCCTCGAGATGGTCGTTGACCAGCCCCATCGCCTGCATGAAAGCGTAGACGGTGGTCGGGCCGACAAAGCTCCAGCCGCGCTTCTTCAGCTCCTTCGAAATGCGGACCGAAACGGCCGTCGTCGGATTGGCGCGCAGATGGGCGAGGTCGACGATCTCGGGCCGCTCGTCCGGGCCGGGCTCGAACTTCCAGAACCAGGCGGCCAGCGAGCCGGCCTCGTCGATGAGTTCGCGGGCGCGTTTGGCGTTGTTGATGGTCGAAACGATCTTGCCGCGGTGACGGATGATGCCGGCATTGCCGAGCAGGCGCTCGACATCGGCGTCGGTGAAGGCGGCGATCTTGTCGACATCGAAGCCGGCGAAGGCCTCGCGGAAATTGTCGCGCTTGCGCAATATGGTCAGCCAGGACAGGCCCGACTGAAAGCCTTCGAGGCAGATCTTTTCGAACAGCCGGCGATCGTCGGCGACCGGCCGGCCCCATTCGTGGTCGTGGTAGTGCAGATAATCCGGCAGGTTGCCGTGCCAGAAGCAGCGGGCGATGCCGTCGGGACCAGCAAGCAGACCTGTCTTTTCGTCCATGGCGGAATTCCGTTCGTGTCTTGGCGTTAACGCGTTTTGAAGCGGCCTTTACCGCGGCTTTACCAGATTCCTGAACCGGGCGGTAACCACACCAAAAGGTTTACTGACAGACAGGCATTTTACGCATTCCGATTCATGTTTCGGTTGCCGCTTCGCGCCCAATGTCGCGGAAATCGGGGAGGCTTTGCGCCCCGGCATGTTCGACGATCAAGGTGCGATCCGATGAAGATATTCTTGTTCCCACTGTTCGGCGCCGCGGCCGTGCTTGCCGTCGGCGCCGCCAATGCCAACGACCGCTATGCCGAGAGGCCGCCGGTGGTGGTCAGCCCCGACCTTTCGGCGCCCTGGGTGCTGCAGCTCGGCCATGCGCCGGGCATCGTGCGGCAGAGCCGGCAGGAAGCGCAGCCGCTACGGCGCTACCGGCGGCAAGCTGAACCCGATCAGTTGCGCACCGCAGCGGTGCAGGCGCCGGCCAAACGCATGGTGATGCGGCCGCAGATCGATCCCGTCTATTTGCCGCAGGAAGTCGCCTATGACGGCCCGCAGAAGCCGGGCACGATCGTCATCGATACGAGAGAGAATTTCCTCTATCTGGTCGAGAAGAACGGCAAGGCGCGGCGCTACGGCGTCGGCACCGGCAAGCCGGGCTTCGAATGGTCCGGCACTCACAAGATCACCAACAAGCGCGTCTGGCCGGACTGGCGGCCGCCGGCGGTGATGATCGCCCGCGAAGCCGCAAAGGGCCGTTATCTGCCAACCTATCTCGCCGGCGGCATGGAAAACCCGCTCGGCGCACGCGCGCTCTATCTCGGCTCGACCGAATACCGCATCCACGGCACCAACCAGCCCTGGACCATCGGCGGCGCGGTGTCGTCGGGCTGCATCCGCATGCGCAACGAGGATGTGGTCGATCTTTACGAACGCGTGAATATCGGAACAACGGTGGTGGTGATATAGTTGCCGCGACGAATCATCTGGTCTAGAAAGACATTAGCTTTGGCTTTCTGAGGCCAGATGAATAAACAACGGGGGACGGGCCGTGTGGGGATGCGGCCAGTCACGAAAGGGCAGCGCGGCAAGCCGTGCTGCCCTTTTTGTTTCCGCCAGCGAGAATTGACGAAGATTTCGCCGGCACGTCGCGCGACAGGCATAGCGGTTCGCTTTTCGCGCTGCCTTTTCGCCGTCCCTTTGCTATGTGGCAGCCAAAATTCCAGACAAAGGCCCTATCTCGATGTCCCTCTCCGATGACAGCCGCTATCTCAAGGGCGGCCCGGTTGCCCAACGCATCATCGCCAGCGTGCGCGAGGACGCGGCGATCGCCACCGCCGAAGGCTTTCCGCCCAAGCTGGTGTCGATCACCGTCGGCGACACAGCGGCGGTCGACATCTATGTCCGCAACCAGCGCGCCAAGGCGGGGCTGGCCGGAATCGGCTTCGAGGAGAGGCGCTTTCGCGCCGACATCACTGCCGGCGAACTCGAAGCTGCGATCCACGGCCTCAACGCCGACCCGCGCGTCACCGGCATCATCATCCAGCGACCGGTGCCGGTGCATATCCCGATCAAGACGCTGCAGGCGGCGGTGCATCCACTCAAGGACGTCGAGGGCATGCATCCGGCGTCGATCGGCAACATCGTCTACAACCAGCTCGACCTGGCGCCCTGCACTGCCGCTGCCTCGGTCGAACTGCTCAGGGAAACCGGCCTCGACCTCAAGGGGCTCGAAGTGGTGGTCGTCGGCCACTCCGAGATTGTCGGCAAGCCGATCGCCTTCCTTTTGATGAGCGAAGGCGCGACGGTAACCGTCTGCCATCACATGACACGCTCGGTGGCGGCACACGCACGCCGCGCCGACGCGCTGTTCGTGGCCGTCGGCAAGCCGCGGCTGATCAAGGCCGACATGGTCAAGCCGGGCGCCGCCGTGATTGATATCGGCATCAATTCGGAAATCGGACCGGACGGCGAAAGCCGCATCGTCGGCGACGTCGATGCCGAGAGCGTCAGGCACGTCGCGTCGTGGATCACGCCGGTGCCGGGCGGCGTCGGCCCGATCACCGTGGCGATCCTGCTGCGCAACACCATGGTGGCGCTCAGCCGCCAGCGCGCCCGCTACCAGGCAACCTACGGCACGGCGGACAGACTGGCGGCGGAGTAGGCGCTTTCGTCACGTGCATTGCGGCACATGGCAGGTGATCCGGGACTCGTCATCCCAGAAGACGTAGAGCATGCCGCCGCTGCCCCAGAAGAAACCGGCGAGTGAATCGAACTGGAGAAGAAATTTCATTTGCCGGTCCGTCCCGGGAACGACTGGAAACTGCGGCCCCTGAATCCATGACGGCAGCCCACCAAGCCGAAACAGGTTTTGCCTTGAATTGCTTATCCCGTACGACTGCCTGAGCCACGGTTTAGGGGTCGGTGCCAACCGAACAGTTTTTTTCTCGGCGGCTTTTGCAGGCCTCTCAATGTAGGGCGAATGCAGAGGCGCGATCGGCGTCGGCACACCGGCAGCGTCGTGGGAATAGTAGGTCGGTTCGAGAGAATTCGCACAGGTCTCGATACGGAGTCTGGGAAGAGGCATCGTCAGCTCAAGATCGTCCAGCGTAACCAGATGTATCAGTCGCTCTCGACAGGTCGGGCACACTGCCGATCCTTCGCCGCCGACCGTAAGTGGCCTGCCAGTCGCCGGCAGATGCCAGGTAGGATGATTGCGGTGCGTCGGAAAAGACATGTCGCTCGGAGCGCCCTCCTCAAAGCTGAAATGATGACATGCCGGCGGCGAACGAGGATCATCATGCGTCAGCCAGTCTGCGAAATCGGGAATGTCGCCCAAGGTACTGTCTGGAAACAATTCCGGCGCCTGCAAGGCGACGTGAGCCAGCAGATCCTCCACGTCTATTCCGCGTTTCACTTCCTCTTGCAGGAAAAATGCCAGACGAGCCAAATGCGCGTCGTCGAGAAACGAAACGGCGTCGATAATCAGATTGTCTTGCTGGACGTCGGCTTCTACCGCTGCCTTTATGAGCGCAAACAGGAATTCGGACCCATCCTTGAGATGACGAACGATGATTGTCTGGCATTCGCCATAGCTGGCCTGGAACGTCGCCGGCGATCTGTCCGACAGCAGCCGAACGACGGTTCCAATCTCTTCGGATTTTGGGTTGGGCATCTCGGCAGTCTCATTGGCGGGTACGCAGCAATCAAACCAATTTTGGCGGCTCGCCGCCATAGGCCCAGTCGAGCAGCTTTATCGTATGCACCACCGGCAGCGTCGCGGCGGAGGCGATCTGGGTGATGCAGCCGATGTTGCCGGTGGCGACGATTTCAGCGCCGGTCGCCTCGATATTCCTGACCTTGCGGTCGCGCAGCGTCGCCGAAATCCCGGGCTGCAGGATGTTGTAGGTGCCGGCAGAACCGCAGCAGAGATGCCCTTCGCGCGGCTCGCGCACGACGAACCCGGCCCGGACCAGAAGCTCCTTCGGCTGGCGGGTGATCTTCTGGCCATGCTGCATCGAGCAGGCCGAGTGATAGGCGACGATAGTGCCCGGTCTACGCACCGGTTCCGGCAGGTCGAGACTCCCGAGATATTCGGTGATGTCCTTGGCCAGCGCCGACACGCGCGCCGCCTTGTCGGCGTAGGCAGGATCGAGGCGCAGCATGAAGCCATAATCCTTGATGGTGGTGCCGCAGCCGGATGCGGTGATGACGATGCCATCGAGCCCACCCTGCTCAATGGCGCGCGTCCAGGCGTCGACGTTCCGTCGGGCCGACGCCAAGGCAGCGTCCTCGCGTCCCATGTGATGCACCAGCGCGCCGCAGCAGCCCTCGCCCTGCGGGACGACGACCTCGACACCAAGCCGGGTCAGCAGCGAAATCGCCGTGTCGTTGATGCCGGGATCGAGCACTGATTGCGCGCAGCCGGTGAGGATGGCGACGCGGCCATTTTTCTTGCCGCCCTGCCCCGCATGGACGCCCGGCGAAGCCATCGGCGAGACTGCCGGGACCGACGCCGGTGCAAGCTTGAGCATGGCGCCCAGCGGCCTCAAGGCCTGGATTTTCTCGAACAGGCCGGCGAATGGCTGGCCGAGCTTCGCCAGCTTGAGCGCCGCGCGAAAGCGCGAGGGATAAGGCAGCACGAACGCCAGCATGGCGCGTGTCAGGCGATCGGCCAGCGGACGCTTGTAGGTCTGCTCGATATGGGCGCGGGCATGGTCGACCAGATGCATATAGTTGACGCCCGACGGGCAGGTGGTCATGCAGGCGAGGCAGGACAGGCAGCGGTCGATATGGGTGACGATCTCCTTGTCTGCGGGACGGCCGTTCTCCAGCATGTCCTTGATCAGGTAAATCCGGCCGCGCGGCGAATCCAGTTCGTTGCCGAGCGTCACATAAGTCGGGCAGGTGGCGGTGCAGAAGCCGCAATGCACGCATTTGCGCAGGATCTTTTCCGATTCCGCGACATGCGGATCGGCAAGCTGGGCAAGCGAGAAGGAGGTCTGCACGTAAACGAATCCTTACCGTTTGAGCATGATCTTTTCCCAAAACCGGTATCCGCTTTTTGGGATCATGCTCATAGTCCGAGGAACCAGCTTTCCGGGTTCTTGACCGCCTCGCCGCGCTGCAGCGCCTGCAGGCCGAGAATGCAGCGGGCAATGAACCAGACGGCGACAGCGACCATCAGCACGACGCCGACGACCACGACCATCAGCAGCGCCGAGATCAGTGCATAGAGCAGGCCGATCCAGAAGGTGCGGATCAGGAATGCGTAATGGCTTTCGACGAAGCCGCCGGCCTTGCCGCGGTTGATATAGGCCAGGACGATGCCGACAATGCCGCTGACGCCGATAACGAGGCCGGCGAGATAGAGGATATAGATGACCAGCGCGTTGGTCGGACCGGGCTCCAGCCAGCGGTCGGTCTGGCGTGACGTACCGTTTTGGCCTGCATCGCTCATTGCGCTCCTCCCTCGGTTGCTGGGGCGAGAGTAGCAGAGCCTGCGCCCGGCGCCATACGCCCGGGATTGAGGATATTCTTCGGGTCGAATTCGGCCTTCAGCCGCGCCGACAGTGCTGCAAGAGGCGGCGCTTGCGGTTCGAACACGGGTATCGCCGCGCGATGCGCAGGGGTTGCGCGAGCCAGCGTGGCATGGCCGCCGCCATGCTTTGTGATCAGCCCGCGCAACAGGCCGGCCTCTGGATCGTCCTGCTGCATGCGCAGCCAGATCAGCCCGCCCTGCCAATCGTAGAAGGCATCGACCGCGGCCTGCATGCGCAGCGCCAGCACCATAAGGTGGCCCTGCGACGGCGCCATCGAGACGCGCCACACCGGCCTTTCGCTGCCATCGGCGAACGGCGCGCAATCGCGGATGTCACGCCAGACAGAATACGAGACCGAACCGGAAATCTCCTGCAGCGGACCGGCGTTTTTCAGCAGGTCTTTCAGCGCCGCGATGCGGTAGGCGACCGACGGGCCGAAACCCTCGATGCGCAGCAGCGTCGCCGCATCGCTGCCGAGACTGCCGCCGGCGACCCGCGCGGCGACCCGTTCAGGGAGATGGGCCGCACTCGACACCTCCGCGCTGGAACCCAGTGCCAGCGCCATGGCGGCGGTGGCATGATCGTCGAGCAGGCCACGGATGGCGAGCGTGACTTCGGTCTCGGCAGCGGGAAGCACCTTGAAGGTGACGTCGGTGAACACCGCCAGCGTGCCCCAGCTGTTGGCCATCAGCTTGGACAGATCATAGCCGGTGACATTCTTGACCACACGGCCGCCCGACTTGAAGGCCTCGCCACGGCCGGAAACGGCCGCGATGCCAAGGATGTGATCGCGCGCAGCCCCGGCCTTCAGCCGCCGCGGGCCGGAAAGGTTCGCGGCCAGCACGCCGCCGATCGTGCCTCGTCCTGGTTCACCGCCGAGCAGCGGGCCGTAGTCCATCGGCTCGAAGGCCAGTTGCTGGCCGTTTTCGGCAAGCAGGCTTTCGATCGCGGCCAGCGGCGTGCCGGCTTTCGCCGACAGCACCAGTTCGGCCGGCTCATAGAGCGTGACGCCGGACAGGTTCGACAGGTCGAGCGTATGCTCGCTCTGCTGCGGCCGGCCGATGCCGCGCTTGGAACCATGGCCGAGGATCTCGAGCGGCGAGTCTTCCGCTGCGGCCCAGGCGATGGTGGAGAGGGTTTCCGCTGATGTGGTCGGGGTGAAGGTGGTCATGCGGCAGAACCACCAGTCGTAAATGACGAGAAGCCGCGATCCTTCCCACCCCCCTCTGTCCTGCCGGACATCTCCCCCGCAAGGGGGGAGATCGGATGTCGCTTAGGCTTTCGCCAACCATCAACGCTTGAAGGCGAGCAGGACGTTGAAGCAGCCAATCTCCCCCCTTGCGGGGGAGATGTCCGGCAGGACAGAGGGGGGTGTCCAAGCGCCAACATACCCCTCAAAACCTCGGAATGTCCGGAAACGCCGTCTGCCCGCGATGCACGTGCATCCTTCCGAGTTCGGCGCATCGCCTCAGCTGCGGAAACACCTTGCCTGGGTTGAGCAGGTGATTGGGGTCGAAGGCGCATTTGACGCGCATCTGCTGGTCGAGATCGATCTGGTTGAACATTTCCGGCATCAGGTCGCGCTTCTCGACGCCGACCCCGTGCTCACCGGTCAGCACGCCGCCGACCTTGACGCAGAGCCGCAATATGTCGGCGCCGAAACTCTCCGCCTTGTCGAGCTCGCCGGGCACGTTGGCGTCGTAGAGGATCAGCGGATGCAGATTGCCGTCGCCGGCGTGGAAGACATTTGCGACGCCGAGCCCGTATTTCTCCGACAGTTCGCGCATGCCGGCGAGGACGCGCGGCAATTCCTTGCGCGGGATGGTGCCGTCCATGCAGTAATAGTCGGGCGAGATGCGGCCGACCGCCGGGAAGGCTGCCTTGCGGCCGGCCCAGAAACTCAGCCGCTCCTGCTCCGATTGCGAAATGCGGCATGTGGTCGAGCCGTTCCTATAGGCAATGGCTTCGACCAGGCCGATCAGATGGTCGACCTCGACACCCGGCCCGTCCAGCTCGACGATCAGCAGCGCCTCGACATCCAGGGGATAGCCGGCCTGGACGAAATCCTCGGCGGCGTGGATGGCCGGGCGGTCCATCATCTCCATGCCGCCCGGGATGATGCCGGCGCCGATGATGTCGGCGACACATTGGCCGGCTTGCTCGCTGGTCGGGAAGCCGATCAGCAGGGCACGCGCCGTCTCGGGCTTCTTCAAAATGCGGACGGTGACCTCGGTAACGACACCGAGCAATCCTTCGGAGCCGGTCATCACGCCGAGCAGGTCGTAGCCTTCCGCGTCGAGATGGCTGCCGCCGAGGCGCACCACCTCGCCATTCATCAGCACCATCTCGATACCAAGCACATTATTGGCGGTGAGACCGTATTTTAGGCAGTGCACGCCGCCGGAATTTTCCGCGACATTGCCGCCGATCGAGCAGGCGATCTGGGAGGATGGATCGGGGGCGTAATAGAAGCCCTCCTGCTCGACGGCGGTGGTGATGCCGAGATTGGTGACGCCGGGCTGAGCGACGACGATGCGGTTCTGGAAATCGATCTCGAGGATGCGGTTGAAGCGGCTCATCACCAGCAGCACCGCGTCTTCCAGCGGCAGCGCGCCGCCGGAGAGCGAGGTGCCGGAGCCGCGCGGCACGACGCGGATATTGCGGTCACTGCAATATTTCAGCACGCGCGAGACCTGCGCCACGGTTTGCGGCAGCACCACGACCAGCGGCAATTGCCGGTAGGCGGTGAGCCCATCGCTCTCGAAGGCGCGCATCGCATTGGCTGCGTCGACGACGCCCTCGCCCGGCACGATGATGCGCATATCGGCGACGATCTCATCGCGCCGGCGCAGCGTGGCGTCGTCTGGTTTCGGCATCGCAAGACCGGACATCGACAGCCTCCTTCGACCGACTGGTAAAAATCTTTTACCAGCGACGGCTATCGGTTGCAAATGCCGCTTTGGCCGGGATCGCGGGCCTATGGCCGGGACAGCCTTTCGCAGCGGCAATCTGCCGCTGCGCGCCCCACACTACTCGCCCGGCTGCTTGCCCGGTTCGGAGTGCATGCGGCGGACACGGCGCACGCCCCACCAGACGAGCAGGACGGCGAGCGGCACCGAGGCGGCGGTGACCATTTCCGGCGCAAAGGCATGGCCGAAGATCGAGGCGCCCTTGGCGACGTAGCCGATGAGGCCGACGACATAGTAGGAAACGGCGGCGACCGAGAGTCCCTCCACCGTCTGCTGCAGGCGCAATTGCAGGCGGGCGCGATTGTTCATCGATGCCAAGAGATCGCGGTTCTGCTTCTCGACCTCGACGTCGACCCAGGTGCGCAGCAGCGTGGTGGCACGGGTCAGCTTGCGCGACAGATTGGCCTGGCGCTCCTCGACCGAACGGCAGGTGCGCATGGCCGGCGCGACGCGCCGCTGCAGGAACCCGCCCCAGGTGTCGTAGCCGGGCACGGCTTCTTCCTCGAGCGCCTCCAGCCGCTCGCCGACGATGCCGTCATAGGCACGGCTGGCGCCGAACCGGTAGAGGCTGGAGGCGGCATCCGCCTCCAGTTCGGCGGCAAGTTCGGTCAGGTCGGCCAGCAAGGTCTGGCTGTCGCGGGTTTCGGCGACCTTCATTTCCAGCGTGGTCTGGGCCAGCCTGTCCTCGATGCGGCGGGCACGCCCCGAAAGCATCAGCGCCAGCGGCAGCCCAAGCATGGCCAGCGTGCGGTAGGTCTCGATATCGATCAGCCGCTGCGACAGCGCCCCGGTGCGCGCCGGTGTCAGCCCGCGATCGAGCACCAGCATGCGGGTCAAGCCGTCGCCATCCTGGCGGAAATCGGTGACGATGGCCGCGTTGCCGCGCTCGACCAGCGAATAGCACAGGCTGGTCGGGTCGAAGCCGGCGATCAGCCGCTCGTTCGCCGGTGTCCATTTGCGGATTTCGAGCCTGATGCCGGAAATCACCGTGCCCGGCGGCGAAAACCCGTTGCCGAAGGGGGTATCTTCTTGCCCCCTGCCGTTTTCGGCGAGCGGCCCTTCCCAGAGATAGGTCGAGAACTCCGTGTGCCGTTCCCAGCGCAGCGAGCCCTTGCCCCACTTCATCGCGTGATGGCGGGCATGGCGGTCGGGCGCGGCAATACCAAGGCGCTGCGACAGTTCCGAAAGCACTGCCAGATCGACGCTCGATCCGCCTTCGGTCATGAAGGAAAGCTGCACCAGCACGCGCGGCTTTTCGACCAGCGGATGCGGTCGGGCGTGGACCTCGCCGAGCGCGCCGGGCCGACCTTCGTGCGCCGGAAAGCCCATGACGCTGCCGCCCATGGCTTTGGCGCGCAGCTGGAATTCGAGATTGGACGGGTCGGCGTCTGGCACGGCTGGTCCCCCGGGCTTCTCTGAGCCCTTTGGCAATGATGTCCCTCTAGAGCGGTTTTATCGTTTCACGGAAACGCCGAACCGCTCTATCCCTTTGATTCTGCGCAATTCCGGACGGAAAACCGTTTCACACTTTTCCTGGAATTGCTCTAGAGGCAATCGCCAGGGGACGCAAACAGCCAGTTTAGCAGAAGGTGATATGAAGCCGCGGCTGTGAAACCGACCCGGCCGGGCGAATTGGATAAATAATTTGACCAGTTGGCGACGCTGGCTTTATCTTGCGCGACATCGGTTCAACCCCCAGGCACCCCGTTTGAGCGACATTTTCTCCCGGATCGAGCATTCGCGCACCGCCGACGAGGTGGTGCAGCAGATCGAGAGCCTGATCCTCGAAGGCGTGCTGCGCACCGGCGACCGGCTGCCGGGCGAGCGCGAGCTGGCGCGCCAGTTCGAGGTGTCGCGGCCGATCCTGCGCGATGCCTTGAAAGCCTTGGAAGGGCGCGGGCTATTGACGACACGGCCAGGCGGCGGCACCCATGTCGCCGACGTCATCGGCCAGCTGTTCACGAAGCCGGTGGCCGACCTGATCTCGATGCATCGCAAGGCGGTGACCGACTATCTGGAGTACCGCCGCGAGATCGAGGCGGTGGCGGCGGAATATGCGGCGCGGCGCGCCACATCGGACGATCTGGCGCTGCTCGACCGCATCATGGCACGGATGGACGAGGCGCACCGGACCGGCAATTTCGACGACGAGGCGGAAATCGACGTTGAGTTCCATCACGCGATCTGCGAATGCGCGCACAACATCATCCTGCTGCACACGCTGCGCGCCTGTTACCGGCTGCTGTCGGAAGGCGTGTTCCAGAACCGGCGGCTGGTGTTCAGCGTGCCGGGTGCGCGCGAGGCGCTGCTTTCGCAGCACCGGGCAATCTACACCGCGGTCAAGGCCGGCGATCCGGCCGCGGCGCGGCAGGCGGCGATGGACCACATCTCCTATGTCGAACGGTCGATGGCCGAGGCCGAGCGCAGCGGCGACTGGCAGCGCGTGTCGCGGCTGAGGCTCAGGCAGCGCTCCGAGCCCGGTGATGGCGAGCCGGCAAGAAAACAGCCGTAGGCCGCGGCCAGAAAATTCAACGAAGAACCAGCGAAGAACCAGCGGAAAAAGATCCATGAGCAGCATCCTCACCATCGCCGACCTCAAGGACCTGGCGCGCCGCCGTGTGCCGAAGATGTTCTTCGACTACGCCGATTCCGGCGCCTGGACCGAAAGCACCTACCGAGCCAACGAAGAGGATTTCCAAAAGATCAAGTTCCGCCAGCGCGTGCTGGTCGACATGGACAACCGCTCGCTGGAATCGACCATGATCGGCGAGAAGGTGGCGATGCCGGTGGCGCTGGCGCCGACCGGCATGACCGGCATGCAGCATCCGGACGGCGAGATGCTGGCGGCGCAGGCGGCGGAAGAATTCGGCGTGCCGTTCACGCTGTCTACGATGAGCATCTGCTCGATCGAGGATGTCGCGTCGGTGACCAGGAAGCCGTTCTGGTTCCAGCTCTATGTGCTGCGCGACAAGGATTTCGTCTTCGATTTGATCGACCGGGCAAAGGCGGCGAAATGTTCGGCGCTGGTGCTGACGCTCGACCTGCAGATCCTGGGCCAGCGCCACAAGGATATCCGCAACGGGCTTTCGGCGCCGCCGCGGATGACGCCGAAGCACCTCTGGCAGATGGCGACAAGGCCGCGCTGGTGCGTCGGCATGGCCGGGACCAAGCGCCGGAGCTTCCGCAACATCGTCGGCCATGCCAAGGGCGTCGGCGACCTCGCCTCGCTTTCGTCGTGGACGAAGGAGCAGTTCGATCCGCATCTGTCGTGGAAGGACGTCGCCTGGATCAAGGAGCGCTGGGGCGGCAAGCTGATCCTGAAAGGCATTCTCGACAAGGAAGATGCGATGATGGCGGCCAGGTCGGGTGCCGATGCGATCATCGTTTCCAACCATGGCGGCCGCCAGCTCGACGGCGCCTCGTCATCGATCATGGCGCTCGAAGAGATCGCCGATGCCGTCGGCGACACGATCGAGGTGCATATGGACGGCGGCATCCGTTCCGGCCAGGACGTGCTCAAAGCACTGTGCCTCGGCGCCAAGGGCACCTATATCGGCCGGCCTTTCCTGTACGGCCTCGGCGCACTCGGCAAGGAAGGGGTTACCAAGGCGCTGGAAATCATCCGCAAGGAGATGGACATAACGCTGGCACTGTGCGGAAAGCGTCTGGTCACCGACATGGGCAAGGATCAGCTTCGGCGCTAAAGTCCCGTGACGGCATGACCACGGAGGCGACGCAGGCATTGACGGAGCCCGGCATCAATTTTTACGAGGCGCGCGGACCGCAAGGCATGCGCCTTTTTGCGATCGGCGATGTGCACGGCCGGCTCGACCTGCTGGCCGCCATGCACCGGCGGATCGAGGCGGAGCTCGGTCAAAGGCCGTCGGCCGATTGGCGCGTGATCCATCTCGGCGACTATGTCGACCGCGGCCCGGACTCCAAAGGCGTCATCGATTTCCTGATCGACGCGCAAAAACGCGATCCGCGTCACCTGATGCTGGCCGGGAATCATGATCTCGGCTTTCTCGATTTTCTCGATGTCCCCGATCAGGACGGGCTGTTCATGCGCTATGGCGGCATCCAGACGGCGCTGTCGTATGGTGTGTCACTTGGTGGGAGCAGCGCCTGGTTTGGCCGCGCCGATGCGGCATTGCGGCAAGGGCACGCCGCACTGGTCGAGGCGGTGCCGCAGAACCATGTCGAATTCCTGCGCTCGCTGCCCTTTTCAGTGACGTTCGGCGATTTCTTCTTCTGCCATGCCGGCATCCGGCCCGGCATTGCGCTGGAAAGCCAGAGCCCGCAGGACCTGATCTGGATCCGCGAGGTCTTCCACGATCACACCGGTCTTCATCCCAAGATCGTGGTGCACGGCCATACGCCGGTGCCCAAGCCCGAGATCACAGGCAACCGCGTCAATGTCGACACCCTCGCCTGGCAGTCGGGAAACCTCACCGCGCTCGTCGTGGACGGCGCGGACAAGCATATCCTGACAGTCACGGGTGAGCGGGCTTAGGGAAGGCGTGGGGTTATGAGCAGAGGGTCTAGCGAAGCGCGGCGGTGACGCCGTAGCCGTCGACGGCATTGTGGTTGTTGGCTGCGTCGGCGGAATAAATGCCGAGGCCGCACAAGACAATGGCCGACAACATGGCAAAGGACAAAAAGGCTGCTTTCACGGACGTCATCTCTTGTTGAGCTTCCTGCATCTATGCACGAGCGGGTTACCAATGCGTTGAAACGCAAAATTCGTCGCAAATGTCTGACGGTTTCGCGCTTCTAGGCATGTTCTGTATCGGCGGTGTGTCGCGCGGGTCACAGGATAGGTTCATCGCGGTTGCACGGAAGATGCAGAGCGGCGCCTTTTAGGCTAGCGGATTGACACAGGCCAAGGATGAAACGCGTTATCCCCGGCGGATTTGGCGCCGCGTGCCAAATATGCAACGTCGCCAAATAGGCAACGTTGGCTGTATGAGTCGTCAGATCGTCGCCACCCAGGCGCGGGCGATGGCCAGGCCGGCGGCATCGGCTTGCGGTCCGTTGCGGGCCATTTCATCGTCGAGCCGACCTGCCCATTCAGGATGCCGCTCGGCAATCAGCGGTGCGAAGGAGGTGCTCCAGTCGCGAACCATCGGCCGGTCGGCCTCGAAATGGAACTGGAAGCCATAGACGGCGCGGCCGATGCGGAACGCCTGGTTCTCGGCGACGGCGTTGCCGGCCAGCCGCACGGCCCTCTCAGGCAAGACAAAGGTGTCGTCGTGCCATTCGAAGATCGGGAATTTTTCGGGCAAGGCGGCGAGCACCGGATCGGCGTTCGCGGCCGCGGTGAGCGCGACCTCGTGCCAGCCGAACTCCGAAGCACCGCCGATCTGGTTCTCGCCGCCAAAGGCGCGCGCGACCAACTGGCCGCCAAGGCAGATGCCGAGCACCGCGCGATCCCTCTCGGCAAAATCGCGCGTCAGGTCGAGCAGGCCCGGAAAATAAGGACAGAGCTCGTCGTCCAGTGCATTCTGGGCGCCGCCGAGCACCACCATGGCGTCATGCCCGCCGCTATCTTGCGGCAGCGCGTCGCCGCGATAGGGCCGGCGCAGGTCGATATCGGCGCCGGCCTCGACAAGCGCCGCGCCGATCTGGCCAAGGCCCTCATTGTCGAAGTTCTGGACGACCAAGACCCGCATCGAAACCTGCTGACATGAAATAGATGCAGCGAGCGATATCATGGCGCCAGCATCGCAGCCAACAAGGAACGCCTATGCCACTGCAAAACCGGGTCGATCCGTTCGGCGCCATCCATGCCGTGCCGGAGCGCGGCCTGTTCATGGGCAATCGCGGCATCATTCACGACGCCGAGACGAGAACGCTGTTGAAGAAGCGCTGGGCGCTGCAAGCCTGGATCATCTGCGTCTGCGAATTCCGCAATGTGCGGCGCGAGCCGATGGGGCGCAACCGGCAAAGCGACGACCAATTGGGCGGCAAGGCCGGCTGGACCGAACTGTTTTTCCTCGACGAGGTGACGGCGCTGGCGGCCGGGCACCGGCCGTGCTTTTTCTGCCGGCGCGAGCGAGCCAGGGATTTTGTCCAGCGCTTCGGCGACGCCTTCGGGATTGCCGAGCCGCGCGCGCCGCAACTCGACAAGCGCCTGCACAAGGAGCGCCTGGCATCGGGCGGACCGGCGCCGAGACTGGAACCGGAGGCGCTTGCGGACTTGCCGGACGGCACGATGATCTCGTCAGGAAACAGGGCGTACGCCCTGTTTGACGGCGCCGCGCTGTCCTGGAGTTTCGGCGGCTATCGCGAACCGGTGGGGTTCGGCGGTTTTACCGACGGTCCAATCCACATGCTCACGCCGGCGACAACTGTTTCGGTGCTGCAGCAAGGCTACGAGCCTGTCTGGCATCCTTCGGCCGAGGCTTGACGCCGAGGGTGACGTTGCCGCATTCCTCCGCGATGCGCGCCAATTACAAGATGCAGCGGCTGTTCGTACCGGACGAGCTTGGACCGGATACCGAGTTCGACGTCGGCCCGCAGCAGAGCCATTATCTCTCGCATGTGCTGCGGCTCGGCGAAGGCGCCGAAATTCTGGTGTTCAACGGCCGCGACGGCGAATGGTCGGCGGCGATCGCCGCGAAATCGAAGAAGGCGTTGCGCCTGAAGGTGCTGGAATTGCAGCGGCCGCAGCCGCCGCTGCCCGATCTCGTCTATTGCTTCGCGCCGCTGAAGCAAGGACGCCTCGACTACCTCGTGCAGAAGGTGGTGGAGATGGGCGCCGGCATCCTGCAGCCGGTCATCACCCAGCACACGCAAGTGGCAAGACCCGGCATCGAGCGCCTGCGCGCCAATGTCGTCGAGGCGGCCGAACAATGCGGCATACTGGCGGTGCCGGAGGTGCGCGAAGCGGAAAGGTTCGAGCGTCTGCTGGCAGGCTGGGACAAGGGGCGGCGGTTGATCTTCTGCGACGAGGATGCCGCCACCAACAATCCGCTGCCGGCATTGCAGGCGGTGCGGGAGAACAAGCTCGCGCTGCTGGTCGGGCCGGAGGGCGGCTTTTCCGACGAGGAACGCAGGATGCTGAGAGCGCTGCCCTTCGTTACCGCCATTCCGCTCGGGCCGCGCATCCTGCGAGCGGATACGGCGGCGGTGGCGGCACTGGCGCTGATCCAGGCGACAATCGGCGATTGGTGATCAATTCCCGTTACCCTCTGGCTCAGGATTTTTCGCTTGATCGGCTACTGACATTTCGTCCATCTAGCGCCGGCGGTCGTGCGACTGCTCTGCAGCGCAGCGCGTCCTTTCGGGCGCGCAAAGGACGCTGTAGCATATTGATTGGGCACATGATCCTTTCCGAAAATCGAAGCCGATTTTCGGGGTCGTGTGCGGAGGGCTATTATGGCGCGCGATACTACCGATTTCCGGCCGATAGAAAGCGTCGACGAACTCGTCGAGCATCTGGCCGAAGGCAACAAGCCGCGCGACAAATGGCGGATCGGCACCGAGCACGAGAAATTCCCGTTCTATATCGACGGCAATGCGCCGGTGCCCTATGGCGGCGAGCGCGGCATCCGCGCCATCCTCGAAGGCATGCAGGACAAACTCGGCTGGGACCCGATCATGGATGCCGGCCGCATCATCGGCCTGGTCGAGCCGACCGGCCAGGGCGCGATCTCGCTGGAGCCCGGCGGCCAGTTCGAACTGTCCGGCGCCCCACTGGAGACGATCCACCAGACCTGCCGCGAAGGCAATGCGCATCTGGCGCAGGTACGCGAGATCGCCGAACCCATGGGCATTCGCTTCCTCGGCCTTGGCGGCAGCCCGAAATGGTCGCTGGCCGAGACGCCGAAAATGCCGAAATCGCGCTACGAGATCATGACCCGCTACATGCCCAAGGTCGGCACCAAGGGTCTCGACATGATGTACCGGACCTGCACCATCCAGGTGAATCTCGACTTCGAGAGCGAAGCCGATATGCGCCGCAAGATGCAGGTGTCACTGAAGCTGCAGCCACTGTCGACGGCGCTGTTTGCCAACTCGCCCTTCACCGAAAGCCGGCCGAACGGCCTGCAGAGCTGGCGCGGCGAGATCTGGCGCGACACCGACAACCAGCGCTCCGGGCTGCTCGAATTCTGCTTCTCGCCCGATTTTGGCTTTGCCGATTATGTCGAATGGGCGCTCGACGTGCCGATGTATTTCGTCATCCGCGACGGCCAGTACCACGACATGACGCACGTCACCTTCCGCCAGTTCATGGCGGGTGCTGCCGGTAACGAACTGCCGGACGGGCTGCCGACGATGGGCGACTGGGCGAACCATCTGTCGACGCTGTTCCCTGACGTGCGGCTGAAGCGCTTTCTCGAAATGCGCGGCGCCGATGGCGGGCCGTGGCGGCGCATCTGCGCGCTGCCGGCCTTCTGGGTCGGGCTGCTCTACGATGCGGCGGCGCTCGACGCGGCCGAGGCGCTGACCTCGAGCTGGAGCTATGACGAAGTGCTGGCAATGCGCAACGCAGTGCCAGAACAGGGCATTTCGGCGCCCTTCCGCAACACGACGTTGCGCGAGATCGCACGCGACGTGCTCGTCATCTCGCGCATGGGACTGAAGAACCGGGGCCGCAAGAACCGCGACGGCTATGACGAGACCTCGTTTCTCAACACGCTGGACGAGGTCGTCGCGCGCGGCACGACCAGCGCCGAAGAGATGCTGTCGGCCTACCACACACGCTGGGGCGGCTCGATCGAGCCGGTGTTCATGGAATACGCGTATTAACGCTTCGCTATCCGCATGAGCCACGGTCCGGCAAATTCGCTTCAATCAGTGATGGAAACGAACTAGGCTTCTCCAAACGAGGATTTTCCCGGAGGAGAAAACAATGCCTTCCTTGTTCGATATTCTGGCACAGGCCCAGAACGGCAACGGCATGCAGGCGCTGGCCCAGCAGTTCGGGCTTTCGCAGCAGCAGACGCAGGCGGCGGTCGCGGCGCTGCTGCCGGCCTTTTCGCAGGGGCTGAAGCGCAACACAGCGGACCCTTACGGGCTCGGCTCCTTCATGACGGCGATGGCCAGCGGCCAGCACGCCAAATATTTCGAGGATGCAAGCCGGGCCTTCTCACCGCAGGGTCTCGATGAAGGCAACGGAATTCTGGGGCATTTGTTCGGCTCGAAGGATCTGTCACGCGCCGTCGCCAGCCAGGCCGCGCAAGCGAGCGGTGTCAGCCAGCAGGTCCTGCAGCAGATGCTGCCGGCAATCGCCTCGATGATGATGGGCGGGCTGTTCAAGCAGACCACCAACCAGCTAGGCGGACAGATGCATGCGGCAGGGGGTGGGCCCGGCGGCGGCAATCCGCTCGGCGAACTCATCGAGCAGATGATGCGGCAAGCGGGCGGCGGCAGCCAGGCGCCGGCCCCTCAGCCTGCAGGCCCAGCGGACAATCCGCTCGGCAAGGTGCTGCAGGATATGTTCGGCGGCGCACAGCAGCCGCAACAGACGCAGAGCCCTTACGGCGACAACCCGCTCGGCAAGGTATTGCAGGACATGTTCGGCGGCGGGCAGCAGCCGCAAAGCCAGCCGCAGCAGACACAGAACCCTTATGGTGACAATCCGCTCGGCAAGGTGCTGCAGGACATGTTCGGCGGCGGCGCGCAACAGCCGCAGCAGCCGCAGAACCAGCCCCAGCAGACACAGAACCCTTATGGTGACAATCCGCTCGGCAAAGTACTGCAGGACATGTTCGGCGGTGGTGCGCAACAACCGCAGCCGCAGGCGCGTCAGGCGCCCCAGCAGCCCCAGGCGCCGCAGCCGCAGGCCAATCCGAGCGGCAGGCCGAGAAATCCGTTCGACGACCTGTTCGGCAAGATGTTCGAGACGGGTGCCCAGCAGCGCGACGACTACCAGAAAGGCATGGAGTCGATCTTCGACCAGTTCAAGCAGGGTATGGGCCGGCGGTAGACTAGACACCGGCATCCAATCATCAGTGCCGCCCAAAAAAGAAAGCCCGGTCCTGGGAGGACCGGGCAGCGCGCAGGCTGGCCGGGGGGATCCGGCAGGGAGTGGGGAGCCTGCGTAACTTGGTGGCTTCGTGCCTCAAAAAGGTTCAATGCGACCAAAATCGCGAATTTGTGCGATCAGGCCACCTTGCGGGCAATATCCTCGATCGTTTCGGCGCGCTCGACCGCGATGACGCGAAGCCTCTCGGTCGGATCGCGGCCAAAGGGCACACCGACAGCGACGTGCAGGTCGGCGCGGGTCAGACCGATGTCGGCGAGCTCGGCATCCGACATCTCGCCGAGGCGATAAAAGGCGCGACGGTTTTTCCAGGCGCGGTAAACATTGGCAGCGGCATTGGCCACGCGCGTCGCAACGGCCGGACGCGAGGTGATGCGCGAGGTCTCGGTAGCGAAATCAAACGTAGCCATGTCGGTCTCCTTCACATTCGAACGAGCGAAACCAGTCGATCGGGCGCTGGCGACAGCGGCCGTTCCGGCTTCGATTCACATGCCTTCATGTGGACAGTCGGAATTTGCCACGGCGCGATTGATTAATCCAACGAATGTTTCTAATCTTTAGCATCAACATCAATGATGGATTAGACCGATGAAAGCGCCGCTCGATCTCGATCAGTTGCAGACCTTCATCTCGATTGTCGACACCGGCAGCTTTACCCGCGCGGCGGAAGCCGTGCATCGCACCCAGTCTGCGGTGTCGATGCAGATGCGGCGGCTCGAAGAGCGGATCGGCAAGCCGCTGTTCGAAAAAGACGGCCGCACCAACCGGCTGACCGAGGAAGGCGACAGACTGCTCTCCTACGCAAGGCGGCTGCTCTATCTCAACAAGGAAACACTGGCCGCCTTCGACGACCGCCGGCTCGAAGGCACCATCCGCATCGGCACGCCGGACGACTATGCCGATCGCTTCCTGCCCGAGATCATGGCGCGGTTTGCCCGTTCCAACCCGCATGTCGAACTGACCGTTATCTGCGAACCGACGCCGGGACTGGTCGAACACATCAAGCGCGGCAATCTCGACCTGGCGCTGGTGACGCACAATGACGCGCGCGGCCAATCGGAAGTGGTGCGGCGCGAACCGCTGCTGTGGGTTACCTCGGCCAATCATGCGACGCATGAGCAGCCGATCCTGCCGATGGCCTTCGGCCGGCCGAACTGCATCTGGCGGCGGGCCGCCGCCGATGTGCTCGACCAGCAGAACCGCGACTACCGCATCCTGTTCACCAGCTTCTCGGCCACCGTTATCGCCGCGGCGGTGCTTTCCGGCCTGGCGATCTCGGTGCTGCCGGAATGCGCGCTGCGGCCCGGCATGCGGGTGCTGGGCGAGGCCGACGGTTTCGGCGCCCTGCCCGATTGCCGCATCGGCATCATGCGCGGCCAGACCTCGCGGCCGGAGATCGTCGACGCGCTCGCCCGCCATATTTCGGAAAGCCTCGACAATATTTCCGTGCCGCTCGGCGAGGAGACCGGCACGTTCGATTTCGCCGCCCTCGCCTTCGCGAAGATGAAGCGGACCAAGCCGAACCAGATCCTGCCGGGCTGGTAGGGCTTCGTGTCTCATAGCGCCATGGGGCCCGCCACCGCGGAGCCGAAGCAAGTTCGGGCTCAATGACGACGGAAATTCAGTGCGACGAGGATCATCACCGCGGTACCGGCAGCGGCGAGATAGACGGCCATCCGCACACCCTCAGCGGTAGCGACGCGCAGCGCTTCTCCTGTCAAACCGCCGGTGCCGGCGTTTGCAACGGCAACCAGGATAGCCAGCCCCACCGCGCTACCGACCTGCTGACCCGTGGATGCAATGCCTGAGGCGATGCCTTGCTCATGCGCGGCAACGCCCTTGGCTGCGGCTGCGAACATTGTTGGGAAGGTGATGCCGCCGCCGAGGCTGAAGACAATCAGTCCGGGGACCAAGTTGGCATAAGTGCTGTCCGCCGACATGGCCATGCCCAGGGCCGCCGTACCAATCGCGCCGATCGCAAGGCTGACGACGAGCGTGTTTCGTGTACCCAGGCGGGTCGCCATCCGACCGCTCAGCGCATTGCCCGACAAGACGGCCAACATCGGGACCATGAAGGCGAAACCAGTCTGCAGAACGCCGAAGCCCTGCACTGTCTGGAAGTAGAAAGACAGGAAATAGAGCAAAGAACCGAACGTGGCGGTGAACAGGAATGTGGTGACGACGCCGGTGCTGAGGTTGCGGTTGGCCAGCAGCCGCAGCGGCAGCAACGGGTCGCGGCTGTGCGCCTCTATGGCCACGAAGAGCGCCAGCAACAGGATCCCAACGGCAGCGCTGACCAGAATACCCTGTGAGGCCCAGCCGTACTCTGGACCCTGGACGAGCGTGAAAACGAGCAGGGTGGTACCGACCGTCGCCGTCAATGCGCCCGGCAGATCGAACTTGCGGCCTGACTGGTACCCGCTGTCTGCTGGAATCACCGGAAAGGCCGCCACGATCGCGATGCCGGCCACAGGCACGTTGACGAAGAACACCGCCTCCCAGCCGAATGCCTGGGTCAGCACGCCGCCAAGCAACGAGCCCAGAACCATGCCCCCGGCACCAGAGCCGGCCCATACGGACAAAGCGATATTGCGTTCGCGACCTTCGCTGAAGGTGGTGTTGACCAGCGACAGGGTGGCCGGGAAAAGAAAGGCGCCGCCCAAGCCCTGCACGGCGCGCGCGGCAATCAGGATCTGAGGCGTCGTGGCGAAACCGCCGACCAGCGAAGACACTGCGTAGAGGACAAGCCCGAAAACGAACATTCGCCGCCGCCCAAGCAGGTCGGATGCCCTGCCTCCAAGCAAGAGGAAGCCGCCAAACGCAACCGCATACGCACTCACGACCCATTGCAGGGTCTGCGCCGAGAAGCCGAGGCCCAGGCCGACCTCGGGCAAAGCGACAAAAACGATATTGTAGTCGATCGAAATAACAAGCTGGGCAAAAGCCAGCAATGTCAAAACCAGACCAAACCGTGGTCGGGCCGATACGTCAGCCACGCTCGAGTGGTGGCTCATATTCAACTGGTCGGTCATGCCTATTCCTTTTCCAAATGGAGCCCAGCACCTGCTGATCAGCGCGGCAACTGGCAAGGTAATATCTGGACGAAACAGCCAAAATGGTATAGAATTGAAAGTATCGTCCTCTATTGGCAACGATGTGCGACTGTGCTGGATCTGAACGATCTTTATTATTTTGCGAAGGTGGTCGAGAAACAGAGCTTCACTGCCGCAAGCCACGCGCTTGGACGATCAAAGTCCAACATCAGCCGGCGCATCATCGAGCTCGAGAAGCAGCTGGGCGTCTGTCTTATCCAGCGAACCTCCCGCAGCTTCGCCGTCACTGATATCGGCCAGGAGGTCTATCAGTTTGCTGTGGGAATGCTGGTCGAGGCGGAATCGGCCGAAGGCGCCGCGGCGCGACGACTGGCCGAGCCCAGCGGTACGGTCCGCTTCACCTGCTCGATCGGCATGGCGCAGTCGTTCCTGGCGGAATTGCTACCCCGGTTCCTTTTAAAGTTTCCCAAGGTAAACATCATCCAGCACGCGACCAACAGGTATGTGGATCTTGTCGACGACGGGTTTGACCTTGCACTTCGCGGCCATGTCGAGCCGCTGCCCGATTCCAGCCTGATCCAGCGTCGGTTCGCGCCGACGCCCTGGCACCTTTTCGCCGCACCCATCTATCTTGCCGGCGCAGGCATACTGACAAGCCCACAGGACCTTGCCGGCCATGGCGGCCTGGCATTGAACGGGCCGACCGGCGGGGCGGTCTGGAATCTGCGCAACACCGGCGGCGAGACTGTGCTGATGCCGTTCACGGCGCGCTTGCGCAGCGACGATCTGGGAACACTGAAACAGGCTGCCATCGCGGGCCTGGGGATCGTGGCGCTGCCGGCCTATTTCTGCCAGGCCGAAACAGGCAATGGCACATTGCAACGCATCCTGCCGCAATGGACGGCGGGAGAAGCTGGGATCACTTTGCTGTCGCCTTCGGGGCGCAGCCTGTTGCCGGCGGTTCGAGCGTTCAGCGATTATCTGGCTGCCGAATTTTTGGCCGTAGCGAGATGATGGGATCGCGTTATGACACCCGGCCGGATACAGGCGCCTTGACGCCGGCCAACAACCGTCCCCCAATCGGCCGATGAGCGACGCAGCATCCGAATCACGCACCAACGCCACCGAATATACGGTGAGCGAGATTTCCGGCGCGCTGAAGCGCACGGTCGAGGACGTCTTCGGCAATGTACGGGTGCGCGGCGAGATTTCCGGCTATCGCGGGCCGCATTCCTCCGGCCATGCCTATTTCTGCCTGAAGGACGATCGCGCGCGGCTCGACGCCGTGGTGTGGAAGACCACGATGAGCCGGCTGAAATTCCGTCCAGAGGAAGGCATGGAGGTGATCGCCACCGGCAGGCTGACCACCTATCCCGGAAAGTCCAACTACCAGATCGTCATCGATAATCTCGAGCCGGCCGGTGCCGGTGCGCTGATGGCGCTGCTTGAAGAGCGCAAGCGCCGGCTGCAGGCCGAAGGCCTGTTCGACGCCGGCCGCAAGCGCCGGCTGCCCTTCATGCCGGGCGTCATCGGCGTCGTCACCTCGCCGACAGGCGCCGTCATCCGCGACATCATCCACCGCATCAAGGACCGCTTTCCGCTGCATGTGCTCGTCTGGCCGGTTCGGGTGCAGGGCGAAACGGCGGGAGCGGAAGTGACCGCTGCCGTCAACGGCTTCAACGCACTGCCATCGGACGGCGCCATCCCGCGGCCCGACCTGTTGATCGTGGCACGCGGCGGCGGCAGCCTGGAGGATCTGTGGGGCTTCAACGACGAAGCGCTCGCCCGGGCCGTCGCCGCTTCGGGCATTCCGTTGATTTCCGCCGTCGGCCACGAGACCGACTGGACGCTGGTCGATCTGGCGGCGGATGTGCGGGCGCCGACGCCGACGGGCGCCGCCGAAATCGCCGTGCCGGTCAAGGTCGACCTCGAAGCGACGCTTGCCGGTCTCAGCGCACGGTTGAAGATCGCGGTGTCGCGCAATTTCGAACGCAAGCGGCAAGCGGCGCGCGCGGCCGCCCGTGCGCTGCCCTCGCCCGACCAGTTGCTGGCGCTGCCGCGGCGGCGCTTCGACGAGGCGACGAGCCGGCTTGGCCGGGCGCTGTCGGTCAGCGTCGAGCGCAAGCGGGCCAGGCTTCTGGGGCAGCGGCTGACGCCGGCCACCTTGTCGCGGCGCATGAACGAAGCCCGCACGCTGACCCGCCGCGATCTCGCCCGTGCGCAAGCGGCGTTCCTTGCCATCGTGCGCGAGCGTCGGGCGCGGTTTTCGCGCACGGCGGCCAGACTGTCACCGGCGCCGATCGCGAGGCGGCAGAAACTGCAAGGCGATGCCCTGCTGGCCCTGACGCGACGGCAGGACCACGCGATTTCGAGACGACTGGACCGTCTGCGTGGAAAACTGACGCAGGCCGATCGGTTGCTGGCGACGCTCTCGCACAAGGCCGTGCTGGCGCGGGGCTTCGCACTGGTCAAGGATGTGGACGGCGCGGTGGTCAAGCATGCGGCGGACGTGGTGTCGGGAATGGCGCTTTCGCTGGAGTTCGCCGACGGCACCGCGGATGCAGTCGCCATCAGTGGCACGGCGCGGCCGAAGACGGTTGCCAAGCCCGCGGCCAAGCTCAAGGCGCCGGGCGGCCAAGGTTCGCTTTTCTGAGGAAGAAATGACCGACCCTCATCTTGCGACGCCCTCGGGCAAACCGCGCGCCCGCGCCTTCGCGATCCCATTCGATGGCACGCCGGGCCGCTTCAACGCCATCACCGATGTGCCTGGCGTGACGGTCGGCTATACCACGCTGATCTCAGGGGACGGGCCGCTCGTTGTCGGCAAGGGTCCAGTACGCACCGGCGTGACCGCGATCCTGCCACGGCCCAGGGGCGAACTGGCCGTACCGGCGTTCGCCGGCGTGTTCAGCGCCAATGGCAATGGCGAACTGACCGGCTCGCATCTGATAGAGGAACTCGGAGCGCTCAATCTTCCCATCACCATCACCAACACGCATTCCTGCGGCGTCAGCCGCGACGCAACGCTGCGCTGGATGCAGAAGGTGCTGCCGCAATCGCTCGACAGCGCCTGGGCACTGCCGGTAGCGGGCGAGACTTATGACGGCTTTCTAAACGACATCAACGGCCACCATGTGAGCTTCGAGCATGTATTTTCGGCGCTCGAGACGGCTGAAAGCGGGCCGATCGAAGAGGGCAGCGTCGGCGGCGGCACCGGCATGATCACCTTTGGCTTCAAGGCGGGATCGGGCACATCCTCGCGCAGCGTCGACTGGAACGGAGAGCGTTTCACGATCGGCTGCTTCGTCCAGTCGAATTTCGGTGCGCGGCGGAACCTTGTCGTGCGTGGCGTCAGGGCCGGAGCGGAACTCGCCGAACCGGCGATCCGGGACAACACGCCGCGAGCGGAAAAGAGCTCGATCATCGCGATCGTCGCCACCGATGCGCCATTCATGCCGCATCAGTTGAAAAGACTGGCGAAACGCGTGCCGCTCGGCGTCGCGCTGACCGGCGGCTATGGATACAATTCATCCGGCGATATTTTTCTCGCCGTCAGCACGGCCAATGCCGATGCGGCGCGCGGCGCGGCCGGCAAGCTGGTCAGCGCCGGCTACATACCGGATGCCGACATCAACCCGTTCTTCGACGCCGTCGTTCAGAGCGTGGAGGAAGCCATCCTCAACGCGCTGGTCGCCAATGATGACATGACCGGGCGCGACGGCAATTTCGTGCCGGCGTTGCCGAAAGCATGGCTCGAGGAGAGATTTGGCAAGGCTGCGCGGCGATAAGACCGCGCAACTGCATCAGACAGGCAATAATCGCCCGGCAGGTTTTGCCGGGGCGATCCGTCAGCCGGCAGGCTTGTTGGAATTCTGCTCGTCCTGATCGGCCTCGGCCGCCTCTTCGAGCCTCGAAGCAATGAGCTCCTGAATGTCGCCGACCTCTTCCTGGATATCCTCCAGGGGTATGCCGGCTTCGGCAGCTTTGGCCGCACATTCCCTCGCGAGGGTCTCGGCCTGCTTCTCGATTCTGGCTGGCGAGGGCTGGCAATGGACTTTTTCGCCAATCCACCCGCGCAAGAACTCGATCGCGTGTTCACTCATACTGCTGTTTCCCTAGCGGCTATGCCGATTGGTAATCATAAACGTCGGCATCTTCGAAAAGATGCGTGCTGCCATTCGAGCCGAGTCGGCTTCGCCCGGCAAGCCGAACTTGTCCGAGGTCCACAGAGCTGAAGGGAATGGTGGGTTCAAGGAGCACGTTCTGGTTCTTGAGGACTGATTCTCTCGACGAAACTCGTTTGACCCGCGCTATTGTTTCTATTTGCTTTTTTTCGGTTTTCAAGCCGTTTTAGATCACAATAGATAACACAATAGCTAGCACATTTACCGCGCACTCGCCGGCACCACGTAAAAGGCGAGCCGTCAAAGCCGCCGCTATATAGTGACAACCATTTGCAATGTCGACTCTGCCCGCGATCCTGCTTCTTTCCGCCGCGCTTGCTGGGAGATATGTCGTGTGGCGGGCCTTGTGGTGCAAACTGCCGAGCGCCTCATGCAAGGCATGCAATAGCGCCTTGTGGAACCCTGAATTGCTTGTCTCAGGGTGGCTCTCTACCGCTGGCGATAAAGGATCATGCCGGCATGATAGAGAACGCCTTCGACGAACTCACCGTCCGCGGTGAAGCCCGTATCGTCCCAGTATTCTATGTGGTTGCCCTGCACTTCATAGCGTCCCCGATAGGCGCTCTCGCGGTCACCGCGCGCTTCGTCATAACGGCCGTTCGGCAGGAGTTCGTGCCTGATATGGCGATCCTCGGTGACCCACATTCCGACATAGGGGTGATCTTGGCGCGTCATTGATTCCTCCGCAAGGATTGGAGTTGAAGGAAGGGTCAGGCCGGTTGGGGCTACAGCAACGGCAATACCCGTAAGCACTGCGGCCAAAGTGGATCGCATCAATGCGCCGCCTTCGTCGGACGCACGACGATCTCGTTGACATCGACATCGTCGGGCTGTTCGATTGCGTAGCGCACTGCCCTGGCGATGGCATCGGGTTGCAGGGCAATAGCACGCCAGGTTTTCATGGCGGCGGCAGCGGCTTCGTCCGTGATCGTGTTCGCCAGTTCGCTTTCCACCACACCGGGATGAATGCAGGTTACGCGGATATCGTCGCACTCCTGGCGGAGCCCATCAGAAATCGCGCGGACGGCGTATTTCGTTGCGCAATAAACGGCAGCCGTAGGCGAGACGGCCAGTGCGCCGATGGAACCGATATTGATGATATGCCCGGAGCCACGTGCCGTCATCTCGGGCAGGACCGCCGCGATGCCGTACAGAACACCTTTGATGTTGACGTCCACCATCAGCTCCCACTCGTCGACCTTCATGGCTGCCATGGCCGACAGCGGCATGACGCCCGCATTGTTGACGATGACATCGACCTGGCCCCATTCGGCCCGCGCAGCATCGGCGAATGCTGCGACATCCGCCCTTTTGGTGACGTCGAGCGCTCGTACGCGAACGATTCCACCAGCTGCCTCGATTTCGGCTGCGAGGACTTCAAGGCGGTCGGTGCGCCGTGCGCCAAGTATCAGCTTTGCACCTGCCGCGCCAAGTTCGCGGGCGATGCCAGCACCGATGCCGCTGGAGGCACCGGTGATCAGAACAACTTTGTTCATGGTCATCGAGATAATCCTTTTGGTTCAGCGGTTATTTTCACGATGTGAAGGATGGCGTGCGGGTGAGCTCCCGCAGTGCGCCAGCCTTATTTGGGGTCACTGGGCGGTGTAGCCGCCATCGACCAGAAGCAGGGACCCGGTGATGAAGCTGGACGCCGGCGAGGTAAGAAAGGCGATGGCCTCGGCAACTTCTTGCGGCTGGCCGATCCGGCCGATCGGATGCGCATCGCCAAAGCTGCGCAGCATCTCCCGGCCATTCTCCACCACACCTTCCATGATGTCGGTTTCGATCACGCCAGGGGCAACGGCGTTGCAGCGAATGCCCATGCGCCCGTATTCGATCGCGATCACCTTGGTCAGCTGTGCGACAGCCGCCTTGGAGGAGGCATAGGCCGCCTGCGTCTCGAAGGCCGCGACGGCCGAGATCGACGAGACGTTGACGATCGCGCCGCCACCGCCGGCGGCCATCAATTCCACCGCGGCACGGGCGGTGACGAAGCTGCCGCGCGCGTTGATCTGCAGGATGCGGTCATAGTCGTCGACCGAGGTCTCCGTCAGACGTTTGTTGAGCGTGCGACCGGCATTGTTCACGACGATGTCCAGTCGTCCGAAGCGCTTCGCCGCGAGTTCGACCGAGCGTCTGGCCAGAGCCTCGTCAGCGACATCACCGACCAGGGTTGCCACATCCTCGGCTTCCAATTCACGTACAGTGTCGCTGAGATCGCTTGCCACGATCCGGGCACCCCTGGCACGCAGCAGCTCCGCCGTGCAGCGGCCGATGCCGCGTGCCGCGCCCGTCACGAGGGCGACTTTTCCATCCAGGTTCCAGGAGGAAGGCAGTGATGTCATGGGTTATCTCCTTGGTCATCCGGCATCGGCTTGATCGGGAGGATCAAGCCTTTCTTGCCATTGCGACAGAGATAGAGCCATGGCATTGTCGCGATAACCCGCCCGCTGGTAACCTCGATGGTAAGTTTAGCTAACCAATGGACATCGATCTCAATGCAATTGCCGTCTTCGTCACAGTGGCCGAGGAACGCAATTTCCGCGCTGCGGCAGACCGCCTGGGCGTGACGCGCTCGGCGGTCAGCCAGAGCGTCCTCAGGCTTGAACAGCGCCTGGGGATCGCATTGCTGCAGCGCACGACACGTAGCGTAAATCTGACCGAGGCGGGCGAGCGCCTGCTGGCGAGCGTCGCACCGGCGATCGCCGACGTGAACGCGGCAATCGAAGCCACCACGGAGTTTCTGGACCGCCCACGCGGCCGGCTGCGGATCGCGGTTTCGTCGATCGCGGAGACGTTTCTGTCAGGGCCGTTGCTGGCGTCCTTTGCAGAAAGATTTCCCGAGGTGCATCTGGATATCGTGGTCACCGACGAGGAATTCGACATCGTTGCCGAAGGTTATGATGCGGGCGTGAGGCTCGGCGAAGTCATCGAGCAGGACATGATTGCCGTGCCGGTATCGGGCGATCAGCGACAGATGGCCGTCTGCGCCCCGCGCTATCTCGAAAAGTTCGGAGCACCCGCCCATCCGCGCGAGCTTGTGGCTCATCGTTGTATCGGCTGGCGGCCGGCGCCGGGAGTTTCGCCCTATCGGTGGGAGTTTGGCGAGGACGGGCGCGAGTTCGACGTGGCGGTTGCGCCCGAGATCACCACTAACGACATGTGGCTGATGATCCGGCTGGCCGTTGCAGGCGCCGGAATCACGTTCGGCATGGCGGACACATTCCGCCCCTGGATCGACCGCGGCGAGCTTGTGCCAATCCTCGACGACTATTTTCCGCCGTTTGCGGGCTTCTATCTTTATTTTCCCAGCCGACGGAATATCGCGCCGAAGCTGAGAGCCCTTGTGGATCACCTGCGCGGTGCGCGTCAGGCGGGATCGCAGGTGACCGCGCCAGGGTCGTAGAGATCGCTTGGCGCTATTGGTCAGAAACCTGGCTGAGAGCTGAATGGTACCGTTGGCTGGGATCGAACCAGCGACCTCCGGATCCACAATCCGGCGCTCTAACCATCTGAGCTACAACGGCACGCTTGCCCGAGCGATATCCAGACGGAACGTTCATTCTCCGGGACCCGCTCTGTCGTTCGGCGATGCGTCCATACGGGCTATCGGAGTTTAATTCAAGGCTTTTGGCAAAGCAAAAGATCGCTCCGGCATCGCGTCATTTTTCGCCGGACAAAGAAAAGGCCGGCGGGAGGAGGTGCCGGCCTTTTCCTGTTACGAGCCAGCGGGAGGAGGTGCTGGCTGGTCACCCCGGTAGGCAGAGGGAGGAGGTTCCACCCGCCGGGTATTCACTTAAACCACTATATCGCACATCTATTTGTCTGACGAAATGCGACCTTTTGATGCATCGCCAAATTGTGTTCAAATATTAGGCGATCTTAATTTCTTTCACGGCCTTCTCGAAGGCGGTTTTGATCGGCTTGGATACGTCCTCGGCCGCCTTGGCAGCAACCGCCTGGAAGTCCTTGGCCTGCTCAACGGTCATTTCGACGCGCTTGCGCAGGAACGCAGTCTGCAGCTCGACGACTTCCGACAGCGACTTGGCGCCAATCAGGGCTTCGAAATGCGAGAAGCCGGCCTCGGCATTGGCGCGCAGGGCGGCGATGGTCTTGAGCGACAGGTCGCTGGAAACGGTCTTGGCGGTCTCGTAGGTCGACTCCAGAGCCTTCTGGGTCTCCTCGGCGCCGGTCTTCAGCTTGGCATAGGCCTCTTTCGACTGCTCGACGCCCTTTTCGGCGAAGGCGCGGATCTGATCGGTGGCCTTGGAAGCGTCGAAGCTTGGGAATTCAACGTTTTCGATCGTGTCGGCGGTCTTGGTCCTGGACATTTTCCATCCTTTTCAGCGGCAGCGGCTTTGACAGAAAGCCGTCTCGTTCATCTATCGTGGCAATATAAAGGCAAATTTTGTGCATTGCAACATGTTTGTTGCATCGCACCATTGATTATTTGTTTCGCGACGTTAACCACGCGCCTAGAGATTCCGCTGGTTGCACGCTATGACTTGTGGACCTTCGCGCCGTCGGCTTTTATTAACAAAGCGTTAACCGCAAATTGCCCGCTCTGTGAGGGTCGCCAAGCGCATGCCGGCTGAAAACTACTCCTTCCTCGATGTTGCCGTGCTCGACGCGGTCCGCCTGCGGTTCGCCGCCGGCGACGCGATCGCCATTCTGTCGGCAGATCTCGAGCAGGTGATATGGGCCAACGGCCCCGGCGCGGCGGTATTCGGCTATCCGGACATCGGAGCCATCATCGGCGCTTCGGCAGGATTGCCGCTGATCGCCAGGCGCCAGATCATGGCAACCAGCGGTTTTCCGCGGATCGGCCGCGACCGTGCCATCACGGTCCGCCTGGCTACCGGGCTGACCAGCCGCGCGGTTGGTTTCCTGGCCAGCGCGGTGACCATGCCCGATGGCGAGGAAGCAATCATGCTGGCGTTGCCGGCGGCGCAGACCGGCTCGCGCAGCGCGGCCGAGATCGCCGATCGCGCCATCAGCGGCTTTACCGAAGACGGCCACTACATCGCCTTTGTCGATGCCAAGGGCAATATCGACGCCGCGTCGGACGGCTTTTCGTCGCTCGGCATCCGGCCTGAGACGCTGGCCGCGCTTGTCGCCGACGTGGCGAACGACAGCGACCGCATCGTCAAGCGCCTGGTTCCGGGCGGATCCAGCTCCTATCCGGCAGGCCTTGCCCGTCTGACAGACGAGCGGCACCTGCTGGTGGTGATCGACGAGGACCGGCTTGACGGCGGGGCCCCTGTTGGCGAGCGCGCCGTCGCGGAACCCGGCAGCGAGGCAGCAGCGGCGCCGAGCGGTCTTCCCCAGCCAACGGACCAGGACAACAAGCAGCCAATCGCCGAGCCGCCAATCACCAACACCGGCGCGGCGGAGATCGACCTTGCCGCGATCGAAGGCAGCTCCGCATCGACGGAGCACGAGCCTGCCGACACAGCCAAGCAGGTTTCGGGGGCCGACAATCAGCACACGGCTGGCGAAACGCCGACGCAGCATGACCATTGGTACTTCAATGCGGGCGACGACACGCAGGTCCCGCCCGGGGCAGGTGTGCCCGGCGAAGTCGAGACACCAGCCAGCCCCGCCGCTTCGCAGGCCGGTCTGGACGCCCCGCAGGAAAGCGCCACGCAAGCGATCAAAGCCGCTTCCCCGCCCCAGGGCCGCGGCCGCGTGATCGATCGTACGGCCGCGCCCATGCGTTTCGTCTGGCGTACCGACGCAGAGGGCCGGTTCAGTGCCCTGTCGCCGGAATTTGCCGAACTCGTCGGCAAGCCCGCCGCCGACGTGATCGGCCGCCGCTTCGGCGACGTTTCGGCCGCCTACGGCCTCGATGCTTCAGGCGAGATCGCCGGCCTGCTCGAACGGCGCGACACCTGGTCCGGCCGCTCCGTGCTGTGGCCGGTCGCCGGCACCGATCTGAAGATACCCGTCGATCTGGCGGCACTCCCGGTCTACAGCCGCAGCCGCGTTTTCGAAGGTTTTCGCGGTTTCGGCGTCGCCCGCAGCAGCGATGCGGTGATCGATCCCGACGCGGCCGGCATGGCCCTTGTCGCCGAGGAGAAGCCTGCCGCGGTCGGGCCCGAAGCCGTTGAACCTGCCCCCGAGACACCGAAAGCCGCCGATCCGTTCCGGGGCGAAGTGCCGGCGTTGACCATCGTGCCAAAGCCCGAGCGGCGCTTTGCCGACAAGGTGATCCGGCTGGCCGAGCACCGGCAGCCGGCCAACGACAAGGGCCTGTCGACGCTGGAACGCAGCGCGTTTCGCGAGATTGGCGAGCGTCTCAAGAAGGACAGCACCCCGGCCGAAAAGCCGGTAGACGAACAGCCCAGCGCCGAGAAGCCAAAGCCGGCTGCGGAGACCGCGACCAAAGTTGAGGCAGCCGGCAAGGCCGACGAACCAAAGCTGAAAAAAGCCGGTCCGACGGACAAGGGTGAAATGCCGGCGCCAAGTCCGGAAAGCGAGGCGGCCGAACCGCCCGAGGCCGATGCCGAGGACCAGAAGGACCTCGCCCGGCTCGACGGCGAGCAACCCGACGAGACGGCAGCAGAGGCGCAAGCCGGCGAACCCATCACACGCCCTGTTTCCGGATCGCTGCTCGACTATGCCGACCGCGAACCCAGCGATGAAGCGCAGGAAGGCGTTGAGCCCAGCACGAACCGTCGAACGATCGTCGCCGAAGCGCCGCAGGATGGCGACGACGACGACAGCATGACGGCGGAAGACTTCCGCGACGCCGAGGAGAGCGAAGATTGGTCCGATGACAACGAAGCCGCAGCCGGCGATGCCGGCTCGGCGCCGCCCGTCGGGCGGCCGCTGGCACCACCGCTCAAACTCGACGGCTTCGTGCCGTCGGCGTTTGCCGGAGAGGACAACAAGGGGCCGGATACCTCGATCCTCGGCAAGCTGCCAGTGCCGGTGCTTATCCATTCCGGCGACCAGCTGCACTACGCGAACGACGAATTCCTCGGCCTGACCGGCTATGCGACGCTCAATGCCTTGGACGAGGCCGGCGGGCTCGGCGCGCTGTTTGCCGACCCTTATGCCGACGACGGCAGTTCCGACGGCAGCGACCGCGCTCTACGGCTGAAGACGCGCGACGGTCAGGAGTTTCCGATCGACGCGATTTTACGCTCCGTCCCCTGGGGAAACGGCAAGGCGCTGATGCTGGTCGTACGCCGTTCCGGCGACGAAGCAGTAGCCATTCCACATGGCGCCGCCGACGACCAAACGCAGCCGGATGTTTCCGAGCTCAAGGCACGCATTGCCGAAATGCGCACCATCATCGACACCGCCACCGACGGCGTCGTGCTGATCGGCCGTGACGGAACGATCCGTTCAATTAGCCGTCCGGCGGAAGCGCTGTTCGGCTTCGACAGCGACGAGGTGACCGGCAAACCGTTCGTCTCGCTGTTTGCGATCGAAAGCCAGCGCGCGGCGCGTGACTATCTCGAGGGGTTGTCGGAGCCCGGCGTTGCGAGTGTGATGAACGATGGCCGCGAGGTGATCGGACGCGAGGCACAGGGGCGCTTCATTCCGCTGTTCATGACCATCGGCAGGCTGCCCAACGACAGCGGCTTCTGCGCGGTGGTGCGCGACATTACCCAGTGGAAGCGCGCCGAAGAGGACCTGACCCAGGCGCGCGCGGTCGCCGAACGCGCCTCGTCGCAGAAGACCGATTTTCTGGCCCGCATCAGCCACGAGATCCGCACGCCGCTCAACGCCATCATCGGCTTTTCCGAGCTGATGGTGGACGAGAAATTCGGGCCGGTGGCCAATGATCGCTATCGCGACTATCTGCGCGACATCAACCGTTCGGGCAACCACGTGCTCGATCTGGTCAACGACCTGCTCGACATTTCGAAAATCGAGGCCGGCCAGCAGGAGATGGCCTACGAGGCGGTGTCGCTCAACGACACGCTGGCCGAAACCGTTGCGATGATGCAGCCGCAAGCCAACCGGGAACGCGTCATCATCCGCTCCAGCTTCGCCTCGCGGCTGCCGGAAGTGGTGGCCGATCTGCGCAGCGTGCGGCAGATCGCGCTCAATATCCTGTCGAACGCCGTCCGCTACACGCAGGCCGGCGGCCAGGTGATCGTGTCGACGGCCTATGAGCTTTCCGGCGACGTCGTCATGCGCGTGCGCGATACGGGCATCGGCATGAGCCAGTCCGAGATTGAGCAGGCGCTGAAGCCGTTCAAGCAGATCAACGCGCTGAAGCGCGGCCGCGGCGACGGCACCGGTCTCGGGCTGCCGCTGACGAAGGCGATGGTCGAAGCGAACCGTGCCCGGTTCACCATCAACTCGACGCCCGGCGAGGGAACCCTGGTCGAAGTCGCCTTCCCCTCGACCCGCGTGCTGGCCGGTTAGGTCTATGGCTGCGCAAAGAAAAAAGGCGTCCAATGGGACGCCTTGAATGATAGAATTGCTGTCACAACGGGGGCTTGAGCGAATCAGATCCTCTGGGGGCTAAGAGGAACGGGATTTCTCCCTCAAGTTACGCACGACTATCGATGCCGGGCCTTAACAAATCCTTACCGGCACGCCGGAAAATTTACCAATGTGTACCACTCATGAAATCTAGGTAAATTCCGCGGAGACATTTCGTTAACCATGACCCCGGTTCCCAGCCCGGGCTCCATGCTCAGTCGGCAAGCTGCGGCAGGTTGCGGAACAGCTCGAGCGCTTCGGGATTGGCGAGCGCTTCCTTGTTCTTGATGGCGCGGCCATGCACCATGTCGCGGACCGCGAGCTCGGTAATCTTGCCCGATTTGGTGCGCGGTATATCGCCGACGGCGACGATCTTGGCCGGCACGTGGCGCGGGCTCGCCCCGGTGCGGATTTTCGCGCGGATGCGTTTTTCCAGCTCGGCATCGAGTTCGACGCCGGCCGCCACCCGTACGAACAGCACGACACGCACGTCATTGTCGAAATCCTGGCCGATGCATAGCGCTTCGAGGATTTCCGGCATCTGCTCGACCTGATTGTAGATCTCCGCCGTGCCGATCCTAACACCGCCCGGATTGAGCGTGGCGTCGGAACGGCCATGGATGATCAGCCCGCCATGGGCGGTCCATTCGGCGAAATCGCCGTGGCACCAGACATTGTCGAAGCGCTCGAAATAGGCGGCCTCGTATTTCTTGCCGTCAGGGTCGTTCCAGAAGCCGATCGGCATTGCCGGAAACGGCTTGGTGCAGACGAGCTCCCCCTTCTCCTGGCGAAGCGGACGGCCATCATCGTCCCAGACGTCGACGGCAAGGCCGAGGCCGGGTCCCTGGATCTCGCCGGGCCATACCGGTTCGATCGGCACGCCGAGCACGAAGCAGGAGACGATATCGGTGCCGCCGGAGATCGAGGCGAGATGCACGTCCTTCTTGATGCCTTCATAGACGAAACGGAAATCTTCCGGCGACAGCGGCGAGCCGGTCGAGGAGATGGTGCGCACACTGGAAAGATCATGCGTGTGGATCGGCTTGAGGCCGGCCTTGCGCACGGAATCGATGAATTTGGCCGAGGTGCCGAAATAGGTCATCTTCTCGGCATCGGCGAAGTCGAACAGCGCATTGCCGTCCGGGTAGAAAGGCGAGCCGTCATAGAGCAGCAAGGTGGCGCCCGACGCCAGGCCCGACACCAGCCAGTTCCACATCATCCAGCCGCAGGTGGTGAAATAGAAGAAGCGATCGCCGTCGAGCAGGCCGGCATGCAGCCGCTCTTCCTTGACGTGCTGGATCAGCGTTCCGCCGGCTGAATGGACGATGCATTTGGGGATGCCGGTCGTGCCTGACGAAAACAGGATGTAGAGCGGATGCGAAAACGGCAGCCTTTCGTAACTGACAGGCCTGGCGGCAAAGGGTGACAGCGCCTCCTCCAGCGCAGCCGCCTTGCCGATGGTTGCCGCGACGTCGGTCGACGTGCCGAGATAATCGACGATCAGGACTTTGCGCACGGTGGCGAGCTTCGCCACCACAGCCGCGATCTTGTCGGCGACTTCGATCGCCTTGCCATTGTACCAGTAGCCGTCCGGCGCGATGAAGACGACAGGCTCGATCTGGCCGAACCGGTCGAGAACACCCTGCTCGCCGAAATCTGGGGAGCAGGACGACCAGACGGCGCCGATCGAGGCGGCAGCCAGCATCGCCGCAACGGTCTCCGGCATGTTCGGCATCATCGCGGCGATGCGGTCGCCCTTCTTCACCTTGAGCGACAGGAAGAGCTGTTGCAGGCGCGAGGTCAGCGCATGCAGCTCGTTCCAGGACAGCCGCCGCTCGACCTTGTCCTCGCCGCGAAAGACGACTGCGTCGCCAAGCCCGGTTTTCTTCAGAAGATTCTCGGCGAAGTTCAGCTTCGCGTCAGGGAAGAAGGTCGCGCCGGGCATCTTGTCGCCATCGACCAGCACGCGTTCGCCCTTGTCGCCGACGATGCCGCAAAAGTCCCAGACCAGGCTCCAGAAGGTCTCGCGGTCATCGATCGACCAGCGATGCAGGTCGGCATAGGAGGAGAAAGCCTTGCCGGCCCTGCTCGCCGCGGCGTTCATGAAGGCGGTCATCGGCGCTGCGTCGATCTGCTCTTGCGTCGGCATCCAGAGCGGTGCGTCGTCGGCCATCATTGTTCCTCCGCAGGCTGCATCGCTTATGCATATCGCGATGCAGCAGAGCAAGATTTTGTTGGACCGCGCCGGTCAGGGTGTGCGCAAATGCCATCGCCGGGCCATAAAGACTTGAAATGCGTCAGCCGTCGGTTACACCCGTCGGGCGATTTTGTCGGAATGGAAGCATACGGGGCGATATGCCATCACCTTTGATCCGACGCGGAATATGGGCGATCGGCGCAGCCGTCACCGTCGTCGCGCTGGTCGTTGCAGCCTTGCCGTTGATCGCCTCGACCCGTATCGTGCGTGACCGCATCGCGTGGGAAATGAGCGCCTGGAGCGGTTTCAGGGTCACCATCGACGGCGCGCCGCGCATCGAGGTCTGGCCGAATTTCCGGGCGATCCTGAGCGACGTGACGCTGTCGCAATGGACAGAGACGGATGCACCGCCTGTGATCGAGGCCGAACGGGTCGAGGTCGACCTCTCGGCCATGGCGGCGCTGCGTGGCGACGTGGTGTTTTCGACGGCGCGGCTGGTGCGACCGACGATCAGGGTTCAGCGTACCGCGAGCGGGTTTTTCCTGCCTGCGATTCCGAGCGGCGGGCGCATTACGCGTTCGATCGATGCTGCCCGCGCGGTGATCAACACAAATCCCGCCAAGCCGGATCTCGGCAAGCTGCCGGCAGATCCGTTCGGCACAGTCGAGTTCAGGGATGGCCGCGTGGTCGCCGCCATCGGCGGCAAGGACCAGGAGATATTGAGCAGCCTGAGCGGCCAGGCGAATTGGGCCGCGATGAACAGCAATGCGACGCTGTCGGCGACCGGGATATGGCGCGGCGAAAGCGTTTCCGTCGACGCCGCATCGCCGAACCCGCTTGTGCTGTTTGGCGGCGGCGCAGCACCGGTCACGCTTTCCTTCAAGGCGGCGCCGGCCAGCTTTTCCTTCGACGGGCTGGCCAGCATGTCGGAGAACGGCTATTTCGACGGCCAGGCAAAATTTGCCGCACCTTCGCTGCGACGCGTGCTCGAATGGTCGCAGGCCGGCATCGCGCCCGGTGCGGCAATCGGCTCGATCTCGGTTTCAAGCAAGATCACGGCGACGGCCGGGCGCATCAAATTCGAAAATACGGCCCTGACCCTCGACAACAACCCCGGAATGGGCGCGCTGGACTTCACCTACGGCGAGGCACTGCCGGTGATCTCCGGCACACTTGCCTTCGATACGCTCGACCTCAGATCGTTTCTCTCCGCCTTTACCCCCGTACCATCCGCCGGCGCCGCCGGCCCGGGCGAGATCGACACAAGCTTCGCCGACCGGATCAATCTCGATCTCAGGCTGTCCGCCGCGCATGCCACGGCAGGTGCAATCCAGCTTGCCGACGTCGCCGCCACCGCCCAGGTCAAGAACGGCCTCGCCGTCTTCGACATCTCCGATGCATCCGCCTTTGGCGGCAACGTCCAAAGCAGCGTCCGTTTCGACCGCAAGCCCGCCGGCACGGAAGTCGAGATCCGGCTGCTTGCTTCCGACATCGACGGCGGCGCTTTCGGCACCGCGGCCGGGATGACGCGGCTGGTGCCGATCGGCACCGGAACCGTTTCGGTCATCCTCAAGGGGCCGGGCAGAACCTGGGACTCCATTTTCGAAAACGCCAATGGCTCGCTGTCCGCGACCTTCGGCGCGGGTGCGCTGAGCCGGCTTAACCTGCCGGCGTTCCTCAAGCACACCGAACAGGGTGGATTCTTTGCGCTTGACGACGTCTCGGACGGAACGCTGCCGATCGACGGGGCCGAGCTCAAGGCGAGCGTTTCGAACGGCGTGGCGCGCATCGACAAGGCCGAGGTGAATTCCGCGCAATACAAGATCTGGCTTTCCGGCATCGCATCTTATGCCGGACGCGGGCTGGCGCTGTCCGGCGGCATCGTCCAGCCGAGCCAGGCTGCCACGCAGACGAACGGCCAAGCGCCCAAGCAGTCGTCGTTCTTCGTCGGCGGCACCTGGAGCACGCCGTTCATCTCGCCGATAAGTCGCGGTGTTTCAGGCGAGTAAGCAGCAGGAACTCAACCTCGCTGCGCCGCCTGCTCGTCGCGCTGGCGCTGCACCTCGCGGCGTTTGTTTGCGAGCGAAGCGATGATCACGCCAACTGCGACGATCGCGATCAGAATGGTGCACGCCGCGTTGATTTCCGGCGTCACGCCAAGGCGGACCTGGCTGTAGATCTTCATCGGCAGCGTCGTGGCGCCGGGCCCCGAGGTGAAGCTGGCAATAACCAGGTCGTCGAGCGAGAGCGTGAAGGCCAGCATCCAGCCAGAGACGATCGCCGGCATGATGACCGGCAGCGTGATCTGGAAGAAGGTCCTTACCGGCGGCGCACCGAGATCCATCGCGGCTTCTTCCAGCGAACGATCGAACGTGATCAGGCGCGATTGGACCACCACAGCGACGAAGCACATGGTCAGCGTGGTGTGGGCAAGCGTCACCGTGAGAAAGCCGCGGTCGAAGCCGACAGCGACGAAGAGCAGCAATAGCGACAGGCCGGTGATGACTTCCGGCATGACCAGCGGCGCAAACACCATGCCGGAAAACAGCAGCCGGCCGCGAAAGCGCGTGTAGCGCGTCAGGGTGAGCGCCGCCAGAGTGCCGAGCACGGTCGCCACGGTGGCCGAGATGACGCCGACGCGCGCCGTCACCCAGGTGGCGTCCATCAGACCCTGATTGTGGAACAGCGACACGTACCATTTCGTCGAGAAGCCGCCCCAGACGGTGACCAGCTTCGACTCGTTGAAAGAGAACACGACGAGCAGGACGATCGGCAGGTAGAGAAAGGCAAAGCCGAGCACGATCGAAACGATGTTGAAGCGGCTCCAGGTAGCGTTCATAGGTCCTGCTCCTGGGCACGCGCCTGGGCTCGCTGGAAGAGCATGATCGGCACGATCAGCAGCAGCAGCAAGATGACGGCAACGGCAGACGACACCGGCCAGTCGCGGTTGCCGAAGAATTCGCTCCACAGCGTCCTGCCGATCATCAGTGTCTGCGAGCCGCCGAGCAGATCGGGGATGACGAACTCGCCGACGGCGGGAATGAACACCAGCAGGCAGCCGGCGATGACGCCGGGCAGCGACAGCGGGAAGGTGATCTTCCAGAAGGCGCTGGTCGGCGGGCAGCCGAGATCCTTGGCGGCCTCGATCAGCGAATTGTCCATCTTCTCCAATGCCGAATAGAGCGGCAGGACCATGAACGGCAGATAGGAGTAGACGATGCCAGTGAAGATCGCCGTGTAGGTGTTGAGGATGATCAGCCGATGGCTGATGATGCCAGTGGCGAGCAGCAACTCGTTGAGCAGGCCCTCGGGCTTGAGAATGCCGATCCAGGCGTAGACACGGATCAGGAACGAGGTCCAGAACGGCAGGATCACCAGCATCAGCAAGGTCGGGCGGATCGTCGCCGGAGCGCGTGCCATGCCATAGGCGATGGGATAGCCGATCACCAACGTCAGGACCGTCGAGATGGCGGCGACGATGACGCTCGTCACATAGGCGTTGAAGTAGAGCGCGTCCTGCGTCAGCCAGATGTAGTTGTCAAAATTGAGCGCGCCAAACCACGCGACAACCCCGGAAACGCCGTCGCGGAAATCGAGCACCGGCGTGTAGGGCGGCATGGCTATCGCGGTCTGCGACAGCGAAATCTTAAAGACGATGATAAAGGGGACGAGAAAGAAGAACAGCAGCCAAAGGTAGGGGATGATGATGACGAGACGGCTAAGCAAAGCCGCTCCCAGCCTGGCCAAGGCGGATTTGCCGGCAGCGCTTGCCGAGGAGCTTGTTGCGGCGGTGACAGCGGACATGATCAGTCCCTACCGTGTCAGCACGACGCCGGCGTCGGGTCGGAAGGAAACCCAGGCGCGGTCGTTCCAGGTCAGCGGATCCTCGGTGATGCGTGCCGCGTTCATGGTACTCGCCCGCACCACCTGACCGTCATCCAGCCTGACGTGATAGATGGTCATGTCACCGAGATAGGCGATGTCGTAGACCTCGCCCTCGATGGCGTTGACGGCACCAGCCGGTTTCGTGGAGGAAACCTTGATCTTCTCCGGCCTGATAGCAAAGGTAACGGACGTTCCGGCGGCGGCACGGCCGGCATTTTCGGTGCGGATGGTGATGCCGTTGCCGGCGTCGATGCTTGCGCTGCCGGCCTCGCCAGCGGCGATCTTGCCGTCGAACATATTCACATTGCCGACGAAGCCGGCGACGAAGCGGGAACCCGGCGCCTCGTAGACCTCGGCCGGCGTCGCCACCTGCATCACCTCGCCCTTGTCGATGATGGCGATGCGGTCGGCCATCGTCATCGCCTCTTCCTGGTCATGGGTGACGACGACGAAGGTGAGGCCAAGGTTCTGCTGCAGGTCCATCAGCTCGAACTGCGTTTCCTCGCGCAGCTTCTTGTCCAGCGCGCCAAGCGGCTCATCGAGCAGCAGGACTTTCGGCCGCTTGGCCACCGAGCGGGCCAGTGCGACACGCTGGCGCTGGCCGCCCGACAATTGGTGCGGCTTGCGTTTGGCGAACTGCTCGAGCTTGACCAGCTTCAGCATGTCGGCGACGCGCTTGTCGATATCGGCCTTGGCCATGCCTTCCTGCTTGAGGCCGAACGCGATGTTGTTCTCGACCGTCATGTGCGGAAACAAGGCGTAGGACTGGAACATCATGTTGACCGGCCGCCGATATGGCGGGATGCCGCGCAGATCCTGGCCATCGAGCAGGATACGGCCGGCGGTCGGTTCCTCAAAGCCGGCAAGCATCCTGAGCAGCGTCGATTTCCCGCAGCCCGAGGCCCCGAGCAGGGCAAAGAATTCGCGTTCGAAGATGGTCAGCGACAGATTGTTGACGGCAGTGAAGTCGCCGAACTTCTTGGTGACGTTGTCGAACTGGATGTATGGCTTGGCATTCGGATCGTTCCATGGCGCGAAATCCCTGCGGATGCTGCCAAGCGATTTCATGTCCCACTCCGTGCCTGATTCTGCCCCTGAAAAACGACCCCGGCAGTCAGCCACCGGGGTCGCGTCAGATCACTATTGTCCCGTGATGACCTTGGTCCACGATCTGGTGACGAGACGTTGCGTCTTGGGGTCATATGGACCGACAGTGAACAGCTTGGCCAGCGTCGAGTCATCCGGATAAATGCCCGGGTCATCAAGGATCTCCTTGCTGACGAGCGGCTGAGAGGCCTTGTTGCCATTGGCGTAGAAGACAAAGTTGGTGGATTTGGCAATAACTTCTGGTCTCATCATGTAGTTCAGAAATTCGTGTGCCTCGGCGACATGCGGTGCATCGGCCGGGATCGCCATTTCGTCGAACCACATTTCCGCACCTTCCTTTGGAATCGTGTAGGCGATGTCGACCCCCTTTTTCGCTTCCGCCGCACGGTCGCGGGCCTGGAAGAGATCCCCCGAAAATCCGACAGCCACGCAGATGTCGCCATTGGCGAGCGCGTTGATGTATTCCGACGAATGGAATTTGCGGATAGAAGGCCGGATGCTCAGCATGAGTTCTGTGGCCTTGGCAAGGTCGTCAGGAGAGGTCGAGTCAGGCTTGAGGCCAAGATAGTTCAGCACAGTCGGAAAAATGTCTGTAGGCGAATCCAGGAAGTACACGCCACAATTGGCGAGCTTGGCGATATTCTCCGGCTTCAGGACCGCATCCCAGCTGTCGATCTTGTCGACGCCGAGGGCTTCCTTCACTTTCTCGGTGTTGTAGCCAATGCCTGTGGTCCCCCACATGTAGTTGACCGAGTATTCGTTGCCGGGGTCGAACTTCGCAACCCGCTCCATCACCACGTTCCACATATTGGAAAGGTTGGGCAGCTTCGACTTGTCCAGCTTCTGATATACCCCGGCCTGGATTTGACGGGCCAGGAACGGGCTTGCCGTCGGCACCACGACATCGTAGCCGCTACCACCGGCAAGCAGCTTGGTTTCGAGAATTTCGTTGGAATCATAGGTGTCGTAGACGACCTTGATGCCGGTTTCCTTGGTGAAGTCGTCGATGATCGAACTGTCGATATAGTCCGACCAGTTGAAGACATTGACGACACGGTCCTCGGCATGCGCGCCCAAGGTAAAAACTGCCAGAAACGCCGAAGTCGCCGAAAGCCAGAGCGCTTTGCGGGTCATGCTATTCTCCTTTGATGAGTGTTCCGTCGCCAGCTCGTCGCGGCGTGCGCCCGGCTGGGCATTTGCTTCAGGGTATTGAGCTTGCAGGCAGGCGACAAGCGCGAATTGCCGGCGCCATTATGGTTCGGCGACGAGGCGACAGTGAAGACTTGGCGTGGCGCTGGTGGTGTTGCGGCGCCGTCAGAAGCTTTCGCTACGGCGCGCGCAGGGAGACGACGATGTTGTCCGGCCTCGATGCAGCCGGCATGGAGACTTGGCAAGATACGCCTGTCTTGTTGTTGCCGTGATCGCAGCCTGCCCGCGCGGCTGCGACATTGTCAATGGTCCATCTCGCTTTGGCGCGCGCGCTGCATCAATTAGGCGAAGGCACACCGGTGACGCCCGCCCGCTGCGGCCGCGTCTGGCGCTTGAATTCGAGCCCGATATGGACGAGGAGCGCCGTGATGACGACCGCACCGCCGACGATGGTGCGCGCCGACGGCACCTCGGAATGAATGAGCCAAACCCAGATCGGGCCTAGGATCGGCTCGAACGTGCCGAGTAGCGCCGCCACGGCGGCCGGAACAAGCCGGGCGCCGGTGGCGAAGAAGGCGAGGCCGAGCCCCAGATTGACCACGCCGAAGGCAAAAAGGAAGCCCATGTCGTGGCTGGAAACGCCCAGTGCCGACGCCTGCGATGCCGCAAAGGCGGCCGCCAGCATCGTGCCGAGGCAGGTCGCCGGGGTCATACGCACATGGGCAAAGCGGCGCGTGATGACGGTGGCGATCGAGAACATGACGGCAATGAGCAGCGCCAGCCCGTCGCCGATCGGCGATACGGCGCCATCGAGCGATTCCGAGACCATGATGGCGACGCCAGCAATGACGGCGGCGATCGCCAGCCAGGTCGCCACGGCCACCCGCTCGCGAAACAGCGCCCAGGCAAACAACGCCGCCAGAAGCGGCACACCGGCCTGCATCAACAGGATGTTGGCGACGGTGGTATATGCAAGCGCCACGACGAAAGAGGTCGACGCCGTGGCGAAACAAAACGCCACCGCAAGGCCGGCCAGGCCCATGCCGCGAAACAGCTTCAGCGTGCCACGCCAGCCGTCGCGCCAGACCATGAAGCAGAGCAGGAAGGCGGCGGCCCAGACCGAGCGCCAGAACACCACCGTCCAGCTGTCGCCGGCATCGATGAAACGGGCAATGGTACCGCCGAGGCTCCACATCAGCGCCGACAGGAACACCAGCAGGAAACCGATACGCTCCTCATTTCGCGGAGGCGAAACAGCGATCTGCGGTGATGATATGTCGGTCATGAGTCGGACTGTCGGCGATTTCGAGGCGGCACGATGCACAGCGGACGACAGAAACGTGCCTTAATCGCGTAACGCAAAGACGGGGATGGGGAGTGATCCAGCATCGTGTTCCATTTGGCGCACCGACAGGTGCACAGAGATGCCCGATCATCGACAGACGCCCCATGCTCGACGTACGGTGCAAATGTATAGGGCGCCCCCATGGATGAGCCATTCTACAAAACGGCGGCGATTGGCTATGACGAGTTGTTCGCCCGTGCGACGAACTCGTTTATCCCGTCCTTGCTGAAGGCAGCACGGATTGCGCCTGGCCATCGCGTGCTCGACGTCGCAACGGGCACCGGAGCGGCAGCGCAAGCCGCTGCCATCATTGTAGGCCCTTCCGGCGCCGTGATTGGCGGCGACATCTCGCCGGCCATGCTCGAATCCGCCAAACGCAATTTGAAAGACCAGCCAATCACCCTCGCTACGTTCGACGCTCACGCGCTTCCTTATGAGGACCGTCGGTTCGACGCAGTGACCTGTCAGCTCGGGCTCATGTTCTTCTCGGACCAGCTTGGAGCGCTTTCGGAATTTCGCCGGGTTCTGCGCCCCAACGGCTGGACTGCAGTTAGCGTGACGACGACGCCAGAGCGTTCGTTGTTCGCCAGAATAGGTGCGGTAATCGCCCGCTATGCCCCTGAGAAAGCTGAAAAGCTAAATCGCTTCTTTTCCATCCCTGACGCGACGTGCTTGCACAGCTTGCTCCATCGCGCCGGGTTTCGAAAGATTGACGTCCAGCTCGAAACGTGGCCCATCAAGTTCTCGTCCTTCGACGACTATTTCAGCGGCATCGCCAAGGGCGCAACATTGAGCGGTCAGGAGTATGTCCAGCTTCCTCCGGATATGAAGCACATCGTGCGCGAGGAGGTCTGGCGCGGGCTAGCTTCGCCGAGCCCTGGAGAGCCGCTGACGATTGAAATGGACGTTCTGATAGGCAGCGGTAGCCGATAGAAGAATGCGCCCGCGGCACGATCCCCGGCAACTCTGTTTGCCGTCACTGAAAATCGAACGCCGACAGTCCCGTCACCATTTCGTCGAGGCCGAGCGGGCGTGTCACCGGTGGCTCGGCGCGGGCGAGGCAGCCGATGCGTTCACACAGCCGGCAGGCAGCGCCGACCGGCGTAGCCGACACAGCGGCGTTCTGTCCGGCCTTGCCGATGGCGGCCGGCCCCGGCAACGCTGCTCCATAGACGATCTCATCGCGAAAACCGATGTCGCAGCCGAGCAGCAGCGCTGTGCGGCGCGGTCGCTCGGCAAACGAGCCCTGCGGGCCTTCGAGCGTGCGGGCGATGCAGAGGAACGCCGCACCATCTGGCATTTCCACGGCCTCGACCAGGATCTGGCCGGGTTGGCCGAAGGTGGTATGGACCGGCAGCTTCGGACAGCCGCCGCCGAAGCGGCTTTGCGGAAAGCCGTGGCTGCCCGCCTTGCGGAAGCGATTGCCGGCACTGTCGACCTCGAGCATGAAGAATGGCACGCCCGACGCACCCGGCCGCTGCAGCGTGGTCAGCCGGTTCGCCGTTTGCTCGAAGGAAACGCCGAAGCGCGACCGCAACATGTCGATGTCATAGCGGGCGCGGACCGCAGCGGCGTGAAAAGGCTGATAGGGCATCATCAGCGCGTGCGCGGCATAGCGGCCGAGCTCGAAACGGGCGAGCCGGCGGGCTTCGTCCGTGGCCAGCTTCAGCGCCTGGATCTCGACAGCGACAGCAACGCTCATGCGGATCAGGCAGGCCTCCATAGCCACCTCGCGCAGCTGATCGAATGGCGACAGGCGCTCGGACAGGAACAGGCGCTGCGAGTGACGGTCATAGCGACGGCGCCAGTTGGGCATGGTGGCGACCGGCAGTACCTTGACGACGACGCCGAATTCACGCCGCAGCCAAGCCTTCAACGCACTGAACAGATCGTCGCCGGGATCGAGCACCGACGTGAATGCCTCGGCTTCCTCTTCGAGCGCGGTAAAATGGTTCGGCCGGCGTTCGAAAATCTCATGCACCTCGTCGATCGGCAGCCGGGCGCCGGAGAGTGCGGTGGCTTTGCCCTCACGCGCGAGCAGCTCGTTGAGATCGGATAGCCGCGCGGCCTGCTCGCGATAGGCGCGAAACAGCTTTATCACAGCGGCGGAAGCGTTGGGCGCCGCCTCGGCAAGCTCGATGAGTTCCTGGTCGCCTGGCAGTTCGCCGGCCAGCAACGGATCTGAAAACACTTCCTTCAAATCGGCGACCGAACCCCTCGCCTCGCCCTGCAATTCATGTGGGTCGACCTTGTAGACGGACGCCAGTCTCAGGATCAGTTGCACCGTCAACGGCCGTTGGTTGCGCTCGATGAGATTGAGATAGGACGGCGAGATGCCGAGCCCTTCGGCCATCGCCGTCTGGGTCAGGCCCTTGGCGTTGCGGATGCGACGAATGCGCGGCCCGGCAAAGATTTTATGGTCGGCCAATCGACTGTCCTTGACAAGAATTTTACATCCGCTGATGGCATGGCGGCGTTTACAATCATGACAAATTTACAGCTCTCATCAGTCAAACACAACACAGGTTTTCTCTTATTTCATGGCCAATTTCGGAGTTTGTCTCGCTTGCCTAGTGCCAACATGTAAATACATGTAAATGATGTCACGCACACGGCGCACATATTCCTTCTGTACGGCGTTTCCGAAACCGGCATTAAAGCCAGCCTGGAGTGACCAATGACCGATTTTTACAACCTTGTCCCGTCGGCGCCCCAAGGGCGCTTCGATGCCATCGAACGGCCGTATTCGCCAGAGGACGTGAGACGGCTGCGCGGCTCGGTGCAGATTCGGCAGAGCCTCGCCGAAATGGGGGCAAACCGGCTGTGGCAGCTCATCCATGAAGAGGATTTCGTCAACGCGCTCGGTGCCATGTCGGGCAACCAGGCAATGCAGCAGGTGCGGGCCGGGCTGAAAGCGATCTATCTGTCGGGATGGCAGGTCGCCGCCGATGCCAACACCGCTTCCGCCATGTACCCGGACCAGTCGCTTTATCCCGCAAATGCGGCGCCCGAACTGGTCAAGCGCATAAACCGCACCTTGCAGCGCGCCGACCAGATCGAGACTTCCGAAGGCAAGGGGCTGTCGGTCGACACCTGGTTCGCGCCGATCGTCGCCGATGCCGAAGCCGGCTTCGGCGGGCCGCTCAACGCCTTCGAGATCATGAAGGCATTCATCGAGGCGGGTGCGGCCGGCGTCCATTACGAGGACCAGCTGGCTTCGGAGAAGAAATGCGGCCACCTCGGCGGCAAGGTGCTGATACCGACCGCTGCACACATCCGCAACCTCAACGCTGCGCGGCTTGCCGCCGACGTCATGGGCACGCCGACGCTGGTCGTGGCCCGCACCGATGCGGAAGCGGCACAGCTCTTGACCTCCGACATCGATGAGCGCGACCAGCCCTTCGTCGATTATGGCGCCGGCCGCACCGCGGAGGGCTTCTATCGTGTCAGCAATGGCATCGAGCCCTGCATCGCCCGCGCCGTCGCCTACGCGCCCTATGCGGACCTGATCTGGTGCGAGACTTCCAAGCCCGATCTGGCGCAGGCCAGGACGTTTGCCGAGGGTGTGCGCAAGCACCATCCCGGCAAGCTGCTTGCCTACAATTGCTCGCCGTCTTTCAACTGGAAGAAGAATCTCGACGACGCGACGATTGCGAAGTTCCAGAAGGAACTCGGCGCCATGGGTTACAAGTTCCAGTTCATTACGCTGGCCGGTTTCCACCAGCTCAACTTCGGCATGTTCGAGCTCGCCCGCGGCTACAAGGAGCGGCAGATGGCGGCCTATTCGGAACTGCAGCAGGCGGAATTCGCCGCGGAAGCCAATGGCTACACTGCCACCAAGCACCAACGCGAGGTCGGCACCGGCTATTTCGACGCCGTCTCGATGGCGATCACCGGTGGCCAGTCTTCGACCACGGCCATGCATGGATCGACCGAGCACGCCCAATTCAGGCCGGCAGCGGAATAGCGGAATAGCAGACAAACAGAGGGAACGCCCAAACGGGCATGACAACACAAGGAGGAGACCAATGGCATCGATAAGCCGCGTCAAGGAACGGGCCGAAGAGCAAGCCACCAGCATGAATGTCGACCAGCAGGCGACCATTCGCATGTTGGCGAACGATCTGCACAGGCTCAATCAGTCGGTGATGAAGGCGGTCGAGGCCGGCGTCTCGGTCGAACTGGTGCGCTCGGCACGTCACCATGGCGGCGATGGCAACTGGGGCGATCTGCTGATCCCGGTCATCGTCACACAGCGGAGCCACGACTAATGAATTCTACCGCACCGCGCCTTTTTGAACGCATGCTATCGCACCTCGCAGGCTGCGGCTCTGCCTAGTCCGGCAGAGCTGCTAATGCAACGATTTCAATGACAAGATCAGACTGAGCAAGCGCTGCAACTCCAATAACTTCCGAGGGCGGCGGGTTGTTGTAGCTGCAGTGCTTCGGGCAGTGCACCGCAAAGAATTCGTCCAAGACGTCCAAGCGGAAATTGGGGGAGCTCAGAACGCCGCCATCGGGAAATGGCCCCTTAACAAAGAAGGTCAGCCGGATGAGATGCTCGAGCGCGCTGCCAAGCTCCTCCAGATCTGATTTGATGTTGGTGAGAACTGCGCGCCACTGTGCTGCCGCGTCGCCAATGGCGCCGCCGCCGCTTTTGCCGATCGGATCGTAGTCCTCGGCCGTCGCGGTGTTTCCGGAAAGGTAGACAAACCCCTTTGCGCCGGTAACGACCGTACCCTTTCCCCATGGCATCAACCGGCCGTTTTTAAATTTCTTATGAGTCACGAGTTCCATTGTCATCTCCCGTCGCTCAAAGAGACGTGCTTAGCCAACGAGGAAGGATAGTCCAGCGAGGCGATGCGACAAGCTCGCGACAGACTTGCCTCGCCTTCATCCAACCTGCTTCAATCCGGCTACGGCTGCGAGTTGATGCGTTCGCGCTGCACAGCCAAACTTCGCTGAAGCCTGCCCAGTTGTAATGGCGACTTCTCCTTTCGAGCGGCGGCAAAGAAAAGCACTTAATTTTAATTTTAATGTTTCTTGCGATATTCTCCTGATATGCCATTTCAGCTTGACATGAGCAGCGATCTCACGCCAATTACCTCTCAAGTTTCAACCCTGCATTGAAACACTGAACAACGGCCTGCCCCGCCATGTGCCCAGCGAATCGCGAAATCGAGACTGCAAAGCAGGCGGCGTTCGTTAGCCGGGGCGTGGAGACGCGGATGCTCCCAGATTTCTCGCGGGTGCTGGTGGTCGGAAAATCACCGATCAACCGGGTCGTGGTTTCAAAGATCGTTGAGCGGTCCGGCCTCAAACCGATCTCGGAAACTCCCGAAACCGCGGCAAAGGCCTTGCACGCGCTGATTCCCGGCACTGTCGTTCTCGACGGCGGAGCGGAGAACGGTGACTGCGACGCCTTGCTGTCGGGCATCGATGCGCTGCGAAGGGCGTCAGGCAAATCGCTTCCGTTGGTGATCCTGCTCTCAGTCAAGACCGGCACTCCGGAGACCCTGGGCCTGTCGAGCGTCATCGATGCGGTGGTCGTCAAGCCGATCACCACCGAACGGCTGCAGCCGGTGATCGACCGGCTGGTCGGGCTCGGCCGCAACTGACCTCTACCGCGACGCGTCGACTGCAGACCTGATCAATCAATCTCGCCGATACGCTCGATCAGGCCCGGCAGTTCACCGAGATTGGCTATCTGGCGAAAGCGCGGTGCTGAGACCGGCGGCTCGACATGCTCCAGCACCCAGGTCAGTTCATGCGGCACGTGGATACCCCAACTGCCGGCTTCGATTGCCGGCACGACGTCCGATTTGAGCGAGTTGCCGACCATCATGCCCTTTTCCGGGCCATCGCCGTAGCGGCTGAAGATCCGGCTATAGGTGGCAGCGCTCTTGTCGCTGACGATTTCGACCGCATGGAACAGCTCGCCCAGTCCGGATTGCGCGAGCTTGCGTTCCTGGTCGAAGAGGTCGCCCTTGGTGATCAGCACCAGGCGGTAGGCGCCGGCCAGCTTTTCCACGGTCTCGCGCGCATAGGGAAGCGGCTCGATCGGATGGCTGAGCATCTCGCGGCCCGCGGCGAGAATTTCGGCAATGGTTGAGGCAGGCACGTGGCCTTCGGTGACCTCGATCGCCGTCTCGATCATTGACAGCGTAAATCCCTTGATGCCGAAGCCGTAGACCGCGAGGTTGCGCTTCTCGACCTCCAGCAATCTTGCCGAAATCCAGTCCTCCTCGGCGTGGTCGGCGAGCAGCGCGGCAAAGCGCTTCTCGGTCATGCGGAAGAACTGTTCGTTCTGCCACAGCGTGTCGTCGGCGTCGAAGCCGATCGTCGTCAGTTTGCGGCTGTGTTGCATTCGGCGTCTTCAATTGCGGCGTTGCGGGACGCCGACCCTAGACCAGGATGTTTTTATCCGGAAGTCGTTGTGTTCCCCCGGTAATCGAGGCGCACGCCAGCCGGCTCCCCTTCCCTTTCGTCGCCGGCAACGGCTATACTCCACAATCTGCAACAAATCTGGTGATTGATGCCGCCTGCAAAAAAGGAAGTCCGTCCGTCGAGCCGCGGAGGACGCGCCCGCATGCCTGCCTTCGTGAAAAACCAACGTGGCGTCAAGAACTGGAAGGAAGTCAGCGCCTGGCTGGAATGGCGCGGCATCGAAGACATCGAATGCATCACGCCCGACCAGGCCGGGGTTGCGCGCGGCAAAATGATGCCGTCGAAGAAGTTCACCTCCAACACCTCGCTTGCCCTGCCTTCGGCGGTGTTCATGACGACGATCTCGGGTGGTTATCCGGAGGACGGCAACGGCTTCCACTATCCGGAGGACGATGGCGACCTCAAGCTGATGCCTGACCTCTCGACGCTGACGGTGGTGCCGTGGGAGGAGGACCCGACGGCGGCGGTCATCTGCGACCTCGTCCACCAGGACGGCCGCTCGGTCGAGTTCACACCGCGCAACGTTCTGAAGCGCGTGCTTGCCGCCTATGACAGACGCGGGCTGAGACCTGTGGTGGCGCCCGAGATCGAGTTCTACCTGGTGCGCAAGAACCCCGATCCGGACTACCCGCTGACCCCGCCAGTCGGGCGCTCCGGACGGCCGATCGGCGGCGGCGCCGGCTATTCGATCGCCGGGGTCAACGAATTCGACGAACTGATCGACGACATCTATCATTTCTCCGAAAGCCAGGGCCTGGAGATCGACACGCTGATCCACGAAGAGGGCGCCGGCCAACTCGAAATCAATCTGCGTCACGGCGATCCGATCGAGCTCGCCGACCAGGTGTTCATGTTCAAGCGAACCATCCGCGAGGCGGCGCTGAAGCACGAGATCTATGCCACGTTCATGGCCAAGCCGATCCAGGGGCAGCCCGGTTCGGCCATGCATATCCATCAGTCGATCATCGACAAGAAGACCGGCAAGAACGTCTTTTCCGCGGAGGACGGCTCGGAGACCGAGGCCTTCTTCCACTTCATCGGCGGCATGCAGAAACATGTGCCGAACGCGCTGGTGATGTTTGCGCCCTACGTCAATTCCTACCGGCGGCTGACGCAGGCGGCCTCGGCGCCGGTCAACAACAAATGGGGCTACGACAACCGCACCACGGCCTTTCGCGTGCCACGCTCCGACCCGGCAGCGCGGCGCGTCGAAAACCGCATTCCTTCCTCCGACGCCAATCCCTATCTGGCGCTGGCCGCATCGCTCGCTTGCGGGCTGATCGGCATGACCAATAAGATCAAGGCCGATCCGCCGGTACTGACGACCGCCAATGAGGATGAGATCGACCTGCCGCGCGGCCTGCTCGAAGCCGTCGACCTGTTCGAGGCCGACGAGGAACTCTGCGCCCTACTCGGCAAATCCTTCGCAGCGACTTATGCGGCGATCAAGCGGGCGGAATTCGAGACCTTCATGGAAGTGATCAGCCCATGGGAGCGGGAGTATTTGCTGCTGAATGTGTAGTAGGGGAGTAGGGCAATATGGCAGTAGGGCAGTTAGGGCAGTAGGGCAGTAGGGCAAGGATGACGGACAAGATCGCATCGTACAGGGATCTGATCGTCTGGCAGCAAGCCATGGACCTAACGGTTGCAATCTCCCAAGTCACAAGGACCTGGCCGAAGGACGAGCTCTACGGGCTGACGGGTCAGGGGCGTCGGGCAGCAACGTCTGTGCCAGCCAACATCGCCGAGGGTTACGGCCGAGAAAGCCGAGCTTCCTACCAGCAGTTTCTCAGGATCGCCCAGGGATCACTCAAGGAACTGGAGACACACCTTCTAATCGCGCAACGGGTTGGAATTACCTCTCGCGAGGCAGTCGAATCATTGATGCCTCACAGCGAGAGCGTAGGAAAGCTCTTGCGGCTTCTCATCCGCAAGCTGTCGGCTGAATAGACACCTACTGCCCTACTGCCCTACTCCCCTAGCCGAGCATCATGACTTACCAATCCCCAATCTCCCCCGGCCGCTCCTGGTACGAGGACACGGCCGGACCAAGGCCCGAATATCCGGCGCTCGACGGCGACCGGACATGCGACGTGGTGATCGTCGGCGGCGGCTTTACCGGCCTGTCGGCTGCGGCTCATCTCGCCAAGTCAGGCGCGGATGTCGTGCTTATCGAAACGCATCGTTTCGGTGACGGCGCATCGGGCCGCAATGGCGGCCAGCTCGGCACCGGACAGCGGGCCTGGGCAGAGGAGCTGGAAGCGGAATACGGCTTTTCCTGCGCCAAGGCGCTGTTCGACCTGGCCGAAGAGGCCAAGGCGCATCTCCTCGACTTCGCCGCGGTGCACCAGATCGAGATCGACTATATGCCCGGCCAAATGTCGGTGGCGCACAAAAAGCGCTATGTCGACGACTACAAGGCGCATGCCGAGATCATGGCAAGCCGGTTCGGCTATCCGCACATCTCATTCATGGATGCCGCGGAGACAGCCGAGCGGCTCGGCTCGACGCATTATTTCGGCGGCACCCGCGACACGGGCACCGGCCACATCCATCCGCTGAAGCTGGTGATCGGCACCGCAAAAGTCGCGGCACAGGCCGGCGCAAAGCTTTTCGAGCAGACACCGTCGACCGGCATCACCTCCGGCGGCGGCAAAGTGAGGGTGACGACGCCGAAGGGCACGATCATCGCCGGGAAGTGCTTGATCGGGGTCAACGCCTATGGCGGCACGCTCGAGCCGGTGAGTGCTTCGCATATCATGCCGATCGGCTCATTCATCGGCGCAACGGTACCGCTGGGCGCCGATTCCAAAGTGTTGCCGGGTGGCGAGGCGGTCGACGATTCGCGCTTCGTCGTGCGCTATTTCCGCAAATCGAAGGATGGGCGGCTGCTGTTTGGCGGGCGCGAGATCTACGCAGTCAACGATCCCAAGGACATTCACATCCACATCCGCCGGCAGATCGCCGAGATCTATCCGGCACTGAAGGACATTGAGATCACCCATGGCTGGGGCGGCTATGTCGGCATCACCGTACCGAGAAAGCCGTTCGTGCGCGAAGTCATGCCCAATGTGATCTCGGTCGGTGGTTATTCCGGCCACGGCGTCATGCTGTCCAATTTTTTCGGCAAGCTTTATGCCGAGACGGTCGCCGGCAACCGCGACCGGCTGAAGCTGATCGAGGATCTGAAGATTCCGCCTTTCCCCGGCGGCCGGCGTTTCCGCGCGCCACTGCTCTTTCTTGCGCTCAACTGGTACGCGTTGCGGGACAGGATTTAACCAGGCGTTGCAGAATCCTTAACCAGGGCGCAGAATCCCCGCCAAGGGCGCAGTGATGCCACAATCGCGGGCGAAAGATGATGCTCGTGGGCAGCTGAACGGGGAATTTTTGCGGGCCTGCCCGCTTTTGGTTTGGGAACGATGCCGATCGAAATGCCGGCTCTCCGGCATCGGTCGTCAGAACATCGGCCCGCAAATGGAGGTGGCAAGTGTGAGAGAGCCCTTCAGTTTCGGTGCGCCGGAACGACGGCGCCTTGCGATGCAATTCGGTTACGATATGCGGCCGACGTTCTGGCACGGGGTCCGGTCGAACGCGCATCTCGTGATCGCTGCGCTTGGCACGGCAGCACTGCTCGGCGTTGCCGCAGTGGCGCTGTGGCTGGCCTTGCCGGCCAATGAACGACAGGCGGCGGCGAGCCCTGAGCAGACCGTTCCGACCATTCCGGTCAAGACGACGAAGATCATGCCTTCCAAGGTCGCTGCGGCGCCGCGGACGACGGGCAAGGCCGACGCGGTTTCCCCGGCGGTGGCCGCGGCGGAAGCCGACATACCGGCGCTGGCTCCCAACGATCCCCGCTGGACGGGACCAAAGACGGCATCGGCCGCCGCCACAGCAGCATCCGACCAACTGGCAAGCCAGACCGATCAGGCGGCCGATAAATCGTCTGCTTCGGTGGCATTCGCCGATCCGGCAGCGAAACCCGACGCTGCGGCATTGTTTGCCAAGGTGGCGGCTCCCGGCAGCTCGACGAAAAACACAGGGCCCGACGGTGCGCAGACCGCTGCCATCCCCACACCCAAGCCGCAACTGCCGACGCAGTCCGCGAGCGAAGACGACAACAGCACCAAGGCAAAATCCGGAAAAACCAATACTGCCGGTACCGGACGCATCCTGAGATCCGTCACCATGCGCACCGGCCCAAAGAAGAATGCGGCCGCCATTCTCACCGTGCCGGCCAAGACCTCGGTGCAAGTGATGAGTTGCAAGCAGTGGTGCCAGATCGTCTACAACGGCAAGCGCGGCTGGGTCTACAAGAGCTACGTCAAAACCGGGGCGTAGGACAGACAGAGCGATCGCGGCTCGGATCGCTCGCCATCAGCCGCCTGTCGCCGGATGGCCTAGGGGTTCAAATGCAACGGCCGCCGTCGACTTCCAGCGCCACGCCGGTGATGAAAGCTGCTTCATCCGATGCGAGCCAAAGCGCGGCATTGGCCACGTCAAGCGGCGTCGAAAGCCGGCCGAGCGGGATCGATGCGCGGAACTTCTCGCGGATCTCGGGTGTGTCGGCGCCCATGAATTTCTCAAGCATGCCGGTCTCGCCGGCGACCGGGCACAGGCAGTTGACACGGATGTTCTTTGGCGCGAGTTCCACCGCCATCGATTTGGTCGCGGTGATCGCCCAGCCCTTCGATGCGTTGTACCAGGTGAGACCAGGCCGCGGCCTGATACCGGCCGTGGAAGCCGTCGTCAGGATGACGCCGCCGCCTTGCCGCTCCATGGCCGGCACCACGGCAAGTGCTGCGTTGTAGATTGCCTTCATGTTGACTGACGTGATCAGGTCGAAGGTCGCTTCGTCGACTTCCAGCATGTCACCGTTGCGATGGGTGTAACCGGCATTGTTGACCATGATGTCGATGCGACCGAAAGCACTCATTGCAGCATGGACCATGTCGTCGAATTCGGACCGCAGCGAGACGTCGGTCTGGGTCCAGATCGCCTTTTCGCCGATCTCGCCGGCGACGCGCTCTGCGTCCTTGGCGTTCAGATCGGCGACAACGACCCGCGCGCCCTCCTCGGCAAAGCGCCTGGCCATGCCCTCGCCAAAGCCCGAGGCAGCGCCGGTGATGATGGCGACCTTGTTTTGGAGGCGCATGCCTTTCTCACTCATCGTTGAAGACGATCGACGACGCGTTTGGCCATGGCCATCGAAAGATGTGTGTCCATTGCCGATTTCTCCTTTGGCTTTCGCCTTGATCCCGCTCTATGCTGCACCTGCGAACGCTCCCGGAAGCATCGCTTGCCGACAAGCCTCCGGCCAGAGCCGGTGTCAAGAGCACACGCGGATGTGACGCAATGACACTGGCAAGTTTAAATCGATTAGATTATATCAGCCGCGTTATCGCGACCGGCGTCAGAGCGGACAGACCATGACCAGCCAGATCATCCCCGTCGACCCTTTCGACTTTATCATTTTCGGCGGCACCGGCGATCTGTCGGAACGCAAGCTTCTGCCGTCACTGTACCACCGGCAGCGCGACCACCAGTTTTCCGAGCCGACGCGCATAATCGGCACATCACGTTCGAAGATGACCGATGAGGAATTCCAGTCTTTCGCCAGGCAGGCGATTGCCGATCATGTGAAACCGGAAGATATCGACGCCACGGAACTGAAAACGTTCCTCGCACGGCTCTCCTATGTCCCGGCCGACGCAACCACAGGTGCCGGCTTCGACAGGCTGAAGAAGGCGATCGGCGACAGCGAACACATCCGCGCTTTCTATCTGGCGGTGGCGCCGGCGCTGTTCGGCGACATCTCGCACAAGCTGAAGGAGCACGGGCTGATCACGCCGAATTCGCGGATCGTGCTGGAAAAGCCGATCGGCCGCGATCTCGCTTCGGCGCGCGCGCTCAACGACCTGGTCGGCGACGATTTCCATGAAAGCCAGATTTTCCGCATCGACCACTATCTCGGCAAGGAGACGGTGCAGAATTTGATGGCGCTGCGCTTCGCCAACGCGCTCTACGAGCCGTTGTGGAATTCCGCCAATGTCGATCATGTGCAGATCACCGTGGCCGAGACGGTCGGCCTGGAAGACCGCGTCACCTATTACGACAAGGCTGGCGCGTTGCGCGACATGGTACAGAACCACATGCTGCAGCTGCTCTGCCTCGTCGCCATGGAGGCGCCGTCGTCGATGGACGCCGATGCCGTCCGTGACGAAAAACTGAAAGTGCTGCGGGCGCTGAAACGCATCAACGGCAACGAAGCGCCCAAGCACACGGTGCGTGGGCAATACCGTGCCGGCGCCTCGGCCGGCGGGCCGGTGAAGGGCTATGTCGAGGAACTCGGCAAGAACAGCAACACCGAGACCTTCGTTGCGCTCAAGGCCGAGATCGGCAACTGGCGCTGGGCCAGCGTGCCGTTCTACCTCCGCACCGGCAAGCGGCTGGCGACCCGCGTTTCGGAGATCGTTATCGAATTCAAGCCAATCCCGCATTCGATCTTCGGCGAGAGCGCCGGGCCGATCTCCGCCAACCAACTGGTCATCAGGCTGCAGCCCGACGAAGGCGTCAAGCAGTTCATCATGATCAAGGATCCGGGCCCGGGCGGCATGCGGCTGCGCCAGATCCCGCTCGACATGAGTTTTGCGCAATCCTTCGACGGCCGCGCGCCCGATGCCTATGAGCGGCTGATCATGGACGTCATCCGTGGCAACCAGACGCTGTTCATGCGCCGCGACGAGGTCGAGGCTGCGTGGAAATGGATCGACCCGATCCAGGACGCCTGGGAAAGCGGAAGGCAAGAGGCGCAAGGCTACACCGCAGGCACATGGGGCCCCTCGGCCTCGATTGCGCTGATCGAACGCGATGGGCGGACATGGCACGAGAGCAATTAGGCGGCGCCTACAACTGGCACGAATTTGCCGGACGCCAGGAGTTGGCGACAGCGCTTGCCGGCCACGTCGCCGGCCGCCTGTCAAAGGCGATCGCCGAGCGCGGCACGGCACTGCTTGCAGTCTCGGGCGGCACGACGCCGGCGAAATTCTTCGCGGCGCTTTCGACCGTTCCTATCGCCTGGGAAAAGGTGACGATAACATTGGTCGACGAGCGCTTCGTGCCGCCCTCGTCGCCGCGCTCCAATGCCGGTCTGGTTGCCGCCAACCTGCTGCAGAACGCGGCCGCCGCCGCGAATTTCGTGCCGCTCTACCACGCTGCGGCAACTATCGCGGGCGCAGCGGTCTCCGACAGTGAGGCGCTGCAAGTGCTGCCCTGGCCCCTCGATGTTGTTGTGCTCGGCATGGGAACTGATGGCCACACCGCCTCGTTCTTTCCGGATGCCGACAACCTGGCAAGATTGCTCGATCCGTCGTCGCAAAGGATCGTGCTTCCGGTTCACGCGGCAAGCGCCGGCGAGCCGCGGCTGACGCTGTCACTGGCGCGGATCATCAATGCCGGCTTCATCGCGCTGCATATCGAGGGCGCGGAAAAACGCACCGCATTCGAGGCCGCGCTTGGAGTTGGAACACGAAAGCCCATTCGCGCCGTGCTCGATGCAACTCAAAAGCCCGTAGAGGTTTTCTGGGCACCCTGATCTCAACTTGGCTGCAGGTCCCGGCAACAGCCGGAAGGTGTTTGCGGGACCTCGCCTGAAAGGACCGACCGCCATGACCGCAAGACGCGACATCGAAGCCATCACCCAGCGCATCCGTGAGCGCTCCAGGCCCGGTCGCGAGGCTTATCTCGGCCGCATCGCCGAAGCCTCGAACCGCACCGCCAACCGGGCCGTGCTGTCCTGCGGCAACCTGGCCCATGGCTTTGCCGTGTGCAGTCCTTCCGAAAAGGTGGCGCTTGGCGGCGACCGGGTGCCGAACCTCGGCATTATCACCTCCTATAACGACATGCTGTCGGCGCATCAGCCTTTCGAGACGTTTCCGGCACTGATCAAGGACGCGGCCCGCGAGGCCGGCGGCATCGCCCAGGTGGCCGGCGGCGTGCCCGCGATGTGCGACGGCGTAACCCAGGGCCAGCCCGGAATGGAGCTGTCGCTGTTCTCGCGCGACGTGATCGCCATGGCCGCGGCGATCGGCCTGTCGCACAACATGTTCGATGCCGCCGTCTATCTCGGCGTCTGCGACAAGATCGTGCCGGGGCTGGTGATCGCGGCGCTGACCTTCGGTCATCTGCCGGCGGTCTTCATCCCGGCCGGGCCGATGACGACCGGCATTCCGAACGACGAAAAGGCCAAGATCCGCCAGCTCTATGCCGAGGGCAAGGCGGGGCGGGCCGAACTGCTCGAAGCCGAATCCAAATCCTATCACGGGCCGGGAACCTGCACTTTCTACGGCACCGCCAATTCCAACCAGATGCTGATGGAGATCATGGGCCTGCACACGCCTGGCGCCTCGTTCGTCAATCCGGGCACGCCGCTGCGCGACGCACTGACCAGGGAAGCGACCAAGCGGGCGCTGGCGATCACAGCGCTCGGCAACGCCTACACGCCAGCCGGGCGGATGATCGATGAGCGCTCGATCGTCAACGGTATCGTCGGCCTGCACGCCACCGGCGGTTCGACCAACCACACCATCCATTTGATCGCCATGGCGGCGGCGGCCGGCATCGCCATTACCTGGCAGGATATTTCCGACATCTCGGAAGCCGTGCCGCTGCTGGCGCGGGTCTATCCGAACGGCCTTGCCGACGTGAACCACTTCCACGCCGCCGGCGGGCTCGGCTTCCTGATCCGCGAACTGCTCGACGCAGGCATTTTACATGAGGATGTGCAGACGGTGTGGGGCGAAGGGCTGCGCCCCTACGGGGTCGAGGCCAAGCTCGGCGCCGATGGCGGCGTCGTGCGCGAGGCCTCGCCGCGCCAGAGCGGCGACGAGAAGGTGCTGGCGCCGTTCAAGAAGGCGTTCCAGCCGAGCGGCGGGCTGAAAGTGCTTTCAGGCAATCTCGGCCACGCCGTCATCAAGACATCGGCGGTCAAGCCGGAGCGGCGCATCATCGAGGCACCGGCCAAGGTGTTCGACAGCCAGCAAGGGCTGAACGAGGCGTTCAAGGCGGGGTCGCTGACCGGCGACTTCATCGCCGTCATTCGGTTCCAGGGCCCGAAGGCCAACGGCATGCCGGAATTGCACCGGCTGACCACCGTGCTCGGCATCCTGCAGGACCGCGGCCAGCATGTGGCGCTGGTTACCGACGGGCGCATGTCGGGTGCCTCCGGCAAGGTGCCGGCGGCGATCCACGTGACGCCGGAAGCGGCGGAGGACGGGCCGATCGCCAGGATCCATGACGGCGATATTATCAGGCTCGACGCCGAGGCCGGAACGCTCGAGGTGCTGGTGCCGGCCGGCGATTTCGCACTGCGCCGGCCCGCGGACAGCGACCTCATAGGCAATGAATTCGGCTTCGGCCGGGAGCTCTTCGCCGGGTTCCGGCAGATGGTGGGCCGCGCCGACCATGGCGCGAGCGCCTTCGGCGTGGCGTGACTTTTTCGGCCATGAGGAAGAGCGGCTGGTGGCCGCTCTCCCTCGGATCTATTGAACCGTCAGCTCGGCTCGCGCGCCGGCCCTGACCGTTACCGCGCCTTCCTTCGAGCTGCTGTCCGACTTCTCCGAAACCACCGCGTAGTCGCCAACCGACAAGGTGGCCTGATACTTCTGGTCATAGGCGTAGCCGACCGACTTGCGGGTTCCATCGATGTTCTTCTTGGCCTCGAATATCTCGATCTTCGAGGCCCCTGGCGCGGTGATCGCCAGCACGCCGGCGTTCATGGCGATCTTCAGATCCTGATGTTCGCCAATTTTGACACTGAACGGCTGCTCGGCCACCGCGAGATCGACGGTCGCGACCATTACATAATCGTCGGGCGGCAGATCGAACTTGCTGTCGGGGCCGTAGGCATAGGTCACCTCCTGCCTGGTCCCGCCGATGTCCTTTTTCGCCTGGAACACCTTGAAGCCGACGCCAGAACCCTCGGCCTTGTCGCCACCGGCAGCATAGTAGGCGTTGGCGACGACATGCCCGACGCCGACGATGATATCCTTGTCGATGACCCTGCCGGCGGCAAGCGGGACCGTCTCGGTAACCACGCCCTGGCCGATCGTGACGGTCACCTTCTCGTCGCCGGCCGGCAGCACGACTTTCGTGTCGCCATAATAGGTCGGCGGGGTGTCGACGCCCGGATAGGCGATCACGACAGCCGCGCCGCCGTCAACGTCCGCCCCTTCGCTTGGCCGCGGGTGGATAACCAGCGTACCGGCATTCAACGTGAAGAGCGGCTTGGTGACCTGGCCAGGCTCGATCTTGATCTTCTGTTCGGCCTTGGCCTCGCCGGCGCGCGCGACGACGATATAGTCGCCCGCCTCCAGATTGCCCTTGTAGGCGCCGTATTCGGTGGCGACGGGATCGCCGCGCGTGCCGTCGGAATTCGCCTTATAGATCTCCCAGGCATTGCCGTCGGTGACGGGATCGCCACCTTCGGCAAGCACGACGGTGGGCACGAAATTGGACTCCGCCGGCTGGGCAGGCGCCGGCTGGGGAGGAGGCTCCGGGGCGGCAGCCGGTTCAGGAGCGGATGGCGGCGGCGCAACGGTCTCGACGAGGGCGTCCTGCAATGCCTTTTCATCCGATGCTTCGATATATTTGCCGCCGGTGTTATCGGCCAGGCAGGCGACCTGCTTGCCTTCGGCAGCCGTCAGGCCAAAGCCGACGACATCGACGGTGAAGTCGATGCCGGCAGCCTCAAGCTCTTTGCCGAGCGCACAGGGATCGCCGCTGCATGTCTCGATGCCATCGGTGATGAGAACGACCGTCGCCTTGTCCTCGGTGTATTTCAATGCTTCCGCCGCTTGCTTGACAGCGGCGGTCAGCGGCGTCTTGCCCTGAAATTTCAAGCTGTCGGCCGCGGCTGAGATCGCACTTGCCGAGCCTGCCTGCGGCGGCACGATGAGTTCGATGTCGTCGCAACTGGCCTTCTCGCGATGGCCATAGGCCATGAGGCCGATTTCCTCATCGGCCGGGACCGATTGCAGCACGTTCCGCAGCGATTGACGGGCGATTTCGAGCTTGGGCTTGCCGTCGATCTGCGCCCACATCGAGCCGGAGGCATCGAGAATGACGATGACGCGATCGGCGGCGAAACCGAACCCCGTCGTCCAGAGCAACAGGGCCGCCGCAGCGACGCTCCGCACAAATCCCGCCATCGAAAATCTCCCCCGTCAGTCGCCGCCGCTCGCCGCCGGAACGCTATTTGACGCCGCGTCGCGACACAAGCCCGGACGGAGTACGAAGCTGCGTCGCCTCTCTGCCAAACCCTCAATAGGTCGTGCGGCGTTCCTCGGAAGGCGGCCGGCCGAATTGCAGCCGGTAGCTCTGGGCAAAATAGGAATGCGAGGTGAAGCCGGTGGCGATTGCCACGTCGAGGATCGGCATGTTGGTCTGGCGCAGCAATTCGCGCGCCCGCTCGAGCCTGAGCCGCATGTAATAGCGCCCGGGCGTCACACTGAGATGGCGCAGGAACAGGCGCTCGACCTGGCGCACCGACAGACCCGCCGACTTGGCGAGCTGCACCGCCGACAGCGGCTCGTCGAGATGGTCGGCCATCAGCTCGACGATGCGGCGCAGCTTCTCCGACTTGCCGGTCAGGTCGCGTTCCGGGCCGACGCGCTGGCGGTCCCCGGCCGAGCGGATGCGCTCATGCTGGAACTGGTTGGCGACGCCATTGGCGAGACTCGAGCCGAAATCGCCGCGCACGATTTCCAGCATCAGGTCGATCGAGGTGGTGCCGCCGGCGCAGGTGTAGCGCTTGCGGTCGATCTCGAAGACGTTGCCGGTGCAGTTGATGTCCGGAAAGCGTTCGAGGAACCCGGCGCGGTTTTCCCAATGGATGGTGCAGCGATAGCCATCGAGCTGGCCTGCTTCGGCAAGCAAATAGGAGCCGACCGAAAGCGCGCCGAGCGCATTGCCGCGCCGGCCCCAGCTGCGCAGCGCCGCCAGCACCTTGCTCTTGCCGGGAAATTCCGTCGTCAGCCCGACCGAGACGAAAAGGATATCGACCGGCGGCAGATCGACAACGGCGTAGTCGATCTTGAGCGGCAGGCCGTTGGAAGCCATGACGGCATCGCCGTCGGCCGACACCGTCGTCCAGCCATAGAAATCGCGGCCGAGCAGCCGGTTCGCCGACCGGAACGTGTCGATTGCCGCGGCCAGCGAGAACATGGAGAACTTGTCGACCAGCAGAAACCCGAACTGCCGGCCGCCCTGAACGGGATCATTGGTGACCGGCCGTTCTAACGGAACAGTGAGGTTCGGCAAGGACGCTGCTCTCTGGTCAGAAGGAAGGCCGTTTCAACCCGGCTGCGAGGTAGGCGGAAGCTAGCGTGTTGGTCATCAGCATGGCAATGGTCATCGGCCCGACGCCGCCAGGCACCGGCGTGATGGCGCCGGCCGCCTTCGCTGCTTCGGCAAACTCGACATCGCCGACGAGGCGGGCCTTGCCTTCACCCTTTTCAGGTGCGGCGATGCGGTTAATGCCGACGTCGATGACGGTGGCGCCAGGCTTGACCCAGTCGCCGCGGACCATTTCAGGCCGGCCGACGGCTGCGACCAGAATATCGGCGGTGCGGGCAAGCGCCGGCAGGTCCCTGGTGCGGCTGTGTGCGATGGTGACCGTGCAGTTGGCGGCAAGCAGTAGATTCGCCATCGGTTTGCCGACGATGTTCGAGCGCCCGACGACGACCGCATTGAGGCCGGACAGATCCTTGCCGCGCACCCGTTCGATCAGCAGCATCGAGCCGGCCGGCGTGCAAGGCACGAAGGCGGTCTCGAGCTCGCCGGTGCCGAGCTTGCCGACATTGATGAAGTGGAAGCCGTCGACATCCTTCTCCGGCGCGATGGTCTGGATGACTTTGCCGGCATCGATATGGCCGGGAAGCGGAAGCTGCACCAGGATGCCGTTGATGGCCGGATCGGCGTTGAGCTGGCCGATGATCTTCAACAGGTCCGGCTCGGAGGTCTCGACCGGCAGCGTGTGCTGAACCGAATGGAAGCCGCATTCCTTGGCGGTACGGGATTTGGAGGCGACATAGACCTGGCTCGCCGGATCCTCGCCGACGATGACCACCGCGAGGCCGGGCTGCCGTCCGCCCTTTTCCGTCAGTTCGGCGACCAGAGCCTTGACCTGCCGCACCACGTCTTCGGCGACGCTTTTTCCGTCAATCAACTCAGCCATGAACCACCCTCGACGCCGATCGCCTAAGCCTGCCGCGTTAAAGCATCCCCGCGGCGTGCTCCAGATACCTTTTATGCATGTCGTTGCCCAGAACCATGCGCTGCCGGGCGGACATGCAGCGCGGCATTTTCACGAAAATCGAGCCGGGCAATCCCGTCAATGCGCCGTCCCATGCCGCTAACTCGAAACCGGCATGTTTTATTCGACGCTTAGAAATAGCGGCGCGTGCGGTTTTCGGTGAGCTCGCGAACCGCTTCGCGGAATTCACGCAGGCTGGCACGGATTTCCTCGATCTGGCTTTGCTGATCGGCGGCTTCCGAAACCTGATTTGCCTCCTTCGACCAGGCCTGAGTATAGGCCGAATGCTGCGGCGTGGGTTGCTGCGGATAAGGTGTCTGTCCGGCATAGAGCGGCTGTGGATGGAAGGCAGGCGGCATCGCTGCGCTGGAATTTGTCGCGGCGGAAGTCTCGCCGGACGCCATCTCCTCCGGCGCTCTGCCGGGCATGAGCCTGCGCAGCGCCGACAATACGGTACCGATCGGACCCCGATGCGCTGCCCGGTACGCTTTGTCCTCAGCGGGACCGGCATCGCGGCCGCCAAGGGAGCCAGCGGGGTCGAACAATACATCGGCAGCTGCAGGCTCTTCCGTCAGTATGGTGCCGGCCTCCGGCCCATCAGGACGGAGCTGGCTTGTACCGGCGGCTGCCAACAGGATCGGACTGGCACGCGCCTCGCGGCGCGACCGGGCGAGACGATGGCGTGTGGCGGCATCCTCGCGCCATGACGGGCCTGCACGGTCCTCTAGCGAAACCAGCGATGCTTCGTCCTCGTCGCGCACTGCCTCGACGAGCGACAGCAAAGACCGCTCGTTCCTCCGGTGTTGACGATTATCCCTGTAAGCCATGGTTCCTGGAGCTTTCCCCTAGGGCTGGGACGGAGCGACCGTCCACTGGTTAAGCGATGCTAAACAGGCATAGGAAATAAAAGGTTAATTTGGTCGGCTGAGAGACCTCGTTTCCCGCCTTAAGACAATGCCATCGAGTTCGTCGCCCACGATTGGTCGATCACTCGAAAAATGCCGGGATGTCGGTTAAGGGTTGGAGGCAGACGTTCCGTTGTTCATGAAGTCGGCATCTTGAACACCGTCAGAATTCTGAGGAGGCTATCCGAATGATAACGCCAGACACTCCGTTTGCGCTGATGATGGAGATGCACGCTGTGCTCTTCGGAGTTCCGGTGCTTAGTCTGCTGGCAGGGACCGCAATCCTTGCTTTGATACGCCCATGGCGCTTTTCTTCAGGGGCCGTGGCGGCTTGCAAGATGGCTATGGGAGTCGGCGTCGTGGCCGTGGCAGTTGTGCTTGGTTGGGGAGGATTTCTTGTCGGCTTTGGTGCGCTGTTGGAGAATCCAGGCTATCGCTCCCACCTCGTCTGCAATCCCTGTTTTTAGTCTGGCATGGGCCGAACCTGGCCGTCCAGAGTGATCGGGTCAGGACTGACCGAGCCCGATCAGGCGGCGGAAGCGGCGACATAACCCAGCCCCTGATCAAGGTCCGAGAGGGGCTTCCCCGTCCGTCCATGAACGTCTATGGCAAAGCCAACCTTTCGAATGGAGAGCTTCGATGACGATCAGGCTTGTTCTCGCCGGTTGCGGCAATATGGGCTACGCCATGCTCTCCGGCTGGCTGAAAGCCGGCAAGCTGGCTCCGGCTGCGGTGTTCGTGGTCGAGCCCAATGCCGAGTTGCGCAAGCGTGCCGAAGCACTGGGCTGCGCTGCTGCCGCGGATATCGGCGCCATACCGGCCAACGCCGTTCCGGCTCTCGTCGTCATTGCGGTCAAGCCGCAGGTGATCCGCGACGTGACGGCTGGCTACATCCGCTTCAACGATGGCCGAACCACTTTCCTCAGCATCGCCGCGGGGACGCCGGTCGCCACGTTCGAAGGCATTCTCGGCGACCGCGCGCCGATCGTGCGCTGCATGCCCAACACGCCGGCGGCTATCGGCAAAGGCATGATGGTGGTGTTTTCCAACAGGCTGGTTTCCGAGGACACCAAACGCCTTGTCGCCGACCTGCTTTCGGCAAGCGGGCAAGTGGCCGATATCGATGACGAGGGCCTGATGGATGCGGTGACGGCAGTCTCCGGATCCGGTCCAGCCTATATCTTCCATTTCATCGAAGCGCTGACCGTGGCGGCCGAGAAGGCTGGCCTGCCGACCGGGACTGCCAAGCTCTTGGCCATGCAGACGGTCTACGGCGCCGCATCGCTGGCCGCCGAAAGCGGCGAGGAGCCCGGCGTGCTCAGGCAGCAGGTGACCAGCCCCAACGGCACCACGGCTGCGGCTCTTGCAGTACTGATGGGCGAGGACCGGCTGACACGCCTGCTCACCGAGGCGGTGGAAGCGGCGCGGCTGCGGTCGATAGAGCTGGGGAAGTAGGGCTTTCAGGGGAAGCCGGTCGGCGGCGATGATCTGCCGTGCATTTCAGGGGCAATAGCAAACGCTCTGTAGCGATCCCTCGCGCCCCCCTCTGTCCTGCCGGACATCTCCCCCACAAGGGGGGAGATTGGCAGTTTGGGCGCTCCGCTCACGAACTGCGATGTTGGAGATTGGCGAAAGCCGGCGTGACGTCCGATCTCCCCCATGTGGGGGAGATGTCCGGCAGGACAGAGAGGGGCGCTGTCCCGCCGACGTCAAAGTTTCTGCACCGCACCTAACCCGCCCCATACAGCATCTCGTCCTGCAGCCGGCGCAAGGCGAATAGCCTGGTCGTCGGGTCGGGCGCGGCATTGTCGGCGGTGAGCAATTCGCCTTTCCTCACCGGTTTCAGCACCTTGCCGCCTTCGAGCAGGCCGACGGGCACGGCGTGGTGGGCGCGAGCCTCCTCGACGGTCATGGTCCAGGAGCGGTAGCAGGTCTCGCCGATCGCGTCGAACGTCTCGCCTGCCGCCAGATCGCGCTTGGCCACGGCGCAGACCTCGGCCACCGGCCTCGGCAGCGGCACCATGTCGGGCTTGCCGTAAAGCGCGATACGGGCGGCCGTCAGCGGCACTTCCAGCGAGGTCAGATGGTAGGGCCTGAAGAAGCTGTAATAGGGGCCGTGGCCGATATGCAGATCGTCCATGCGCTCGATGATCCGCGGATGAGTCGCCTCGACGATGACGAAGACACCGGGCGCCACGCCCTTGCCGACGGTATAGTCGACAACGCCCTTCTTCGACAGGATGCCGCCCTGCTCGCGCGGGATCAGCACCTTGACCAACTCGTCGCGGTCGGCCTTGGGGCCGTGCATGCCGGGAACGTCGGGTACCAGCCCAGTGGCGTTGGCGATGGCGCACATCTCGACCATGGTTTTCGAGCCGTCGACGAACTCGACCAGCATGCGCGGATTCATGTTGCGGCGCAGCGCTTCCTCGCGGTAGTCGTCGGGAACAGCGTCGTGGTTGAGAGGGTTGTTCTTGCCCTTGCCGGCGGAGACGATGGTGTAGCCGAGCGCCGAGGCGAACTCGATCAGCTCCATGCAGCTCGACGGTTCGTCTCCGGCACCGACCGAATAGACGACGCCGAGCCGGTCGGCCTGCTGCTTGAGGTAGCAGCCAATAGTGACGTCGGCCTCGACATTCATCATCACCAGATGCTTGCCGTGCTGCATCGCCATCAGGTCGAAATCGGCGGCGACGCCGGGCTTGCCGGTGGCATCGATGACAACATCGATGAGCGGATTGGTGACCAGCATCTCGTTCGAGGTGATTGCGATCTTGCCGCTCTCGATCGCTTGGCTGACCTTCGAAGCGCTGTCCGCTTCGGCTGCCATTGCCTCGTCGCCATAGGCGATGCGGATGGCGTCACGCGCTGTATGCGGCCGGCGGGTCGAAATCGCGCAAACCGAAATGCCCGGCATCAGCATGCCTTGTGTCACCAGGTCGGTGCCCATCTCGCCCGACCCGATGACACCGATGCGCACCGGGCGGCCTTCCGCCGCGCGCTTGGCAAGATCCCGGGCAAGCCCGGTCAAGGCGACATTGGTCATGCTGGAAACGTCCACTGCTTTTTTGATTTGAAGCGGGAATAGCAGGGAACGGCAACCCTTTGCCAATCGAAACCGGCCGCGGCCACCTTTTCCTGTGCGCTATTGCAATTCGGCCAGCAAGGCTTGTGCCTCGGCAAGGTTCTTTGCGGAGCCGGCGGCAAGGTCGTCCATCTTGCCATCCCGAAAGATGACGAGCGCATGCTGGCAGGCGGCTATCGCTTCCTCGGCCATTGCCTTCTGCTTGCGAGCAGCACCCAGATCGGTAAGCACGTCGCACAGGCTGTCCTCGGTGAAAGCGATGCCCGGCACCGAACCGATCTTCTTCTGCACGGCGATAGCCTCGCGCAGGATCGGCACCGCCTCCTCGAATTTGGCGACGTTGTTTCCGGCGCGGCCGGCGAGCGTCAGCTGATAGCCGATCTCGTTTTGCAAGCTCGCCCAGCGCTCGGGGTCGCGGTCGCGGTCGACCTGGTCTGCCAATGCTCGGTTGGCGGCGACCGCCTCGTGGAACAAAGCCGGCGAAGGCTCTTTCGCGCCGATCATGCCAAGCACATTGGCCAGGCTTGCCTGCGTGCTGGCCCAACGTTCGGGGGCGCGGTCGCGCGTGCGCACGCTCTGGATCGAACGATAGATGCCGGCCGAACGCTTCAGCAGGGCAACGTCGTCGCGCCAGTAGCCCAGCGTCGAAAGCGCGCTGGCCAGATTGGTCTGGTTGCGCAGCCATTCGTCGGCATCCCTGTCGCGGCTTATCACCGTCAGTGCCGCCTCATAGGCCTGGACAGACTTGGCCATGGCGTCCGGGTCGGAACTGGCGTTTGCCTGCATCATGCGGGCATTGCCGAGGTCGCCTTCGACCGAAGCCCAGAGCGAGCGGTCGGGCAGCGTGGCATAGACGGCCAGTGCCTTTTCATGCGCGGCCGCCGCCTTCTGGTAGAGCGACGGGTCATTGGCGCTGCCGGCAAGGCAGTAATAGGCGCTGCCGAGTTCGTTCTGCAGCTGGGCGTGATCTTCCGGCACCGTGGCGAGGTCGTAGAAGGGCAGCGCCGCTTCAAGCGCCGTCGCCGACTGGTTGAACGCTTCGCCGTCCTGCGTGCGGTCGCCCAGAACCAGGAGCACATGGCCGAGACCCCATTGCGTTGCCGCCCAAGCGTCGGGGTCGCTGTCACGGCTCTGCATTTCGAGCGCCGCGCGATAGGCCACCGCCGAGCGCTGGAGCGCCTCGTCCGAACCGCCATCGGCCTTGCCGAGCATGGAAAGGGCTGCGCCCAGCCGGTACTGCGTCTTCGCCCAGTCCTTCGGGGCGCTCTCCTTGGTTCGCACGGTGAGCGCTGCATCATAGGCGGCGACCGCTTCTTCAAGGACCGCTTTGTCGCGAGCACGGTCGCCCCAGGTCGACAGCGTGTTGCCGAGACTGTGCTCTATTGAGGCGAATTCGAGCGGCGCGGCGGCGACGGTATAGACCTGCGAGGCCTCGCGATAGGCGGACGCCGACTTCCGGAGATAGTCGATGCCGGTGTCCCGATCGCCAAGCGTCGCATAGACCGAGCCCAGATTCTGGTTCAACGAAGCCCAGTCGAGCGGCAGCTTTTCGCGCGGATATTCAGAAAGTGCGGCCTCATAGGCAGCGACCGCCTTGAGCAGTGCGTCATCGCCGTCCTGCCTGGCGCCGAGGCGCTGCAAGGCATTGCCAAGCGTCAACTGGCCGTTTGCCCAGCTCGCCGGCGCGTGCTCGCGCGTCCACACCGTCAGTGCGGCCTCTGCCGCCTTCCGAGCGCGTTGCAGCATAGCAATGTCGCCATTGATCTGGCCGATCGATTCCAGCGCCGAACTCAAATTGTTCTGGATCGTCGCCCATTGCGCCGGCGCGCGCTCGCGCGTCATTTCCTCAGTCGCCGCCTGATAGGCGGCAACGGCCTGCTCAAGCGTCGGTACGTCTTGTTCACGCTCGCCGAGGCGGAACAAGGCCGCGCCGAGATTGACCTGGCTCAACGCCCAGTCGAGCGGCACGCGCTCCCTGCGGTATTCGGTCAGCGCGGCGCGATGCGCTTCGATGGCGGCGCGAAAGCTGTCGCTGGTGGCTTGGCGCTCACCCAGTTCGGAGAGCACGATGCCGAGATTATTCTCAGTCGCCGCCCATTCGAGCGGCAGCTTTTTCGACACTTGCACCTCGAGCGCCGCGCGGAACGAGGCAACGGCATTGTCGAGCAACGTCGTGCCGTTCTCGCGCTGGCCGAGCCGCCAATAGACGGTGCCGAGATTGCCTAGCGTCGAGGCCCAGTCGTCCGGATTGGCGTCGCGCGTGTAGACGCTCAGCGCCTGATCGAAGGCGGCTGCCGCTTTGTCGAGGTCTTCGCGGCCGGCCTCGCGCTCGCCCAGCGTCGACAGTGTGGTGGCGAGATTGTTTTGCGTGGCCGCCCATTGCCGCGGGCTGTTTTCGCGCGACACATAGGTCAGCGCCTTTTCATAGGCAGCGACCGCCTGCACCAGAAAGGCGTTGTCGCCCGAGAAAGAACCATGCGCGGAGAGCGCCTGGGCCTCGGCTGCCTTGTAGAACCAGGCTTCATGGTCGTCCCATTTCTCGACCTGCTCATAGGCCTTGGCATAGTCCTGGGCTGCCGCCTGATAGCTGAAGGAGATTTCGTAGGTTTTGGCGCTGTCGCCGAAAACCTCGGCAAACTCGAAACGACGCGCCTTGACGTCGGCTTCAGCCTGGTCGACGGTCTTCGACAGTTCGCCAACGCGGGCCTTGGCCTGTTCATGGATTTTCTGCGCTGCTTCCAGCGCGCCTTCCTGCACCGCTTGTTCGGCCAGTTTTGAAAGCCGGACGATTTCCGGATCCTGGCTCTTCAGCGTCGCCTGCTCGGCCAGTACCTGTTTCAGCCGCTCGGTCTGGCCGCGCAGCAATGTGTCGAGTTCGGCTGCATCCCTGGGTGTCTCGGTGCCCAGCGTCTTCAGCATGGCGTAGAGCGCGTCCATCGGTACGCCGCCGTCGCGGGCGATCGTCTCGATCTGGCGGCGTTGCGGGTCGGGCAGCGTCGAGATCGTCAGCAGCAACCGGCGGCGCTCTGTGAGGATCTCGCCCTCCTCGCCTTTCGGCACCTCGGCGGGCGTGCCGAAATAGAGCAGCCGGCGCAGGCTCTCATTGACCCAGGGCCGCTGCCGGCCGCCGGTCTTGAGATAGACCTCCTCGCCGACCATGCGCAGCACAGTGCCGAATTCCTCGCCGCCCATCGTGTCGATGTGACGCAATATGGCTGCCGCGTAGGGGCTGTTGCCGTCGGCGGGACCGTCGAGCGCCACCTTGCCGGGCTCGGCGGCAAAGCCGATGACTTGGCCCAAGCTGTCGTTGCCAGAACCGCTGTCGTCGGCCGAACCCTTGGCCGGCGCGCTGTCTTTTAACGCCACGACGCTGCGGGTTTCGCCGAGGCCGCCGGCGCCGATCGGCTTGCCCGCTTCACCCGGCTTGAGTTTCAAAAGCGTGCCCGGCGGAAACGGGTCGTTGCGGCAGGCATCGAGCAGCACGATGGTGACCGGCACCTTGGCCTTCAGTTCGGCCACGATCGACGACAGCGGGACCAGCTTCTCGCCGGCATCCTCGAGCGCCGCAATGTCGGCATCGACGGGCACCAGGAAATTCTCGCCACCGGCTTCGATGCCGTGGCCGGAATAGTAGATAATGGCGACGTCGGCACCCTCGGCATCGTCGACGAAGCCTTCGAGGTCGCGCCGCAATTTGCGTGCGTCGCGATTGGTCGCGACATCGGTTTCGAAGCCGAGCCTGTCGAACATCTCCTCGATGGCGCGGGCGTCGTTTTCCGCATTGGGCAGCTTGCCGACATGCTCATAGTCGGACTGCCCGATGACGAGCGCGACGCCTTTTAGCGCCTTCGGCTCCTCGCCCCGAGCAGGAACCAGCGCGCACAAAAGCAGCGCGGCAAACGTCACGCCTATGCGCCCTGTTGCACCTGGAAACAACATCGCCCACCCCAACCCAGCGTGCAATCTTCCACAGCGCCATGGCATCATGATGGCCGGCGCTTGGCAAGTGTTCGGGCAAGAGGTGTTCTTGTCGTGGCCTGTCGTGCCGCTCCGTTGCGATCTTCGCGCCCCTCCCTCGCCCAGCGCTGCGCCGCCGCTACTTGTTTGTTGACAGCATGCGAGGCCCACATGTGGAATTTGGCAGCAGAGAGCTGGAGGCTCCTCAAGCAGAGCGTCCTCGGCTTCATCGATGACAATGCGCTGAGCCATGGGGCGGCGATAGCTTTTTATGCCACGACCTCGCTTGCGCCGATCCTGCTGATCGTCGTCGCTATCGCCGGCATGGCCTTCGGGCACGAGGCGGCACAACTCGCCCTTTCGGCACAGATCGCCGGCCTGATGGGACCGCAAAGTGCCGAGCTGCTGCAGGCGACGATCGAAAACGCTTCGCAGAAGGAAGCGGGAACCCTTGCCAGCATTCTGGGGCTGGTCACGCTGTTCGTCGCCGCATCCGGCGTGTTCGGCGAAATGCAGCTGGCGCTGAACGAAATCTGGAAAGTCAAACCGAGGGCAGCAACGATCTCACGGCTGGTGCGGGCACGCATTGCAAGCCTGGGCCTGGTCGCCGCTCTCGGTTTCCTGCTCCTGGTGTCCTTGGTTGTAAGCGCCGCGATTTCGGCGCTCGGAGACGTCATCAACGCCTATCTGCCGTTCGGCACCATCATCCTGAGCGCGGTCAACGGGATTGTCTCGTTTGCCCTGATCGCGCTGCTGTTTGCCGCGATCTACAAGGTGCTGCCCGACCGCAGTCTGCAATGGCGCGATGTCGGCCTTGGCGCCGTCGTCACCGGGTTTCTGTTCACCATCGGCAAGTCGCTGATTGGCTGGTATATCGGAACCAGCGCTTTCGCATCGTCGTACGGCGCGGCCGGCGCCCTGCTCGTCGTGCTGTTGTGGGTCTATTATTCGGCCGAGATATTTCTGCTGGGCGCCGAATTCACGCGAGCCTATTCGGTTCGACACGGCAGCCGGTCCGATTTGAAGAACAAGGTGGAATCGCATGACAAATGAGTTCACGCCGAAATTCGACTTGGCCGGCAAGGTGGTGCCTGTCACCGGCGCCTCGCGCGGCATCGGCCGCGCCGGCAGGCGAACTGCATCGGTCAAACCTGGTGTCCAGCTTTCTCATTCATTGCCGGCGAGCCAACGGACCATGTTCGCCATCAGTTTTCCGTAGAACGGCCATCCGAGGAAATTCTGCGAGAGCCAATGCGGGCCGATATCTGTTGCCCAGGCAATCGTGCGGCCGCGGCCGTGGCTGCCGACGGCAAGGAGCGGCCAGTCGGTGCCGCGGTGGTGGCAGGTCGCCAGAAGCCGGGACGAACCGTCGTGCCTGAATTCCAGCTTGTTCATGCCGAGGATCGGCGGCAACGGCCCCTCCACCCCGGAAAAAATCGGGTGGGATGACTGCAGGATGGAGGTCTGCAGGCCTTGCGGGACCTCCATGCCGTCGCTGTAGGGTAGGCAACGGACCGGCAGAACGTCCTCGACCGGGGTGTCGTGGAAACGCGCCGTCCCGAACATGCCCTGAAAGCCCATATAGCCGCCGGCTAGCATCAGCCCGCCGCCACCTTCGACATAGGCCTTGAGCAGATCGAGGCGGTTGACGCCGACACGCCCGGCGCGGGCATCCGGCGTCACCAGCAATGTGAGGGCGCCGACGTCGGAGATCACCACCGCCTGATATTGGGCGAGCCCATCGAGGTCATAGGGAAACTCCGCGCTGCAACGCTCACCGCCGATCTGCGTGACGGCGATGCCCTCAGTGGCCAGCGCGGCATTGAAGGCCGTCGCGCCATTTGTCGAGGTCGCACTTGTAAGCACATCGCTACCGACGGCGACCGACGTCGTCGCCGCAAAGGTTTCGCCCGCAAGCAATATCTTCATTGCCGCCCCCGCACTGTTTTCATTCGAGAGGTTTAGGAAGGGCGCCGGTTGGACCGGCGCCCCCGCGGAGTTCGAACTCCAAAGGATCAGAACTTGAACTCGGCCAGATTTTCGGGGGTCACGATCTTGGCTGGACCAAGGATCAGTTCGCCGCCGGCGCCAATCGTGTATTCGCCGAGCCTGCCTGCCGTGAACTTCTCACCCTCCTTTCCGGTGATCTTGCACTGCGCAAGCGCCTGGGCCGTCTGGTAGGTAAGATAGCCAAGATCGGTGACGTTCCACCAGATATCCTGGGCCGCCCCGTCCTTGATGTATTTCGAGATCAGAGTAGCCGGCGCGAGGCCGGTCAGCTTGACCTTGCCGATCATGCCCGCCTCCTCGAGCGCACGCGCGGCCGCCGGAAGGCCGATGCCTGCCGGGACGATGATCACCTTGAGATCGGGAAACGCCTGGACCAGCGCCAACGCCTGCTGCTGGTTGATCTGTTCACTTTCTTCGCCATAGGCCACCTGCACCAGCTTCATTTTGGAGAACTTCGGCTCGGCAGCCATCTTCGCCTTCATGAAGTCGATCCAGGCGTTCTGGTTGGTCGCCGTCGGCGTCGACGACAGGATCGCGAATTCGCCTTCACCGCCGCTGAGGGCGAATGCACTTTCCAGCATCATCTCGGCGAGACTGTCGCCCTTCACCTGATTTACAAACACCGCGCGGGCATCGGCGGCCACATCGGAGTCATACGAAATCACCCTGACGCCCTGCTGAACGGCGCGCTTCAGCGCAGGCGCGACGGCATTGGCGTCGTTGCCAGCAATTGCGATGACCCCAACCTTCTGCGACACGAGGCTGTTGATGAATTCGATCTGCGCCTCGGCAGTCGCCTGCGATGGGGCGACCTGCGTAGCGGTGCCGCCAATTTCCTTGGCTGCCTCTTGTGCGCCTCCAAAGGCCACTTTGAAGTAGGGGTCGGTGTCGAGCTTGGGCAGGAAACCGACCGTTACGGGTTCCTTGGCGCATTCCTGGCTGAACGCCAGCGAGGTTGGCGCGAGCAGAACCGCGGATGCGAGCAGGGCTAATCTAAACGCTTTCATTGTGACTCCTCCGTCAAAATTCGGGCTTAAAGGAAGGGGCCCGAGATCACCCCTTTGTCTCGCGCATTGCGCGGGATCTGCTGAGCAGCTCCTGTGTGGAGCGCCAGTAATTGCCGACCAGCAGCGAGCCGATCAGAAGCAGGCCAATGATCATGCCCTGCGCGTCGCCGCCGATCTGGTTCAGCGCCAGCACGTTACGGATGATGGCGATCAGGACCAACGCCAGCATGACGCCGGTCAGGCGGCCCTTGCCGCCAAAGACGCTGACGCCGCCGAGCAGCACGATGGTGATGACGTCGAGCTCCATGCCGAGCGCATTGTTGGCGCGGGCATTGGAAAGGCGCGCAGTATAGACGATGCCGGCTATCGCCGCGACGACGCCCGAGACGACGAACAGGTTCAGCACCATCCGGCGCGTGTTTATGCCGGAATAGCGCGCCACCTCGGGGCTGCCGCCGAGCGCGTAGATGCGCTTGCCGGTCGGCGTCTTCTGCAGCACGACCGCAAACACCGGCGCCAGCGCCAGGAAGGGGACGATGGTCCACGGTATCTCGGTGCCCGGCAGATTGTTGATGCCGAAATCCACGACCGCGGGCGGCAGGATGTTGACCGAACCGGTGCCGAGCAGGATGTAGCCAATACCTCGATAGAGCGCCATCGTGCCGAGCGTCACCACCAGCGACTGCAGTCCAAGGCCCGAGACCAGGTAGCCGTTGAAAGCGCCGAGCAGGCCGCCGGCGACGAGCGTCAGCGGGATTGCGGCAAGCGTTGGCACGCCGGCCTGTACCAGCAAGCCAAAGACGACGGACGTCAGCGCCAGCACCGAGGCGATCGACAGGTCGATTTCGCGGGTGATGATGAGCAGCGTCATCGGCAGGATCAGCAGCGCCTTTTCCGAGGCGCTGGCGGCCAGTTGCGAGAGATTGAAGCCGGAGACGAAATTCGGCACGACGATCGCCGCGTAGAGGAAGATGGCCACGCAGGAGGTCGCCAGCAGCAGATCCCAGAAGTCGATCGAACGGAGGAACTTTCTCACCGCGCCCTCGCCTGTCTTGCCTGCTCGGCACGCCGCACGATGAAGGTGTCGATGCCGATGGCGACCAGGATCACCAGGCCGTAGACGCCCTGCAGCCACAGCGGGTCGACGCGCACCAGCGTCAGCCCGTTCTTGATGACGAGCAGCGTGAGCGCGCCGAGGATGATGCCGAGCAGCGTGCCCGAACCACCGCGGATGGCGACGCCGCCGACCACCGCCGACGCGATCACGGTGAGTTCGAAACCGAGCGCGACGCGGGCATCGATGGTCGCATAGCGGGATGCCCACAGCGCACCGCACAGGCCGCCGAGCAGGCCGGCCATGCCAAAGGCCAGCAGAATCCGCCGGTCGACGGGGATGCCGATAAGACGTGCGCCGTCGGGATTGGAGCCGGCGGCAAACAGTTCGCGCCCGATGGCGGTGCGATAGAGCAGCACATAACCCAGGCACAGGATGACGATCGCGATAATGACGATCAGCGGCACGCCGGCGATCTTCAGGCCGGTCATGTCGAGCCAGGCTTGCGTGACTTCGTCGGCGCTGATCTGGTCGCCGGCTGCCCAGATCGAGTTGAAGCCGCGGAAGATCGACATCGAGGCCAGCGTGACGACGATCGCCGGGATCTTTCCCCTGGTAACGACAAGGCCGTTGATCAGGCCAGCGACACCACCGACCGCGCATGCGGTCATCAGGCCGATGCCGATGTCGAGCCCTGGATAGGCCTGGACCATGCTCGCCGCCATGTAAGCCGACAAGCCGATCACCGCGGCGATCGAAAGGTCGATGTTGCGGGTGATCAGCACCAGCATCTGAGCGAGCGCTGCAACCACGAGCAGCGCGGCATCCATCGACACTGCGGTCAAGTTTGCCGCGCTCACCATGCGCGGGTTGATGATGGTGACCGGGATGGCGACCGCCAGCATCGCGGCGAGCAGACCGAACTCCCGCCGTTTCAGTATGTCGAGCGGTCCTTTTCTCTTCTCCTCGCCGGCGGCCTGTGCCGCCGCATCGGCGCTTTCGCCGGCCTTCGTCGCTGCTTCCAGCACCTTTTCCTGAGTAGCTTCGCCCCTGCTGAATTCGGCCGTCCGATGGCCTTCGCGCAGAACGATGATGCGGTCGCACATGCCGATGAGCTCGGGCAGTTCGGAGGAGATCAGGATGATGGCCATGCCCTGCGCGGCAAGGTCGGCGATCATCGCATGCACTTCCGCCTTGGTGCCGACGTCGATGCCTTGTGTCGGCTCGTCGAGGATGAGGACGCGCGGTTCGGTGCGCAGCCATTTGGCCAACACCACCTTCTGCTGGTTGCCGCCGGACAGTTCCTTCACCGGCTGCGCGTAGCCGGAAAAGCGAAGCTTCATGCGCTTCAGCCAGTCCGAAACCAGATCGATCGCGCGGTCCGTGCGGTAGAAGCCGGAGCGGGCTGCCTTGTCGAGGACGGGCAGCACCGCGTTGTCGAGGATGGAAAAATCCATCACCAGGCTCTGGCCCATGCGGTCTTCCGAGACATAGGCGATGCGCGCATCCATGGCGTCGCGTGCCGATGCGAAGCGCACAGCCTCGCCGTCGATCAGGATTTCGCCGGCATCGGGCTGGTCGATTCCGAACAGCACGCGCGCGATCTCGGTCCGCCCGCTGCCGACCAGGCCGCCGAGCCCGAGCACCTCTCCGGCGTGGAGCTTGAGGTCGATGTTGGAAAAGCCGCCGGCGTGCGAAAGCCCCCTCGCCTCCAGCACCAGCGCGCCGGTTGCGTGGTTTCGTTGCGGATAGAGGTCGGTCACCTCGCGGCCGACCATCATGCCGATGGCGGCGGCGCGGCCAAGCTCGGCCTTCGGCTTGACGCCAATGAGGCGCCCGTCGCGCAGCACCGCGATGCGGTCGGCGATGCGGAAGATCTCGTCCATGCGGTGGCCGACGAACATCATCGCCACGCCATGCAGCCGCAGGTCGGCAACGACGGTGAACAGCCGCTCGACCTCGCGCTGCGACAGGGCGGCCGTCGGCTCGTCCATGATCAGCACCCGCGCGTCGAGCGACAGGGCGCGGGCGATCTCGACCAGTTGCTGTTCAGAGGTGCGCAACATCCCGAGCCGGGTTTCGGCCGGCACGTCGAGGCCGACTGTCGCCAGCACCTTACGCGCACCGGCAAGCATGGCGGCGTTGTCGATGCCGCCGAAGCGGTCGCGCGGTATATGGCCGAGATAGATGTTCTCCGCCACCGAAAGATCCGGGAAAAGACCGGGGTGCTGGTGCATGACCGAGATGCCGGCAGCCTGGGCATCGTGCGGCGAATGGAAGACCACAGGCTTGCCGTCGACTTCGATATGGCCGCCGGTAGGGAGGTACACGCCGGCCAGCAGCTTCACGCAGGTGCTCTTGCCGGCACCGTTTTCGCCAAGCAGAGCCAGCACCTCGCCTGAGCGCAATTCGAAGGACGCGTCCTTGAGGGCAATCGTGCCGCCGAAGGCCTTTGTCGCCTGAACCAGGGCAACGGGGACAGCCACGTCGCTCTTCACCACGGCATCGGCTTCGCCTAATGCGCCCAAGTGCAGCACCCTTCCTCCCTGGTCCTGTTTTTTCAATTTGCTATATTAAATGGTTTGACGCCGCAACTGGAAAATTGACTTCCATGACCCCGAAGGGCACTGTCGCGTCGCGCACGGGTGCAGCTGGAGTGCTCGACCCAGCAGCCTAAAAGCTGCAGGCGGCCAGAGTGGCTCCGCGAGAATGAATGGGGAGGCGCCGGTTTTGTCCGGAAAAGGCAGCAATTCGGTCAAGGTTCGGCATTACAACGAGCGCTTCGTGCTTGATGCCATCCGCCGTCTGAAGGAGGCATCCAAGTCCGATCTGGCGCGCGCCGCAAATCTGACGCCGGCCGCGGTCGCCACCATTGTCGACGGGCTGGAGTCGTCCGGATTCGTAAAGCAAGTGGGAAAAAGGTTCGGGCAACGCGGATCGCCGTCCACCCTCTACCGGCTTACACCGGAGCGCATCTACAGCGCCGGCATCAAGATCGGCCGGCGCGCGCTGGAAGCCGTGCTCGTCGACTTCGCCGGCGAGGTCCGCTCCCGCGAGTCGCACGAATATCGCTTTCCGGACCCCGATCTGGTGCTCAAGGCCGGCAACATGTCGCTGGCCAATTTCGACAAGCTGGTCGAGGGGCTTGGCGATGCCAGCATCGTCGGTGTCGGCATCGCTTCGCCATATTTCCTCGGCGGCTGGAGCGAGGAACTCGGCTTTCCCGATGACCTCGGTAGCCGCTGGGAAGCAATCGATCTGACGACATTCTTCGCCACAAAACCGAAGACCCCGGTCTTCGTGGAAAACGACGCGTCATCGGCCGCACTCGCCGAACTCATCCAGGGGACCGGCGCGCGGTTCCGCGACTTCATGCATATTTCGATCGACACCTTTGTCGGCGGCGGATTGGTGCAAGGCGGCAAGGTCCATACCGGTCCGCACGGCAACAGCGCCGCGCTCGGTCCTTTGCCGGTCTCGCCTTCAAGCCTCGATTCGGTGGCGGCCAAGCCGGCGCGCTACCAGAGCCTGCTGCATCGCGCTTCGATCTATGTGCTGGTCAATCATCTCAAATCGCGCGGCATCGAGATCAATCGCGTGCGCGAACTCGACCCCTTGCCGCCGGGGGCGCGCGAGCCGCTGTCCGAATGGATCGACGATTGTGCCAATGCGCTGGTCGAGGCGATCATCGCCATCACCTCCGTCATCGACATCGAAGCGATCGTCCTCGACAGCATCCTGCCGCGGCCGATCCATCTCGAGCTGCTGGCAAAGGTGCAGACCCAGTTCAACAGGATCAGCGCCATCGGCATCGTGGCGCCGGAAATCGTATCTGGGCAATTCGGCCCCGAGGCCTCGCCGATCGGCGCGGCGATGCTGCCGTTCTCGGCACTGTTGGCGCCCGACAGCGGCGTGCTGATGATCGGCAAGGACAGAACAATGCTGCTGGGTAGCCTTTCGAGGCTTGCCAGCCAAAGCCAACCAGCGAGAAGCTCGGCGACTTCAACGGGATAGGATGGCGCTGCGAGAGAGCATCAAGCTCCGGGCATCATCAACATCAGCTCGCAGTCCGGCACGGGCACGGCGGGCTTTTTGCGCCGGCACCGGAACTTTTAGCGGCCGCTGATCTTCATTCGTCACCGACATTGAAATGCCGATCGGTCCGCGCTCCGCTTCAGTGCGGGCCCAGGAAGCAAGGAGGAGCATATGAACTGGGATCAAATCAAGGGAAAATGGACGCAGTTCAAAGGCAAGGCGAAAGAGCAGTGGGGTGACCTCACCGACGATGATCTTGATCGGATCGAGGGCAACCGAGACCAGCTCTTGGGACGTATCCAGGAGCGATATGGCATCGCCAAGGAAGAGGCAGAGCGCCAGGTAGATAACTGGTCCAGAAGCATCAGCTGAGCCTTGGACGCACCGCCGTCTGCTATCCCACCACCGGGGTAGACTCTGCGTCGCCCGCCGTGCCGACTGGTGCGGTGGGCTCTTCGACAGCGAGGCCCGCGAGGAATCTTTAGCCGTATCTAATGTTCTACTTGCGTGGCGGACAGCCGCTCCCCTCGCTCGGCGTGGCCTCACTGCGCCCAGGCAGGTCAGACTTAGGTCCTAAGCAATACCCTCCAGAAATGGACCGAAGCCCCGGCTGAGGAACGTAGCCGGCTGGCTCACGTTGTAGTGAGCTTTGGCGCGACCAAGATGCGTCTGGGCGGAAGAGTTCAAGCCAGAGAGGAGAAGCCCGACGCTCCGAACGAGCGTCGGGTTTGGGCGTAAATGCAAACGATCAGCCGACTATTCGATTCCCATGCCCAGGCAGCACGTGCTGTTGCCAGGCTTCAGGCCGCCGGGATTCGTCGCCGGCAGATCAGCGTGGTCGGATCTTACAATGACAACGATGAACCGATCAGCGTTGCTGGATATTACAACGATGAGATGAGCGCTCTCTGGCGAGGTGCGGGCGCAGGCGCCGCACTTGGCGCGACGGCTGGTCTGCTGGCCGGTTTTAGCGCTTTTGGAGCTCAGGGCATTGATCCCGCGGGGATGACCGGCATGGCTCTGGTCGGTGCGGCGTGGGGCGGCTTTGGCGGCGGGCTTCTCGGAACCTTCGCCAATTTTGCCCAGAAGCCGGGCAAGCCGAAGATCGCAGAGGGTGTCGTTCTGGTGATGGCCCGCGTCGATGAAAAGCAGGCCGGCGCCGCGCAGGCAGTGCTTCGGAGTTCCGTGGAGATGCCGCGGCGCATCTGCCGTTCCGGACAGATGAAGACGAGCGCTTACACAAATTCAAGCCGGCTCCGCGTCCAATCTGGTGCCCGATGAAGTTTGTTTCGCGAAATGGGAATTCAAACCGGAGGCGCCCGACGAAAGTTTGGCAAACCAACACCTTGGAGGCATGCGGGCTGCTTGCCGTCGTGCTGTCCCTTATCCTTACGGTTCTATTGGCAGGTCTCATCCTTGGCTGAAGCCGTGCCCTTGCCGCCGGCGACACGGTGCCAAGCTCCGGCAATCGGCAACTGGCGAAAGGTGCGGCCAGTTCGAAGGATTAAACCATTCGTGCTAAGCGTTCACAGCTTGTCGCCATAGGAGAGGACGCCGAGATGGACAAACGGGCTGAAGGAGACGCGGAGAGATTGGCTCGAGGCGAGTTCGAGCTCAAAGCCGAACGATATGGCGTGAACGCCTTTCTTCTCGTTGTCGAACTTATAAATCTGCTGGAAAAGCGCGGAACAATCAGCAGCGACGACGTCGCGAAAATAGCCGAGGCCGCCGCACTTGCCGTTGCCGCATCCAGCGAACCCGACATGAACAGCATCAATCTGTTGCAGGCCATCGCCGCCGCACGCCGGCCCAAATAGGGCAAGTCCGGCAGCAATCGGCGCGAACCGATAACGCTATATTGAAACTGATCTCGATCGAGCGTCCGGAGCCATATTAATGTGCAATGACTACGAGCAGCACATCGCCTGGGCCGAGTATTGCCGGATGATGGCTTTGCTGACGCTCAATATTCCCAGCCATCAAACCGAACTGAATCTGCCGCAGGCGGATGACATCCACATCAACGACCCCGCGCCTGTAATGCGGGCTGCCGGCAACACAATCGAACTGGCGTCGATGACGTTCGGCTTTCCTCCGGCCGGACCAAAAGGCGGACCTGTATTCAACTTTCGCTCGGAGGGCCGGCAGTTCGGCAACAGCAAACGCTGCCTTGTCCCGGCGTCGGCATTCTTCGAATTCACGGGAACGAAATATCCGAAAGCCAAGCACAGGTTCACGCTGAATGGCCATCCGTTCATGGCGATTGCCGGGCTTTGGCGCCAGGCTGTCGGCAACAAGCCGCCGACGTTCACGATGCTGACGACCGATCCAAGCCCGGATGTCGCGCCATATCACAATCGGCAAGTGGTTGTGCTGCGGCCATCGGACTGGGCGGCATGGATCCATCTGACGAAGTCCGAGGCTGAACTCATGCGGCCGCTGCCGGAAGGGTCGCTCAGAGCGGAAACAGTTCGCGCAGGTTCCGAGTAGGAACCATCGAATGAGCGTGGAAAAGATTATATGATTGCGCCAACATCGCAGGTAAACTTGTCGACCAAAACTGATGCCGATCTTCTCAGTCCAGCATACGACGGTCTATCGCTATAGCCGGCCGGTGAGGTTCGGCGAGCATCGGCTGATGTTCAGACCGCGCGACAGCTTCGATCAAAGACTCCTGGACCACGCCTTGTCTGTCGATCCCGAGCCGAAAGAGGGTCGCTGGATCCATGACGTTTTCGGAAACTGCGTGGCGGTGATCGATTTCGAGAATCCCGCGAAAGAACTGCGCTTTGCGACAGACATTCGGCTGGACCACACGCCGCAGCATGCGCCCGATTTCCGTATCGACGAAGCTGCGCTTCACTATCCGTTTTCCTACGATCCCGACGAAGCCGCAGATCTCTCCCAGACGATGGAACGTCAATACGAGGATGACAGTGACGAGGTTGGCAAGTGGGCACGACAGTTCCTCAGTGCCGCAGGGCACACCGGGACCGGCAATCTGTTGATGACGCTTTGCTATGCCGTCCACGAGAGCTTTGTGTATTCCCGTCGAAGCGAGCCAGGGACGCAGCCGCCGCTGATGACGTTGCACCTGCGTCGCGGCACATGCCGGGACTTTGCGCTGTTCATGATGGAGGCGGTTCGTTCGCTCGGCTTTGCCGCCCGTTTTGTGACTGGTTACGTCTATGTGCCGAGCCGCGACAGCGCGACGGTTCTTGGCGGCGGGTCGACGCATGCCTGGTGCCAGGTCTACCTGCCGGGTGCCGGCTGGGTCGAGTTCGACCCCACCAATGGCATTGTCGGCAATCGGGATTTGATCAGGGTGGCCGTGGCCCGGCATCCTCGTCAAGCCATTCCGCTTTCCGGGAGTTATTCGGGAAGCGCGTCGAGCTTTCTTGCAATGACCGTCGAGGTGAATGTGGCGAAGGAGATCGGTGCGTAGGAAAATTAGCATCCGCTGATGTTTTCCCGGAACTGTTTGGCCGACGCGGAGTTTGCCCGGTTGCTGAATGACAACAATCGGAGCGTCGATGCGGATCCGCGCAGGTTACACCCTCACCTACGAATGTCCGCAGCCAACGCCGATGCTGTTGGCGCTCGAAATCCATCCATCGCGCCGGGTCGATCTGTTGACGGAACAGGTCATCGATTTCGATCGTCCCGTCGAAGCACGCGGCTACGTCGACGGTTTCGGCAACGCCTGCACGAGGATCGAGGCGCCCTCGGGCCTGACGACGATCTCAACCACCTTCGATATCTACGACAGCGGCGAGCCCGATGCGGTCGCCGAGCAGGCTGTGCAGCACAAGATCAAGGACCTGCCGGACGAAGTGCTCGTCTTTCTTCTCGGCAGCCGCTACTGCGATACCGATCGTCTTGGAGATTTTGCCTGGGCGAAATTCGGCAATACCGCGCCTGGATGCGCGCGTGTCCAGGCGATCTGCGATTTCGTTCACAATCACATCGTCTTCGACTACCAGAAAGCCGACCCGCTGCGGACGGCTCACGACAGCTTCACCGACCAGGCCGGCGTTTGTCGTGACTTTACCCATTTGGCGATCGCGCTATGCCGTTGCATGAATATTCCCGCGCGGTACTGCACCGGCTATCTCGGTGACATCGGGGTACCCCCGGCGCCGTATCCGATGGATTTCAGCGCCTGGTTCCAGGCCTATCTCGCCGGCACCTGGTTCACATTCGATCCTCGCCACAACCGCCCGCGCATCGGGCGGATATTGATGGCAACCGGGCGCGACGCGACCGACGTCGCCATCTCAACCAGTTTCGGTTTTTCGCGGCTTACCCGCTTCGAAGTCGTGACGGAGGAGGTCCAGGCCGAACCTTCCCTGGCGTCTGTCGAAAATTCCGCGTTCTCACCTTGAGCTGCAAGGTTCGTAGAGGTGGGTCGACGATGTCCCGAGGCCCATCTGATCTCGAGGTCAGGGCCGCGCTGCATTCAGGGCGACGCTGGCGCCATGCGAATGCATCCGCCCGCACGATATAAGCGCTTCAGCCCCGCTTGACGTTGCCGGCGGTGACCTCGTCTTTGTGGGCGGCGAAAGCTTCCAAGACTTCGGTTTTCTCAGGCTTCGGAATCTTGAAATGATCCAGGGTCCGCCCGAGTTCCGCTGCGACCTCATCGAATTCCGCAGGGGAAATCCGCAGGTCGCGATGCGCCTCCTCGAGGCCGAGCGGCGTCGTGCCGGGCTTGGTGGCGACGAACTTGAAGGGCCCACCAGAAACGTCGCAGACCCACAGCGTGCGCATGAACTTGAGGCCGGGCAACCTTTCAAGGTTCTTGGTGTGCCATTTGCGCAATTGTGGGTTCTTCGACTTCTTGCCGACGATCGGGTTCTTCACGACGGCGTCGCTGAAATGATCGATCACCGCTGCGATGGCGAACACACCCCCCAGCCTCTCATACAGACTTTCTTCAGCTGTGGTTTTCTTGGCCTGGGCGAGTGCGTTGTCGGCAGGCAATACCGCCGTCGACGCGGCGGCCAGCGCCAGCGCGGCAACAACACTTCGTCTTGTCAAAGAGGTCGAAACGGCCGTTTTCATCCCTGGTTCCCTTCGAGGTTAGGCCAGAGCAAGCCGCAGCCTGTCTGGCGGGCTTCATGAAGTGACATTCGGACACACTTTGTCATATTTTAGCATCGTCTAAGGAACTAACGAGCCCTTCGCCCGAATTATTCCGATGGACGGCATTCTCACGGTCAACATGCGTAAAAAGGGCGAAGGCCGCGCGGATGAGGAAGGCTTAAGCACGCGTCGCTGCACGCGGCAGAGGTCGCGAAGCCACTTCGGCCGCATCGGCGGCCCGATCGATGTTGCGGGCACCGTAGTGTTCCTGGCCTCGCTGGCGGCGGTCGCCTGCGGCCAATAGCCTGTGCTTTTCAAAGATCGCTAGCTTCTGCGGATAGGTGATCCGCACCTTTGCGTTGCACCCGTCGCATTTGAAGTGCGCGATTGTTCTTAGTGCAGAGCCCTTTCTTACCGCCGGATGCGAGCAATCCGGACATTCGAATGTGAGCGCGACATCCGATAAGTCTTTGGCTAAGCCCATTTCCATCCCCTTCGCAAGCTCGGTGGCTACACTCTGGCGATTCTCAATGGGCAATTCAGATGCCAAACGGCTGTGCCAAAGCGGGATTAGACCAATTCACCTCGGAACGCCGCAAAGCTAGTGCGCCTTCTCTGTGCCTTTTGAGCGACGAAGAGACCTAACTTCCTCCAGCAGTTCGCGCTCATTGGTAGTCAAGTTTCGGAAGATTGCGACAATCATCACCGCTAAGGCTTCGGCATCCAGGCTTAAAAGGTCAATGTGTTCATCTGCGCAAACCTGATCAAACACGCGTTCACAAATAGCCAAATCGTGAGGGCTGAGGCGAGTGCTATTGAAACGCCGGCGCGACATTTGCGAGCCTTCGACGCCCGCCGCCCTGTTGCAAAAGAAGCGGGCCCTGGCAAGAAACGCGAGTCGTTGAGTGGTTGTTCCCGGCTGCAAGCTTTGCTAAGCCGCCTGCAGCAGGGGCAGACCAGAAGCCTTTCCCCGCACGCATCATGGCGCATGCGAACGGAGCTGTGCGCCGACCTTGGCATCTCAGACATTTTCGAGCGCCCGCCTGAACGGCTCTGGCTACCATGCGCGGACCGATTTTGGACGGCTGGACCGTTGGACTCACGTCAGACACAGTAGCCTGGGGGCAAGACCGCTTCGAACCATAAACGGGGCCGGCTACCCATTTGACGACGCGGAGGAGCCACGCGTTTCGCTGCTGGCACTCGTCATCGCAGCCAATGCCACCGCGACGACCTAGTTCCAATACTTGAAAACTCTCCCGAGACGGTTTGGCATCATGAACAGTCTTCTTTGGCGGCAGGCGCACTAGGGTGGCCCGAAATTGGTCCGCGCCGTAAGGCGGTACATATGCTAATAGCTAATATTGGGTCGAGGGGGCGACCATGAAAAGGGAGGACCAACCATGAAGCCGCATTCCCTCAGCGCCCGCCGTATTAGCCTGCTTATATTCTCGGTGTGTGCTTTCGGGCTGATGACGTCAGTCTCAATGCCCGCAGACAGCAAATTCGCCGTCGAGCCGGTGGTTGAGAAAAAGGTGACGGAACTGCCCTCCGGACCGTTGTACTGGCGGCTGGATAATCTGCCAACGCTGGCGCAGGCCCAAAGCGCGGCGGGCCCGACCTCGCTTGCGGCGGAGATCGCAGGCAAGGTCTGGCTGTTCACGCTTGGACCGAAGGATGGCTCGACAACCGGCGGAACCAAGGTCATCGAGATCGGACCGATCCCTCCGATCAGTGCAAGCGAGTATTTGCTGCGCGTCAACCGCGCCGGTGGAGCGCCCGGCGTCAAGACGAAGATCCATACGCATCCGGGACCGGAGGCCTTCTATGTGCTGGCCGGCAAGGTCGGCCAGAGGACGCCCCACGGAGCGACCTATGCTGAAGCTGGCACAGCCATGATCGGACACGGGGCCAACACGCCGATGGAGGTGTTCAGCGCCGGCACAACCGATCTCGATGAGCTGGCCATCTTCGTGGTCGACGCCAAGCAGCCGTTCTCGTCGCCGGCCAGCCTCGACTGAGGCGACATTTCCCGGGGTGGTACTTCCGCTCTCCACCTGTTGCAGACAGTCGGTCAACGAGCTGTGAATGTCTGCCCTGGGTCGAACTCGGGTCGTTCAGCGTGTTGGGTTTTGACCCCAACGCCATCGGATTGGGTTCGCCTGACCTGCATAGCCGTCCATTTCCCGCTCGGGGCTCATATTTCCAGCGAGGCCTGACAACGACGGTCCAGGCCTTCATGGGGCGGGAAGTTTCACGATCTTGTCTCTTCTGTAGTCATAGCCGGTCTTCGGAGTTCCGTTGCGATAGTCGTTATAGGTCCAGCGGCCGGTGGCCCAAGCATTGACAAAGTCGGTGCACCACTTCACGCCTCCGGGAGGAGGTCGTCCTCGAACCCATCTCTTTTTCGATGTTACGCCTTTGAGGCAGTGCTGAATTGCAGCGCGCCTCTGTTCCGGACTCTGCAGTTTCGCTCTGCCTGCTTCAAACTGGGTTCTACCATCGCTTTGACAGCCAGCAATCAGCAGTGCTGTTGCGACGATCAATTTGCCGGCGCATTTCAAATGAGGCTCTCCAAATCGGGCACGTCAGTGTACCGCAATTAATTGGCACATGGACCGTCCCGCCACAATCGCTTGGAACGATCAACCGTGCGTCTTCGGCACGCCTGCATCAATTGTGTCGAGCCCCGGCATCTATACACGCCACCGCGAGGTCATCGCGGATGCGATGATGCGGCATGAACGGAACTTGAGAGGTGAAACGGCGAGAGGCGCTCACTTCGGTGGTGGCATCGGCGGCTTAATGTCGGTCCGGTAGAACCAATATCTTGTCCACTCAAAGGGTCCTTTACACACCATCTTTAGGGGTCTGTATTTTGGAGTTTCAAGCCAAGTGGTGCAGCGGTACGACCGGTGTTGGTCGTTGATCATTTTATCATATCTGATGACCACGGTATTTATGCCGTCCAACTTCTCTTCACCGACGCGGCTGCAAGTTCGGTTTATCGGCGTCCCGTCCGGATTCAAGTCGCTGCCCGGAGGACGTGCCGTCGCGATCCAGCGCCCAAAAGGCTGGCGTCGTGAGTATACCATATCGCCTATGTAGATCTCTTCTTGATGCAGAAACCCAGGTTGGTCACCATACCTAATTAAGTGGTCCGTAACCTGAATAGCGGGCGTCCTTAATACTCTTTCGTTGGCTTTGTTTAGAGGACTGCACGCCTCGGCCTCCTGCACATCGCGGGATGCTGTGGAGCCTGGAGCCGCTTTGGATCCCAAAGGCAGACAGATCAAGCAGACTGAAAGGGCGAGGATGAATCGAGCAAAAAGGCTCATCATCCTTGTAAAGCACGTCCCATCGAGCACCGTGAGATAGACCCCGACTGAATTTACTCCATATCCGGCACGTCACCGCTGGTGAATAGCACGGTCGGCGGGCCGTAGTCACCAAGCGCCGGGTTCGCGTCACGGCTCCATGCGATTACGCCAACGTGCTTCCCTGCGAGCGTCTTAGCGGTGCGGATGGCGCGTTCCTCGCTTTGCTGATCGGCCGGACCAAAGGTGGGAAACAGTTCGCCATCCTCGCCACGATTCGAACGCCACGACGACGATCAGCTTGGGCTGCTTCTGGCCAGGCAGAATATGATCCGACATGGCGGTAAGCTATCACATCACAGAGGATTGAGTCGCGTTCGAGACTCGGGAGGTGAGCGTGCAAGACCATCATTTTTGACAAGCCTGCGCGCGTGGCACTCGGCAGGTCGCGGGGCGCCTATTTTTCGGCAACCTCGCCAACCGTGCACAATCATCATCGAGCAGGTCAAGCGGCCTTGGAAGGTGCGCTAGCGAAAACGATCTGGTGCTGCGAGAGAGGATTGAACTCTCGACCTCTCCCTTACCAAGGGAGTGCTCTACCACTGAGCTACCGCAGCCGCCGATGGCGGGGCTTCTGCCATATCGAACCGGCAAGCGCAAGGCCAAGACAAAGACGGGTTGAAAGGCCGCACCAGGCGATTGTTCCGGACATGGCCATGCCACAATGTTGGCTATCCCTTGATCCGCACCGGCGGGTCGCCGGCCGGGGACGGGACGATGAACGACAAGACAATTTCTCCGAACAAGGATGGTCTACCAAAAAAGGCTGGCCGGAAGGACCGGCTGGCCGAGCAGTTGCGTGCCAATCTGCAGAAGCGCAAGGCGCAATCGCGCTCACGGCGAACCGGCGGGGCCGACCAGCGGCCGGACGGGCTGCAGGCGGCAAAGCAGAAGGATTAACGCGAATCGGCTATGTTGGTCGCCGGTATTTTGGCCAAGGTATCGTGGGCCAACGCGGGGAAATAGCCTGTTTCTTGAACCAAGCCGGCCAATGGTCTAGATGGGCCGCAACTGACTCAACCGATTTAACCGGCCTTTCGGCCGAGGGGACGCTCTTCATGGATCGCATCAGAATTGTCGGCGGCAACAAGCTTGCCGGAAGCATCCCGATCTCGGGTGCGAAAAACGCCGCGCTGCCGCTGATGATCGCCTCGCTGTTGACCGACGATACGCTGACGCTGGAAAACGTGCCGCATCTGGCCGATGTCGAGCAGCTCATCCGCATCCTCGGCAATCATGGCGTCGACTATTCGGTCAATGGCCGCCGCGAAAAGCAGCAAGAGGGCTATTCGCGCACCATCACTTTCTCCGCCCGCAACATCGTCGACACCACGGCGCCTTATGAGCTTGTCTCGAAGATGCGGGCGTCGTTCTGGGTGATCGGCCCGCTGCTGGCCCGCATGGGCGAGGCCAAGGTGTCACTGCCCGGCGGCTGCGCCATCGGCACGCGCCCGGTCGACCTGTTCCTCGAAGGCCTGCAGGCGCTGGGCGCCGATATCGACGTCGACACCGGCTATGTCATCGCCAAGATCAAAAACGGCCGGCTTGTCGGCAACCGCTATGTGTTCCCGAAAGTCTCGGTCGGCGCCACCCATGTGCTGATGATGGCGGCCTCGCTGGCCAAGGGCGAGACGGTGCTCGAAAACGCAGCCCGCGAGCCCGAGATCGTCAACCTTGCCGACTGCCTCAACGCGATGGGCGCGAAGATCTCCGGCGCTGGCACCGCGACCATCACCATCGACGGCGTCGAGGCGCTGTCGGGCGCCCGCGTCAGGGTGATCCCCGACCGTATCGAGACCGGCACCTATGCGATGGCGGTGGCGATGACCGGCGGCGACGTCGTGCTGGAAGGCGCGCGGCCCGACTTGTTGCAGACGGCGCTGGACATCATTTCGCAGACCGGTGCCGAGATCACGCAGACCAATTCCGGCATCCGCGTCAGGCGCAACGGCGCCGGCATTTCGCCGGTCGACGTGACGACGGCGCCGTTCCCGGCGTTCCCGACCGATCTGCAGGCGCAGTTCATGGGCCTGATGACGATGGCCAAGGGCAAGTCGCGCATCACCGAGACGATCTTCGAAAACCGCTTCATGCACGTCCAGGAGCTCGCCCGGCTCGGCGCCCACATCACGCTGTCCGGCCAGACGGCGATCGTCGACGGCGTGGCGAAGCTGAAGGGCGCGCCTGTCATGGCAACCGACCTTCGCGCCTCGGTGTCGCTGGTCATCGCCGGCCTTGCGGCAGAAGGCGAGACCACGGTCAACCGCGTCTATCATCTCGACCGCGGCTTCGAGCGGCTGGAAGAAAAGCTGTCCGGCTGCGGCGCGGAGATCGAGCGCATTTCGGGGTAAAGCCTTTCCGCAAGGCTTGCGGTCCGGTTGCGCGGATCGCCAAGACCGCCTAACAGAAGGCCAAATGTAAACCTTCGCAGGTGCGAATTCCGCATGAATGGCCTTAAGCTTGTCGCGCTCGACGATCAGGATCTGAGCATCATCTCGGCGCATGTCCAGGATGCCGTGATGAAGGTCAGCGATCTCGAATACCTGCCTTCGGTCAAGCGCTTCGTGCTGACCATGAACCGCTTCGTCTGGGAGGCGAAATCGGGCTTCTGGCGCCAGCACAATGAGCGGCGGCAAGCGGTGCTGCATTTCGACCGGGTGCTCGCCGCCAAGACCAGCGGCATTGCCCGCGACAAACCGGACGAGGTGCTGTCGCTGCTGGCGATCAGCTTTCTCGCGCTAGACAAGCCGGCCGGCATCGTCGAGCTGATCTTTGCGGGAGGCGGCGCCATCATGCTCGATGTCGAATGCATCGAGGCGCGGCTTGCCGATGTCGGCGGTGCCTGGGAAGCGACGTCGCGCCCGGTCCACAGGGTCTGAGCCGATGGCCATCACGCTTCGCCAGTCCGACGCCGATTTCGAGCAGCGCTTTGCCGCGTTCCTGCTGACCAAGCGGGAAGTCTCGGCCGACGTCGACGCCGTGGTGCGCGAGATCATCGCCAAGGTGCGCGCCGACGGCGACGCGGCGCTCGTCGCCTACACGCAGAAATTCGGCGGCGGCGACCTGACAAGGCTCGGCATTGCGGTGTCCAAGGATGACATTGCCAAGGCTTACGATGCAGCCGATCCGCAGACGGTCGAGGCGCTGAAATTCGCCCGCGAGCGCATCCGCTCCCATCACCAGCGGCAGCTGCCTAAAGACGATCGCTATACCGACGCCGCCGGCGTCGAGCTCGGCTCGCGCTGGACGGCGATCGAGGCCGTCGGGCTCTATGTGCCGGGCGGCACGGCGAGCTATCCGAGCTCGGTGCTGATGAACGCCGTGCCGGCCAAGGTCGCCGGCGTCGAGCGCATTGCCATGGTGGTGCCAGCCTCCGGCGGCGACGTGCCGCCGCTGGTGCTGGTCGCGGCCGACCTTGCCGGCGTTTCCGAAATCTACCGCGTCGGCGGCGCCCAGGCGATCGCAGCCCTTGCCTATGGCACCGAGACGATAAAGCCCGTCGCCAAGATCGTCGGCCCCGGCAATGCCTATGTCGCGGCGGCCAAACGCCAGGTGTTCGGCACGGTCGGCATCGACATGATCGCCGGGCCTTCGGAAGTGCTGGTCGTCGCCGACGGCAGCAACGACCCCGACTGGATCGCAGCCGACCTGCTGGCCCAGGCCGAGCACGACGTGTCGTCGCAATCGATCCTGATCACCAACGACCCTGCCTTCGGCGACGCGGTCGAACAGGCGGTTGAACGCCAATTGCAGAACCTGCCGCGCGCCGCGACGGCGGCGGCGAGTTGGCGCGATTTCGGCGCCATAGTCCTGGTGCCGACGATCGAGGCAGCACTGCCGCTGGTCGACCGCATCGCGGCCGAACATGTCGAGCTTGCCATCGACGACCCAGAGCCTTTCCTGGCGCGGATGCGCAATGCCGGTGCGGTGTTTCTCGGCCGGCATACGCCGGAGGCCATCGGCGACTATGTCGCCGGCTCCAACCACGTGCTGCCGACGGCGCGCTCGGCGCGCTTTTCGTCCGGGCTTTCGGTGCTCGATTTCGTCAAGCGTACCTCGATCCTGAAGCTCGGGCCGGAACAGTTGCGGGCGCTGGCGCCGGCGGCGATCACGCTGGCCAAGGCGGAAGGACTCGATGCGCATGGACGCTCCGTCGCCATCCGGCTGAACATGTAGAAATGTCCGACTACGACGAAACCCGCGCCAGGCTGATCGATGTCGAGCTCGACGAGACGATCGGCCGATCGACGCCCGATGTCGAGCATGAGCGGGCGGTGGCGATCTTCGACCTGATCGAGGAGAACCGTTTCCAGCCGGTCAATGACGACGGTGCCGGGCCATACCGACTGAAACTGTCGCTGGCCGAATCCCGGCTGGTGTTCGCGGTGGCGCGCGAGGACGGCGCAGCCGTGGTCACCCATATCCTGTCGCTGACGCCGCTTAGGCGCATCGTCAAGGATTACTACATGATCTGTGAAAGCTATTACGACGCCATCCGCACCGCGACGCCCAGCCATATCGAGGCGATCGACATGGGCCGGCGCGGCCTGCACAATGAAGGCTCGCAGACGCTGATGGACCGGCTTGCCGGCAAGATCGACATCGATTTCGACACGGCGCGCCGGCTGTTCACGCTGGTTTGCGTGCTGCACTGGCGAGGTTAAACTGGCCGCCCCGCTGCCCCGCTCGATCCTGCCCCGCTCGATCCTGTTTGTTTGCGGCATGAACGCCGTGCGCTCGCCGATGGCCGAATTGCTGGCGCGCAAGGTGCTCCCGCCTACCACTTTCGTCGCCTCGGCCGGGGTGCGCGGCGGCGAACGCGATCCGTTCGTCGATGCCGTGCTGGCCGAAGAGGGGCTGTCGCTCGGCGAACGGCACCCGAGAACGATGGACGACCTCGAAGACGATTATTTCGATCTGATCGTGACGCTGGCGCCGGAAGCCCACCACACCGCGCTCGAACTCACCCGCTCGCTGGCCGTCGAAGTCGAATATTGGCCGATGCCCGACCCGACCGGCGTCAGCGGCACGCGCGAACAGATCATGGCTGCCTATCGCGACGTGCGCGAGCGGCTGAAGGCGCGGATCGGCCGCCGTTTTCTCGGCAACGAGGCTGAAAACGCCGCGGATTAAGCGTGTTCACAAGCGGACGTTTATCATATAGGTTCCGCGCAACTTTCCGGCCGGGGCGCTGGAAGTACCCATCCAAGCAAAGGTATCGAATGCCGAAGGAAGAAGTCCTCGAGTTTCCGGGTGTCGTGACGGAATTGCTGCCCAACGCGATGTTCAGGGTCAAGCTCGAAAACGAACATGAAATCATCGCCCATACGGCCGGCCGCATGCGCAAGAATCGCATCCGCGTTTTGACCGGCGACAAGGTCCTGGTCGAGATGACGCCCTACGACCTGACCAAGGGCCGCATCACCTACCGCTTCAAGTAAGTTCAAGGACCCGGCCGGGATCGCGATGGGCATTTTGCAGAAGCTCGTGCTTGCCTCGGGTTCGCCGCGCCGGATCGAGCTGTTGCAGCAGGCCGGCATCGAGCCGGATCGCGTGCTGCCGGCCGATGTCGACGAGACGCCGCTGCGTGCCGAGCATCCGCGGTCGCTGGCCAAGCGGCTAGCGACGCAGAAGGCCGAGAAGGCGCTGGTCTCGCTGAAAACCGAGACGGACTACCTGCCGAGCTTCGTGCTGGCCGCCGACACGGTGGTTGCCGTCGGGCGGCGCATCCTGCCCAAGGCCGAGACGCTCGACGATGCCGCCAACTGCCTCGGGCTGCTGTCCGGCCGTTCGCACCGGGTCTATTCCGGCATCTGCCTGATCACGCCGGGCGGCAAGCAGCGCTTGCGGCTGGTCGAGACCAGGGTGCGCTTCAAGCGGCTGCCGCGCGAGGAGATCGACGCCTATATCGCGTCGGGAGAATGGCGCGGCAAGGCCGGCGGCTATGCCGTCCAGGGGCTTGCCGGCGCCTTCGTCGTCAAGCTCGTCGGCTCCTACACCAACGTCGTCGGCCTGCCGCTCTACGAGACGGTGGCGCTGCTGAGCGGCGAAGGCTTCAAGGTGCACGTCAACTGGCTGGCGGGTGCGCGGATATGAGCCCGGACGACAAGGTCACGCCGCTGCGACCCAAGCGGCCCTGCCCCGAATGCGGCAAGCCATCGGCGCGCGAAACCTACCCGTTCTGCTCGAAGCGCTGCAAGGACATCGACCTCAACCGCTGGCTGAAGGGCGTCTACGTCATCCCGGGCCGCGACGACGAGGACGACGACGACCACCAGAAATAGCGCCGTCCGCCTGCAGTTTTCCACAAGCTCGGGACGGTTTCGCGGCCGCGATTGTGACCGATGATCGGCCTTGCCGACTGCCTGTCGCTTCCCGCCTGAACTCAATGTCCAGAAGCTGTTCCATCCGGGTAGAGTCGGATGGAACAGGTTCTGGCGTTTTGCCTGAGCATGATCTTTTCCGAAAACCGGATTCCACTTTTCGGGATCATGCTTTTTGTTTGAGCATGATCTTTTCCGAAAACCGGATTCCACTTTTCGAGATCATGCTCTAAGCGCTGGACAGGCCGGATTCCCGTGCTATAACCCACGCGCTTTCAAGGGGTGCCGACGGCGCTTTCATGAACCCGGTGTGCAGATTGCCGCCCGCCGGAGCAGGCCCAGATAGCTCAGTTGGTAGAGCAGCGGACTGAAAATCCGCGTGTCGGTGGTTCGAATCCGCCTCTGGGCACCACTACTTCCTCATATAAAGTCAATGGCTTGCGGTGTCGCCAGCTTGGCGACTTACGGCATTTCATGTCGCGCCGTGTTGCGAACTGTTACCGTTGAGTTTCAAGGGTTTCCTGCGACTGTCGGCAACTCCACGCGACATGAACGCGACATCAGCTTCAACAAAGACCAGCCTCATGGCAAATGCTCGGTTTCAAATTTCATGTGCCCGCCGGCTTTACCGCTTTCTGGCAACCACCAGGAAATTCTGCGCAAGCTCCGCCGGAATCCTGGCACTTGCGCAGATCCTTTCAAACGGCACCATCAATATTTCGCACAGTCTTGGCAGCAATTTCCCGGGTCGCGGCAAAAAACCGTACCCAACTATCCGCTCGACAATAAAGCCATTTGCAATGAGCGTCTGCTCGTATCCTTTAATGCTCAAAGTGTGGCGGACTGTCCCTCCTGCATAACGGTTCAGAATGCGGCAGACCAGCCCTATTGGGGAGGTCGCATTCATGTGGATATTCGAGATTAGCAATCCACCTTCGTTCAAATGCGCGCTGATGGCCGACAGTGCATCCTTCCTGAGCTCATCTTCAGCATTGAGGAAGAATCTGAATGCCGTGACCACGTCGAACCTTTCGGCAAGCGGAGAGAACGTAAGATCAGCGCGGACCAATTTCACGTTCTTCGGAACCCGTGCGCTAGCCAGCATAGATTGGGAGATGTCAACGCCGACGACTTCACCAAAAAATGGAGCTGCGATATTTGCTATGCGGCCTGTGCCGCATGCGAAGTCCAGGCATTTCCGGTTCGGCCCGCCGACAGGCAGGAGAATACGTTCGACCAAAGGCTTTTCGATACCCGACCACAGAGCTGCATAGTAGCCGGACCGGTACGTGTCGGAGTAATGGGCACCGTACCCAGCCGTCTGGTGGCTTGCTCGGTAATCCCGACGAGCGGGTGCACGGTTCTCATGGACGCTCCCGAACGGTCGCCGCTGCGCCCGCAGAAATCTGCGAATGCCAACGAACGATCTCACCGTGAGCACCATGCAACTCGCGCCTCTAGTCTGGCCCGACGCATGCCGTCGCGGGCAATCCGTGCCCCACGATGCGCGCGACGACCTGTTCGAAATTGCGTGGGTCGAGGCCGTCGACACGCATCAGCGGCCATTTGTCTTGCAGGCATTGCCCGATCTCCCTCGCGATATCCGCTTGCTTCAGGCCCCTGACCACTCCGACTTCGAGAAGGCGCTCGAGGTACGGCTGCCGCGCATACCGCTCAATGAGGCGGTGGCGCAGCGTTTCCCCGGGCGCGTCGACTTGAATGAGGAGATCCGGTCGCGGCAGGAACGTCAGGCAATTACGAACCATGTCGATACTTTGATTTCGTCCCAACAGGACGAGCGCGCACAACGCCTGAACAATGCCCTCTTCGAAAATGAAGTACCCTTCTGAGGCCTGCGCCGTATTCCAGGCTTCGAAAAGCAAAACGACGTCGATCTTCAGACGCAACGCCCATATTCGACTTTTTGGAGGGATCGATGCCAAAAGCCGCGCAGCGGCCCCCTCGCTCGGCGGGGTCGAGAACAAGACCGGACTCGCGGTGGCGAGCTTGTGCACCAGACGCTGGATGCCATGGCGTGTCTCCGGGCCTTCATCCTCGACCGAATCGACTTCGCTACCGACAGACACAAAATCAATCCGGCGATAGCCATTGACTGTCTTCACACGGATGTCGTGTTTCGCCAGCTCACGGCAAAGGGCGCGGAGAAGGGTCGTCTTGCCTGCGCCAGGCGGACCGAACAACTCGATAATCATATAGGCATCTCCCGAACAGGAAGCAGAAAGATCGGATGAAGCGAGCTCGCCCGCTCCGGCGGTGTGGCGAGCGTAAACACTCTGGCATCCGCCTGGCCGGTTTGACCCCGCTCGCTGGCATCCTGCTGACGCCGCAAAAAGCTTTGGAGGAGATGCGATGCGATGGAAGACTGCCTTTCCATGGCGTGCAGTCCCGCCTGTTGAGCCGCGACAGCGTTGCTGGTTGACTTGAGAACTTGCAATTGCTTCTCGATCGCCTGCGCTTGCGGCTGGTTGACACGCCTGTCGCTGTCGAACTGGCTCGTCGCCCGTGCCATCTCCTGATCGATCGAGCGCCCAACGGTTGCCCGTTGGTCGACGTCGGTCGTCGTGGCTTCCAGGCGTGCGAGCCTCGACGACGCCGACCCCGCCGCCTGCGCCAACACCTCCGTCGTCGCGCCGCTTGCGCCCATAGGGAACATGGACCTCAGAAAGTCTCTAAATTGCCTGGGGATCAGTGCTTACTATGAGTGCCGAACCATACCATCATCCATCTGAATGACTGCCGGCACCACGGCACGCGCGTTTGGGCGCTGAACAGGGCAACGAGTTCAGGCCGAGCGGGCGGTTTTGGCTTGACGCGACACAAACGCGACATTCGGCCTAAAATCTGAACAATATCAATCACCGACAGCGGACTGAAAATCCGCGTGTCGGTGGTTCGAATCCGCCTCCGGGCACCATTTTTTCCCTGTACGGCCCGGAGATATAAGTAACAGTTTATACCTAAGACATGGGTGACAATCTCGCGCCGAGCGGATTGTCGATGGCGTGCAAGAATTATCTGGACCATGGCGCCAGAGGCTCCTGCTCGCCGGCCAAATGGCGATGAAGAACGCCTTCAGCATCTTGGATTCCGCTCTGGCCACAACCGCCCTACAGACCGAGGGCGCAGCCGTCCTTGCGCGGTTCAGAACCGCCCAGCAGGGTCCCGTTTGCCCAATCGATGCGAATAGCCTGCGCACCGCCGATCGGGTCCGTGGCAGGAATGATTTCGAAACCGCGCCGGCTAAGTTCAGCTACGGTTTCGCGAGCGAGCCCGTGTTCGGCCTGGACCTTCATCGTGCCGCTGACAGGGGCGACCCGCGGCAGATCGATCGCCTCCTGCAGATCCATCCCGAAGTCGAGCACCTTCGTCAGCAGGTGCGCGTGGCCCATTGCCTGGTAGTAGCCACCCATAACGCCGAAAGGCATCTCTGCCCGGCCGCCTCTCGCAAGCATCCCGGGTATGATGGTATGCAGAGGTCGCTTGTTCGGTGCCACTGCATTGGGGTGCCTGGGGTCAAGCGAAAAGCTTTGCCCGCGATTGTGCAAGACGACACCGGAGCGTGGCGAGACCAGGCCCGAGCCAAAGCTGTCGAAGACCGAGTTGATGAAACTGACCGCATTGCGATCCTTGTCGACAACGGAAATATAGACCGTGTCGCTGTGCAGCGGCATATCGAACGCCGGCAGGTCCGCGCGGGCGCGCTTTAGGTCAATCATGCCGGCCAGACGATCGGCCCAAGCATTCGACAACATATCGGCCACCGGGACCTCGGACGCATCAGGATCGGCGACGAGCAGGTCACGCGCGGCGTAAGCGAGGCGTGTCGCTTCGATTTCCAGGTGAAGCCGGTCCGCGGATTGCGGGTCGCCGTTGGCTTCGAAGCGCGAGAGGATGTTTAGAATCAGCAACGCGATCACACCCTGGCCATTCGGCGGACATTCGAACACATCGCAGCCTCGAAACGCCGTGCTGATCGGGGTCACGTACTCGCCTGTTGCCGAGGCGAAATCTTCGAGTGTGTGCAATCCGCCGAGCCCACGAAGATAGGCGACCATGTCTTCGGCCACAGGGCCAGCGTAGAAAGCCTCTCGTCCTTTTCTTGCGATCAGCCGCAGCGTTGCAGCCAACTCAGGCTGGCGATGCACTTGGCCAACGCTTGGCGCGCGACCGTTTGGCAGGAAAATCCGTTTCGCAGTAACATCGGAGGCCAGAAGTTCTTCCTCCAACGCCCAGTCACGATGGACCCGCGGTGAAATGGCGTAGCCTTCCTCGGCGAAGCGTATAGCAGGGGCCAGGATTTGATCGAAGGGCATGTGCCCGTGATCAGCGTGCAATCTGGTCCAGGCATCGATCGCTCCCGGGATGGTGACGGAGCCAGGAGAATTGCGAGCTACCTCCGCCATGCCACGTTCGAGGAACCAGTCAATTGTGAGGACGGCGGGTGTCCTGCCCGATCCGTTGTAGGCGATGACCTCGCCGGATCCGTTTCGCGACAGAAGAGCGAAGCAATCGCCTCCAATGCCTGTCGAGGCTGGTTCGACGACACATTGCACCGCGCAGGCTGCGATGGCGGCATCCATGGCGTTGCCGCCGGTCGCCATGATCTCCACCGCCGTCAGGGTCGCCGACGGATGAGAGGTGGCGGCCATGGCCTCGCGTGAAACGACGACCGAGCGCGTTGGTTTCTCAAAATTTCGCATGCTACGCCCTTCTGATCGTGCTCAAGAGGCGGCGTCCCTCATCGTCGAGGGGCGGTGCCGCAGATGCCGCGACATCCAGTATTCGAGTGCCGCCAAGGCACGGATGATCGCGAAATTCAAAGTGAGATAAATGGCGCCCGCGCAGATGAAGACTTCAAAGGCGCGGTAAGTCTGGGAGATCAATCCCTGGGCAATTCCAGTCACCTCCATCAAGGTCACGATGGAGGCCAGAGACGTGCCCTTGATCATCAGGATGATTTCGTTGCCGTAACTCGGCAGAGCCTGGCGAAAGGCCAGCGGCAGGATAACATGCCGATAGGTCAGACAGGTGGACAGGCCGACAGACCGGGCCGCCTCGACAAGGCCGCGCGGCACCGATTGAATCGCGCCGCGGAGGATTTCACTGCCATAGGCGGTGGTGTTGAGTGTCAGCGCGATGATTGCGCACCAGTAGGGTTCGCGGAAAACGGCCCATAATCCAATTGCCGACAGTTGGTGCCGGAACTGACCAAGGCCATAATATGTCAGAAAAATCTGCACCAGCAGGGGCGTGCCCCTGAACACGGCAACGAAGCCACGGATCGGCAAAACGACGAAGGGCGATTCCGATTGCTGGGCAAGCGCCAATGTGACGGCAAGGACGAAGCCGGCAACAATGGAAGTCAGGGCCAATTCTATCGTAAGCGGCAGGCCGGCGAGGAGCTTCGGCAGGATTTCGAGGAAAAAACTGAAATCTATCATGCCGACCGGACGCGCCACGGCGCCTTTCGTTCCAGACGGTAAAAGGCATGGCCCGTGACGGAAGCGATAGCCAGATAGAGCAAGGCTGCAGCAATGTAGAAGATGAATGGTTCACGGGTCGAACCTGCAGCGATCTGTGCCTGGCGCATCAGTTCAACGAGGCCGATTACCGATATCAGCGACGAGTCCTTCAGAACCAACTGCCACACGTTGCCGAGACCTGGCAGCGCGTAGCTCAGGAGCTGGGGAAAAATAACCTGTCGCAGCCGCTGCAGCCGGTTGAGACCAAGCGCGCAAGCGGCATCGTGCTGTCCTTGGTCGATGGCGAGGTAGGCCCCTCGATAGACCTCGGCTTGATAGGCGCCCGAGATGATTGCGATGGCCAAGGTTCCAGTGGCAAAGGCCGGAACGCCGACGAATCCGGACCCGCCCAGGCTATGACCAAGCGAGGTCAGGGCGACACTTCCTCCATAGTAAAGCAGATAAATGGTCAGAAGGTCGGGCACGCCTCGGAAAACCGTGCAATAGCCAAGGGCCAAGAACCTCAATACCTTGGAGTTGCGGAGACGGCCGGCCGCTGCCAGCCCACCGAATACAGCGCCAAGCGCAAAGCCCAGCACAGACAGAAGCACTGTAACCGAGGCCGCCATGAGAAGAGCAGCCCCCCAACCTCCGTGCTGGAAACCAAGTAGCCGGAATGCGTCAACCATCGATACCCCCGGCAGGGCGAACGGCTCAGCTCCGGAACGGGTCAGGAATGGCCGTTCGCCGACAAGCGCCTACTTGACTGGAGTGACGTCGCTCTTGAGCCATTTAAGCGACAGGGTTTTGATCGTGCCATCGGCGATCGCGGCGTCGATGGCCCCGTTGAGCATATCTTTCAGCTTGATGTCCTCTTTGCGGATACCGGCACCGGAGCCAAGACCGAAGAGCCCCCCGACAAATCCCGGCCCGGCAAGCGTATAGTCGCTGAACTCCGGTTTGCCCAGCGTGGCGGCCAGCGCTGTCTGCTGTGCGAAGAGCGCGTCGATGCGACCCGCGGCAAGATCGAGATCGTGTTGCTCGGTGGTCTTGTATTCGCGAATCTCAGCGACGTCCGAGAAGTATTTTTTCACAAATTCCAGGTTCGCCGTTGCGGCCTGAACTCCAATGATCTTTCCCTTCAGCAATGGCTTGAGCTTGTCGATTGCCGCCTGCGCAGAGGCTTCATTCTCCAGCTTGAACCGCTCGTTGGAAATGCCGACCTTGCCCAGTTCGCTATCCTTTGCGACCGCGAAACCTGAGGGATCCACCGCATATGGCTGGGTAAAGTCAATGATCTTCAGACGTTTTTCAGTGATGAACATGCTCGCCATGATCACGTCGAACTTGCCGACGGTCAGCGCGGGGATCATGCCGTCCCAGTCCTGTGCGACGATCTTGCACTCGATCTTCATTCGCCCGCACAAATCATTGGCGAGATCGACTTCGAAGCCGTCCAGTTTGCCGTCGGCTGTTGTGAAATTCCAGGGCGCGTAGGCTCCTTCGGTGGCAATGGTAATTGCCTTTGGTGTTTCTTGTGCGACGGCGGCCTGGACCAGGCCGAACAGGACCGACGCAATGGCTGCGATGCGGCTAATTTTCATGTCATTCTCCTCTTTTTTGCCGGTATGGCAGTTCCCTTTCGTCGTGCCGGATTATCTTCCGGCTTCAACGAGTTAGATGGCGTTTTCTAGCGGCGGCCGGGACTTGCGAAGTTGGCCAGAAGGGGCGCTGTCTCGACGATATGATCCCGCATGACGATCTCTGCCTTGCCGGCATCACCTGACCGCAACACCTCAATCAGGATCTCGTGCTCGGCGCGCGCGCTGGCGGGCTTGTCGACATAGTCGAACCAGATGCGCAGGTAGGGTTCGATCACGACGTGCAGGCTGGCAATCTGCCGGACCAGCTTGGGTCGGTTGCTCAGTTGGCAAATCTGCAAATGGAAGGCCTGATGGCGCACGACCCAGTCGCTGCTGCCGGTCTGGCTGGCGCGCTCCATGCGGTCGAGCTGGCGTTCCAGTTCTTCAAGCACTTCGACATCGATGTGCGGCATGGCAAGCCTCACCGCCAACCCTTCGAGCACCGAGCGCATTTCAAAGGTTTCGTAAATCTCATCGAGGGTAAGCCCGGCGACGATGCAGCCACGGTTCGGGCGAATGACCACAAGACCTTCCGCGGCCAGCTGGCGGAACGCTTCGCGAACCGGCATGCGGCTCATGCCGATTTCCGTCGCGATCTCTTCCGGGATAAGCCGGTCCCCGGCGCGGTAGCGCCCCATCCTCAAGGCACGCTGAATGTGGCGATAAGCCTCCTCCTCGGCGGTCGTGATGCCCAGCGGCTCGATTGCGTCTGCTGCCATGTCCTTGGTCCAATCAGAGCGTATCTGTGTATCCACTTATCCAGTTGTCGCGACCTGTGTCAAGCACCGAAGCTTGTGCGCGTTAGAATTTCTCTTGTGAGAATAAACACTTGGGGGGAAAATGGGGCAAGCACACCGTCATCAGCTAAGCCGCTGATCGGCCGCTTTCAACGTCCGGCAAAAAGGCCCGCCGCTCCATTTGCGAAGCGGCGAGGCCCCATATTCGGGGACGATCGCCGGAGTGTTCCCCGGCATTGCTTACAGCGCAATTCAGGTGCCAGAATTATTGACCCAAAACGGGTCACCGCATCGGAGGCGAGAAGGCGGACCTTCCGCGATCACGCTACTGCCGCGCTTTGCCATCGCTGCTACATTACTTTGCGGCGGACCTGATTTTTCCGCCTGGCCGGCGTCCGTCAGGCAACTTACCCCAACGCGCCCCCCAAGTGACGCCGGCCATTTTCCCCATATTGCAGCACGGGCGCGCCGATTCCGTTATGCGCTTTCGAGCTATGGCAATCCGCCGGCGAGCCGCTTTGTCCAGCCTGCAATTGTCAGCCCGAAGGCCATTCCGGCGCAGTCTGCCACCCAGTCGAATAGATCCGGGTGGCGCCCTATCAGCTGCACGGCCTGAAGGCCCTCGATCGCCGCGCCCGTGAGCACGAGGAGGACGATCAGCTTCGCCTTGTGTTCCGGCCAGCCGAGACTTCCGAGAGCCGCCAGCACGACGAAGGCGGCGGCGTGATTGAGCTTGTCGTGACCAAACGTGAAAGCCAGGCCAAGACCCTGCAGGAGCTGCTCCGGCAAAAGGGCGAACAGCAGAACGCCGGCAAACGCGGAGGGAAAAGCAATCCTTGCCACGATCTGATAAGAATCCAGGCGCAACAAGGGTGAAATGGCCTTTCGTCCGAAATCGGCAGGGAACACCGCTGGCCGCTGAATCGAGAGCGAGCGCGGCGTCCAATTTCCGCCGTCCGGGCGTCCGGTGCATCGTCAGAATGAATGAATGCTTCGGGTCAGCCGCTGCACAGGCCGGGCTCGTGGCAAGTGGTCTGCAATGGTGTGGCTTCCGCGATCACGCAATTACCCGCCGCGCCAACGCAGCTACTATCTGGCTGCGGCGGACCTGATTTCCGCTTGGCCGGCGCTGCATCAGGCACCTTACCCCACGCCTCACGAAGCAGCGCCGGCCATCTCTCCCAGCTAAAGCGCGTCGCGTTCGACCGGCCTCATGCGACGTGCTTAAAGTTCTTGTCTTGATGCATGTCGTTATCGCAAAACCGCTTCACACTTTTGCGCGACATGCATTGGATTTCCACCGGTTGCGCGATGACCCGGCCCGCATCAAAAAGCCCGCCGCCCTGTCGGACGACGGGCTCCGTTGCCTGGGCGCCAGGGCGCCGCGGTAGCGACTTCTGCTGCTTATGCTCCCGCAGGTCTCCAATATGCTGCCGCCGCATGGCGTTGCGCATCGGCTAAACAAACGAAGCCCGCGCCTCTGGCGGAGGGCGCGGGCCGACCGGGTTGCACCCCGATCTGCAGCAGAAACCCGGGAGGTTCCCGCTGCTTAAGATAACAATTAGAGACTTCTAATGTTCCCTTGGGGAAGATGCCGGCTGCTCCAGAAATCTCATGGTCGGCACGACAACGATAGGGCCGTCAACTCATGCGCATGTTGATCTGGAAAATCCGTTCGTCGAAATGCCGCGTTTCGACGGCAAAGGTCAAAGCCACTTCAAGCACCAGACCGTCATGGTCGTTCCGGACCTTGACTGTGATCCTTCGGTGAGGAAGGCCATCCCTGGCCATCTCGCCCAATGTGCGAAGGGCTTCTTTCCTGACCAGCGGGAAATCGTCACATGACGTTCCCTGATCGTCGGAATAGACGATTCCGTCTTCATCGGAATCGAAGAAATAAAGGGGCATTGGCTTGGCCGAAGCAGCGGCATCCGGGCACGTTGTCGATAGCTGACCGGAATTCTCGGCAGATTGTGATCAGTGCCTTTCCAACCGCCGGCTCCGCCGCCGTCTCACTTGCGCTCGCGCAATGCTTTCACCGCTTGCGAGAGGATCATCCGGTCGCCACCGGTCCTTTTGATCAGCTTGCTCACCTGGCTGGGCGAGACACCATTTTCCCGCGCGAAATATTCGACTTCATAATACTCATCCGCCGACACGCGGTTGCGGTCGCTGAAGTCTCGCTTGCTCTTGTCATCGGCCATTTCTCTTCTCCTCGTCTCTTCTCCTCGCCTCAGGGTCAACTTTGGTCAGAAGCACGCTGCAATTGAGGGTTCGCCCGCCACAAAAGTGACGCGCGAACCCTATCGGCGCAGGAAGGGACAGGGCTGCGCAGATGCCAGGTTCGATCGGAATGGAAACAGCCAAGATCGGTGCGAGCAACCGTCGACATTTTCCAAAGAATCCTCCCGGAACGTGCAGCCAGCAACGAGTTTGAGCGGCGGCGGTTCCGGGCTTCGCGACAAACCTACCCTTTGCCCGCGAGGATCAGACTTAGGTCCTGCGGCAACACGTCGATTGGTCCCCGCCGGGTGGGACCGAAGCCCCGTCGACGGAACGTTTTCAGCTGGCTTCCGTTCGAATGAGCCTTGGCGCGAAGAGCGGACCGAGTTCGCAAAGGAGACGACCATGAGAATGCATCTTTCCACCGCGGCGGCGGGACTTTTGCTGCTGGCAGGCGTCGGCGCCGCTGCGGCGCAAGACGTTGTCATCGAACCGCAGCAGGAAACCGTCATCAGGGAGTATGTGAAAAAGCAGCCGCTGGCCTCGGTGAAAATCCCTGGGGTGGAGCTCAACATCGGCTCGACGCTCCCCGACACCGTCGAGCTTCATGAGGTCCCGAACGTCAAATATCGTTATGTCGTCATTGACAACCGCACCGTTGTCGTGGACCCAGGCACGCGCAAGGTCATCAAGGTCATCGAGTGACGTGAAAACTCGGGCAGCCGTCGCCCGTCGCTCAGAAATGAGCGGCGGGTGACGTTTGCGTCAGGCGGTTCCTCGGCGCTCAGCTGGGACCCGCCTTACCGTCGAGGGCCGGGGGGCCTCACAGGCAGTTTCAATGCGAACAATCAGCAGACTTTTCGATTCCCATGACCAGGCGGCCCGTGCCGTCGAAACGCTTCAGGCAGCAGGAATTGCTCGCCAGGAGATCAGCGTCATCGGACCCTACGATGATGAAATCGGCGCCGTCTTGCGCGATCCAGGTACGGGTGCCGTCCTTGGCGCGGCAGCCGGTTTGTTGGCCGGCCTCGGCGCCTTTGATATGCCCGGCATCGATCCTCTCGGCGCGGGATGGCTGGCATCGGCCGTCGTCGGTGCAGTCTTGGGCGGCGTTGCCGGCGCGACATTGTCCCGTATCGGCAAGCAGCCGGGCCAGCCGGATGCCGCACAAGGTGTGATCCTGGTGCTGGCGCATGTCGATGAAAGACAGGCCGACACCGCACAGGCGGTGCTTGGAGCTTCCGTTCAGGCGACGCAGTCTTTGGCCAGGGCGGCTTGAAGATCAAGCGCGGGCAAAGCACTTTGATCAGACCGAGCAGCAGGGCGATCAAAGCACGCACCCAAAAATCTCTGGCAAGCCGCCGCCAGAAAGTGTTGAACACCGTGCCGATCACATTCGGCGAGCGGTTGCGCTCGGCGAGGCTTGATGATTTGCTGTCGGTTTGCGGAGAACGAATGATGCATGAGCCTGTCGGTCAAGACGAATATGGGTCGACCAGCCCGTTCGATCCGGACGATCTGTCGAGGTTGAACGCGATCGGCCCGAGCGCCGGCAGCAACGATTTCGAAAAATACGCGGTAGCCGTGATCATCGTATTCGGCGCCCTGATCATCGGCGGCCTGATGGCCGCCGGCTTGAGCTTCGGGCGCCGCAGCACCTTCTTTTTCGCGCTTGGCGGCGCCACCGCGGCATGGATATCCGGCAACGCGCTCCTGCTCGATCGGCCGCGCATCTACGCCCTGTTCGTCGGCGTCGCGGCGTTGATGCTGATTGCGTCGACCATCGCGCTGGTCACCTGAAGCAAGGCGAATCTTCCTATTGACCGTGACCTTATCCGAAAACCGGTTCCACCTTTTGGGACCATGGTCTAATACCCGATAGCCTCGCCGGATGCGGCGCGGCTGTCGATGGCACCGTTGTAGCGGGCGCCGCCGCCCTTCTCGATTTCCGCCAGGCTCTTGCCGCCGACCAGGATGCCGGCCGCCTGGCCCCAATTCGCCTCGGCGAGATCGAGGCGGTAGCCCATGCCGGTAAGCAGCTTTTCGGTATCCGGCGACAGGCCGAAGGGTTCGATATAGACCGTGTCGGGTAACCATTGGTGGTGGATGCGCGGAGCGTCGATCGCTTCCTGGATGTTCATGCCGTGATCGATGACGTTGACGATCGCCTCCAGCGTGATGGTGATGATGCGTGAACCGCCAGGGCTGCCGATGACCATGAACGGCTTGCCGTCTTTGGCGAGGATGGTCGGGCTCATCGACGACAGCGGCGTCTTTTTCGGCGCGATCGCATTCGCCTCGCCCTGGACGAGGCCGTAGAGATTGGGCACGCCGGGTTTCTGGGTGAAGTCGTCCATCTCGTTGTTGAGCAGGATGCCGGTGCCGTCGGCGACGACGCCGGCGCCGAAAGAGCCGTTCAGCGTGTAGGTTACCGCGACGGCGTTGCCGTCATTGTCGATGATCGAATAATGCGTCGTCTCGTTGCTCTCGCCAAAGCCCTTCGGCATCAATTCCTGCGACACGCCGGCCCGGAACGGATCGATCTTTTCGCGGATTTCCCTGGCGTAATTCTTGTCGAGCAGTTTTGCGACCGGATTGTCGACGAAGCCGGGATCGCCGAGCGCCGAATTCCGGTCGACATAGGCGTGGCGCATCGCCTCGACCATGACGTGAACCGTCTCGGCCGAACCAGCGCCGAGATAGGACAGCGGATAGAACTCAAGCACGTTGAGGATCTCGCAGATGATGACGCCGCCGGAGCTCGGCGGCGGCGAGGACGTGATCTCGTAGCCGCGATAATTGCAGGTCGCCGGCTTGAGCTCGCGCACCGCGTAGTTTTCGAAATCCGCCTTGGCCAGAATGCCGCCCTTCTCGCCGCTCGCCTTGACGATGGCGTCGGCGATCGCGCCTTTGTAGAAGGCATCCGCACCGCGTTCGGAAATGGCGGCAAGCGAAGCCGCGAGATCGGGCTGAACGAGGCGCTCGCCGACGGTGTAAGGCTTGCCGTCCGGCTTGAGGAAAACGGCCGCCGCCGCCGGGTCCCTCGCCAACCGCTCCGCGCCGCCCTGGAGCAAGGCCGCATCGCCCTGCTCCAGTACGAAGCCTTCCCTGGCAAAGCGGATGGCCGGCGCCAGCAAGTCCTGCCGCGTCAGCGTGCCGTATTTCTCCCGCGCCATCTCGAAGCCGGCGACCGAACCCGGCACGCCGACGGCCAGATAGCCGTCGAGACTGGCGCCCTTTACCGGCTTGCCGTCCTTGTCGAGATACATGGTTTTGGTTGCGGCGAGCGGCGCGCGCTCGCGGAAATCGAGGAAGGTCGAGCGGCCGTCCTTGAAGCGGATGGTCATGAAGCCGCCACCGCCGATATTGCCGGCGGTCGGATAGACCACGGCCAGCGCATAGCCGACGGCGACCGCGGCATCGACGGCATTGCCGCCCTTCTTCAGCACCTCGACGCCGACTTCAGACGCAAGATGCTGGGCGGTCACCACCATGCCGTGCTCGCCCTTCGCCGGCTGCGGCGAAGCGGCGAAGGCGAGGAACGGCACGAAGGTCAGGGTGAGGGAAAGGCTGACGGCGATTAGGGTTCGGCGGTGCATGGCCGTTCTCCGTGGCTTGAGGTGAGCCTAGGAAACGCGCTTGGAGCGGTTGAGTCTACTGACAATAATGGGATCGGCGAGGCTTGCACCTTCTATCAACACCTGAGGTTCCTCGCCGCGAAGCGGCCGGAGAGGGGGCCTTCGTAGAGCGCGGCTCCCCCTCTCCGTCTCGGCTTCGCCGAGCCACCTCTCCCCCACTTTCGTGGGGGCGAGGAATCCAAGCTGAAATGAAGGCGCGATTCAACGCTGGCGAGCAACTTTGTTCTTGCTTTGTGCCGGCAGCTATGCTACTAATCTGGGTGTGGTGCTAATTGGCTCCAACGACCCGCCTCTGGCGGGTTTTTCATTTTCACCCCGACATCAAACAATCCCGCCGCCGACGCTCGCCACCGCCGGCCGTTCGGCTGCGACCTTCGCCCGGTAGCCGGCGGCGCGGTAGGCTGCGACCGGATCGATGGCGCCGCCGGTCTTTAGTCGTGCCATGGCGAGGATCGGCTCGACATCGGTGCGATAGGCTATCTTCAGCGTCTGCGTTGCCATCAGCGCATCATTGGCGTCCTGGAAGCCTTCGAGCGCCTTGCGATCGACCAGCAGCGCCTGGGCATAGGCGCGCTGCACTTCAACCGCCGACAGCATCAGGCTTTCGATCGGATCGGTGACGTTGTGGCTCTGGTCGAGCATGTGGGCCGGATCGAACCCTTCGGCACCGGAAAGCTCGGCATCGACCAGTTCGTTGAAGACCAGGAACAGCCGGTAGGGATCGATCGAGCCGGCGTCGAGGTCGTCGTCGCCATATTTCGAATCGTTGAAATGGAAGCCGCCGAGCTTCTTGAACTGGATCAGCCGCGACACGATCATCTCGATGTTGACGTTGGGGGCGTGATGGCCGAGGTCGACCAGGCAGAACGCCTTGTCGCCAAGCTCTTTGGCGATGATGTAGTTGGTGCCCCAATCCTGCACGACGGTCGAATAAAAGGCCGGCTCGTACATCTTGTGCTCGGTGAACAGCTTCCAGTCGTCCGGCAGTCCGGCATAAATCTCCTTCATCGCGTCGAGATAACGCTCGAACGCCTTGGCGAAATTAACCTGGCCGGGAAAATTCGAGCCGTCGCCGATCCACACCGTCAGCGCTTTCGAGCCCAGCGTCCTGCCGATCTCGATGCATTCGAGATTATGCTCGACCGCCTGCCGGCGTGTTGCGGCATCGGCATGCGACAACGAGCCGAACTTATACGAAAGTTTTTGGTCCCTGGCGTCGGAGAAGGTATTGGAGTTGATGGCGTCGAAGCCGAGGCCGAAGCGGGATGCCGCCTGCTTCAGCCGGTTCGGATCGGCCTTGTCCCACGGAATATGCAGCGAGACGGTCGGCGTCGCCTGCGTCAGTTGGCGGATGACGGCGCAGTCCTCGATCTTGTCGAAAATGTCGCGCGGCTCGCCAGCGCCGGGAAAGCGGGCAAAGCGGGTGCCGCCGGTGCCGACGCCCCAGGACGGGATGGCGACGGCGAATTTCTCGACCTTGTCGCGTATGGCATCGATGGCGATGCCGCGGCGGTCGAGGCGCTCGCCGAGGGACTCGTAGTCGCGCTTGAGGTCGGCATTGCGCGCGGCATTGTGCCTGTCGACGAGGTCGGCGGAGATGATGGTTTCGGACATGGTGGTTTCCTCCCAAATGCGTTCGGTTGACGCTGCCCCTCATCCGCCTGCCGGCACCTTCTCCCCGTATAGAGACGGAGAGAAGGGAAGCGCTCCGGCATTGGCGACCCCCTCTCCCCGTCCTTACGGGGAGAGGGTAAGGGTGAGGGGCAGCGCCGCCTTCAAACTATTATCGCGTAAAACTCTGCGCGTTGCCGGCATCGACGTTGATGATGTTGCCGGTCGATTTTGCCGACATGTCGGAGGCGAAAAAATAGATCGCTTCGGCGATGTCCTCGGGGAATACCGACCGCTTCAGCATTGAGCGCGAGCGGTAATGCTCTTCGAGATCGTCGGTCGACATCTTGTAAGCGGCGGCGCGCTGTTCCTTCCATTCGCCGGTCCAGATCTTCGAGCCGCGCAGCACGGCGTCGGGATTGACGACATTGACCCGGATCTGCGCTTCCGCGCCCTCCAGTGCCAGGCAGCGCGCCAGATGGATCTCGGCGGCCTTGGCCGTGCAATAGGCGGCGGCATTGGGCGATGCGGCAAGGCCGTTCTTGGAGGCGACGAAGACGACGTTGCCGCCGATCTTTTGCGTCCGAAACAGCCGGAACGCCTCCCGCGAAACCAGGAAATATCCCGTCGACAAGATGTCCATGTTCTTGTTCCACAGCGCCAGCGTGGTGTCCTCGATCGGCGCCGAGGAGGCCAGGCCAGCGTTGGACACCAGGATGTCGATGCCGCCGAACTCGACCGCTGTCTCGGCAAAGCCGGAGATCACCTGATCCTCGGACGTGACGTTGATGACGACGGGCCGCACGAAATCCTTGCCGTAGGCCTTGGCAAGCTCGTCATTGGCGCTGGCAAGGGCTGCCTCGTCGATATCGGCCAGCACGACGCAGGCGCCTTCGCGCAGCAGCCGGTTGGCGGTGGCGCGGCCAATGCCGCCGGCGCCGCCGGTGACCAGCGCGATTTGGCCGGCAAGAGCTTTCGGTTTCGGCAGGCGCTGCAGCTTTGCCTGTTCGAGCAGCCAGTATTCGATATCGAAGGCTTCCTGGTCGGGCAGCCCGACATAGGTCGACACCGTCGAGGCGCCGCGCATGACGTTGATGGCGTTGACGTAGAATTCGCCCGATATACGCGCCGTCGCCTTGTCGCCGGCGAAGGTGAACATGCCGACACCGGGCATCAGATAGACCACGGCGTTCGGATCGCGCACCGGTGGCGAATCCGCGTGCTTGCAGCGGTTATAATAGGCCTGATAGCCGACGCGATACTCCGCCACATCGTCGACAAGACGGGCAATGACGGCATCGACATCGGGATTCCTGGGCTCGAACTCGATGACCAGCGGCCGGATCTTGGTGCGCAGGAAGTGGTCCGGGCAGGATGTGCCGAGTGCCGCCAACGGCCGCAAATCCCTGGAATTGACGAATTCGAGCACCGCAGGAGAATCGTCGAAATGGCCGAGCTTATGGCTTTTCTCCGAGATCAGGCCGCGGATCCTCGGCATCAGTTTTGCAGCCACAGCGCGACGCGCCGGTGCATCGAGCGATTTGACGATTTCGCCGCCGAAGATCGGCTTGCCCTGGCTCTTGCGCTCGAACCAGTCGATCGCCTGGTTGATCACCGAAATCGTCGTCTCGTAGCATTCCTTCGGCGTGTCGCCCCAGCTGAACAGGCCATGGCTTGCCAGCACGACACCCTTGGCCTCGGGGTTCTCGAGGCAGAATTTCTCCAGCCACAGGCCGAGTTCGAAGCCCGGGCGCTTCCATGGCAGCCAGCCGATCGTGTCGCCGAATATCTCCTTGGTCAGCGCCTGCGAATCCTTGGCGGCGGCAATAGCGATGATGGCGTCGGGGTGCATGTGGTCGACATAAGGCTTCGGCACGAAGGCATGCAGCGGTGTGTCGATCGAGGCCGCGCGCGGGTTGAGGTTGAAAGTGCAGTGGGGCAAATAGCCGACCATCTCGTCTTCATGTTCGAGGCCACGATAGAGACCTTTCAGCGCGCGCAATTTGTCCATGTAGAGCGTGGCGAAGCCGTCGAGTTTGATCGAGGCGCTGTCGCCGCCCGAGCCCTTGACCCACAGCACTTCCACGCTCTGCCCAGTGAGCGGATCGTTTTGCCAGATCTTGGAGGAGGTGTTGCCGCCGCCATAATTGGTGACGCGCTTGTCGGAGCCAAGAACATTCGAGCGATAGACCAGACGTTCGGGCTCGCTCATCGCTTGCGCTTTTGCGTCATCCCAAAGATTGGCGAGGCGCGTGCCGGAGCGCTTGTCGAGCATAGGTAATCCTCCCTTTGGGACACGCAAACGGCGCGGGTCCCTTTTGTGCGAATTTCTACGCAAGCGGCTGTCTTGTCAATCACAAACGATCAATATCAATCATATTGCACTGCACAATGAAATTATCTGATCGGAAATGATTGACACTGCGCGCTTTGGGTGCCTAGATGCTCAAGCAGGGAGGAACCATGCACGAGAAAGAGCGCCACAGGATCATTCTGTCCGCCGTCCAGGAAAAGCCTGTGGTGACGGTGCAGGAGATGGTCGACCTGACGGAGTCGTCGGAGGCGACGATCCGGCGCGACATCGCGGCATTGCATGTGCAAAAGCGGCTGCGCCGAGTGCGCGGCGGCGCCGAGGCGCTCTCGCCTCCGCAGTTCATCGGCCTTGCCGGCCGGCCGTTTTCCGTCAACGAGACGATCAACGCTTCGCAGAAGCGGGCGATCGCACGAGAGGCCGTGGAACTCTGCAAGGACGGCGAGCCGATCATCATCAATGGCGGCACCACCACGTTCCAGATGGTGCATTTCCTGAGCGGCCGCCGCATGCCGATCTTCACCAATTCCTTTCCGATCGCCGAGCACCTGCTCAGGCATTCCAAGAACACGGTGATGCTGTCGGGCGGCACCATCTACCGCGAGCAGAACATCATCCTGTCGCCCTTCGACAATGACGTGACGCGCAATTTCTACGCGCGCCGCATGTTCATGGGCGCGCAGGGACTGGGGCCGCTGGGTCTTATGGAAGGCGACCCGCTGCTGATCCAGGCCGAGCAGAAGCTTATCGACCAGGCGGACGAATTGGTGGTGCTGGTCGACTCCTCGAAATTTCGCAAGCGCTCGAGCCTGATCCTGTGCGGCCTGTCGCGCATCGCCACGGTGATCACCGACGACGGCATCGAGGATCGCGAAGCCAAGATGCTGGAGACCGCCGGCGTGACGCTGATCGTCGCCCGCACAACGGCAAGCAATAAGGAAGAATCTTCGCTGCAGGCCTGAGAAAACTCACGCCCGCAGCGGCGATGGAATGCAACGCTCAAGGGAGGATATTCGATGAGCTTTCTGAAGAAACTGATGGTTACGGCGGCGTTTTCCGCCGCCATGTTCGTGAATGCCGCCTATGCCGAAAACGTCAAGATCGCGCTGGTGGTGAAGTCGCTCGGCAACGGCTTCTTGGACGCCGCCAACAAGGGCGCCGAAGAGGCGGCCAAGGAACTCGGCGACGTCGAGATCATCTACACCGGCCCGACCAAGGCGACCGCCGAAGCGCAGATCGAAGTGGTCAATTCGCTGATCGCCCAGAAGGTCAACGCCATCGCCATTTCGGCCAATGACGCCGACGCGCTGGTTCCGGCGCTGAAGAAGGCGATGGAACGCGGCATCACCGTCATCTCGTGGGATTCAGGCGTCGCGCCGGAAGGCCGCCAGCTTCACCTCAACCCTTCCGACACCAACCTGATCGGCGAGACCATCATCAAGCTTGCCGCCGACTACCTGCCGGAAGGCGGCGATGTCGCCATCCTGTCGGCTTCGTCCACCGCGACCAACCAGAACGCCTGGATCGACGCGGCCAAGAAGGTGCTGCCGGAGAAGTTCCCCAAGATCAAGCTCGTCGCCACCGTCTATGGCGACGACGACTCGGCCAAGAGCACGGACGAGGCCAAGGGCTTGCTGAAGTCCTACCCGAACCTCAAGGCGATCATCGCACCGACCACGGTCGGCGTCGTTGCCGCCGCGCAGGTGGTGACCGATGAAGGCCTGATCGGCAAGGTCAACGTCACCGGCCTGGCGCTGCCATCGGAGTTCAAGAAGTTCATCGACAATGGCGCCAGCCAAGCGGTTGCGCTGTGGAACCCGATCGACCTCGGCTATTCGGCCGTCTACCTCGCCCACGACCTGGCGGTGAAGAAGGAAGAGGCGAAGCCCGGTGCTACGCTGTCGATCGGCCGCGTCGGCAAGGTCACGCTCGACGACACCAACTCGGCTGCGATGGCTCCGCCCTTCCAGTTCGACAAGTCGAACATCGAAAAGTTCTCCAAGATCTATTGATCCTGGAGCCTTCGAACTGGTGCGGCGGGACCTTGGCCCCGCCGCGGCCTCAACCGGACCTAGTTTCAGGGCTTGATACGATTATGGACACGACAGCCCAACACGAAGTGGCGAAGGAAGCGCCTTTGTCTCCCGGGCCGCGGCTGACGCTGTCCGGCATCTCGAAAAGCTTTCCCGGCGTGCGCGCGCTGCACGATGTCAGCCTGTCGCTCTATCCCGGCCAGGTGACCGCGCTGATCGGCGAGAACGGCGCCGGCAAGTCGACGCTGGTCAAGATCATGACCGGCATCTATCAGCCCGATTCAGGCACAATCAACATCGACGGCCAGCCCGTCGCTTTGCCCAGCGCCCATGCCGCCTTCGGGCATGGCATCACCGCCATCCATCAGGAAACCGTGCTGTTCGACGATCTGACGGTGGCCGAAAACATCTTCCTCGGCCATGCGCCGCGCACCCGCTTCAAGACCATCGACTGGCGCACCATGCGCAAGAATGCCCGCGAGGTGCTGGACACGATGGGCGCCGGCCATATCGACGCCGATGCCAGGCTGAAGGATCTCGGCATCGCCAACAAGCATCTCGTCGCCGTTGCCCGCGCCATGTCGATCGACGCGCGGATCGTCATCATGGACGAGCCGACGGCAGCACTTTCGATGAAGGAGATCGAAGAGCTTTTCCTGCTGATCGAATTCCTCAAGAGCGACGGCAAGGCGATCCTGTTCATCAGCCACAAATTCGATGAGATCTACCGCATCGCCGACCGCTATACCGTGTTCCGTGACGGCGAGATGGTTGGCGAAGGCCTGATCAAGGATGCCGGCCAGAGCCAGATCGTGCGCATGATGGTCGGCCGCGCGGTCGACCATATCTTTCCGCAGCGCAAGGCCGAGATCGGCGCTCCGGTGCTGGCCGTCTCCGGCCTGTCGCATCCGACCGAGTTCGATGATATCGGCTTCGAGCTGCACAGGGGCGAGATCCTCGGCTTCTACGGTCTTGTCGGCGCCGGGCGCAGCGAGGTGATGCAGGCGATATCAGGCATCACCCGCACCAGCGGCGGCACGATCACGCTGGAAGGCAAAGCGATCGCGCCGAAATCGGCGGCGGATTCGATCGATGCCGGCATCGTCTATGTGCCGGAGGAACGCGGCAAGCAAGGCGTGGTGATCGGCCTGCCTATCTTCCAGAATGTCTCGCTGCCTTCGCTCAAGCGAACCTCCAAATCCGGCGTATTGCGGCTGGCGGAAGAGTTTGCGCTAGCCCGCTCCTACACAGAGCGGCTCGACCTGCGCGCCTCCTCGCTCAGCCAGGACGTCGGCACGCTGTCGGGCGGCAACCAGCAGAAGATCGTCATCGCCAAATGGCTGGCGACCGCGCCCAAGGTGATCATACTGGACGAGCCGACCAAGGGCATCGACATCGGCTCGAAGGCCGCCGTGCACGGCTTCATGGCCGAGCTCGTCGCGCAAGGCCTGTCGGTTATCATGGTGTCGTCCGAACTGCCGGAAATTCTCGGCATGTCCGACCGTGTCGTCGTTATGCGCGAGGGCCGCATTGCCGCGGTCTACGACAATAAGGGGCTCGACGCCGAAACGCTGGTCAGGACGGCAGCGGGGATCGCGGCATGAAGGCTCTTCTCAAATACCGCGAAGTCTGGCTGCTGGCGGCAATCGCCGTGCTGATCGGGCTGATCTCGATGCGTTTTCCGGGCTTTGCCGCTCCCGGCAATGTGCGCCAGGTGTTCAACGACACGTCGATCCTGATGATCCTGGCGCTCGGCCAGATGGTGGTTATCCTGACCCGCTCGATCGACCTGTCGATGGCAGCCAATCTCTGCTTCACCGGCATGGTGGTGGCGATGCTGAACGCCGCGCATCCGGCAATCCCGATCCCGCTGCTGATCGTCATCGCACTTCTGGTCGGCCTGGTGCTCGGCGCCATCAATGGCCTGTTGGTGTGGCGGCTGAACATTCCCTCGATCGTGGTAACGCTCGGCACTCTCACCATCTACCGCGGCGCCACCTTCGTTATTTCAGGCGGCGCCTGGGTCAACGCCGACCAGATGAGCCCCGATTTCATCGGCCTGCAGCGCGCGACGTTCCTCGGCATACCGGTGCTGTCATGGATTGCCCTGCTGGTCATCGCCTTGTTCTTCCTTGTGATGACGCGCACGGCGCTCGGCCGCTCGATCTACGCCATCGGTGTCAACCCGACCGCATCGGTCTATGCCGGCATCGACGTCGGCCGGACGAAATTCATCGTCTTCTGCATTTCGGGGATGATCGGCGGCCTCTGCGGCTATCTCTGGATCTCGCGCTACGTCATCGCCTCGGTCGAGGTCGCCAACGGCCATGAGCTCAACATCATCGCCGCCTGCGTCATCGGCGGCATCTCCATCGCCGGCGGCATCGGCTCGGTCGGCGGCGCGGTGCTCGGCGCGCTGTTCCTCGGTATCATCTCCAACGCGCTGCCGGTGATCAATATCTCGCCCTTCTGGCAAATGGCGATTTCGGGCAGCGCCATCATCCTGGCCGTGGTGCTCAACGCGCGCGGCGAACGCCGGCAAGGCCGCATCATCCTCAAAAAGGCGGAAGTGGCATGACCGATACCCCTGCCCCGCGCCATGTTCCGAACCGACTCGACAAGCCGTTCACTGCGGCGATCTTCTCATGGGAGGCGCTGCTGGTCGTCGTGGCGGTCGCCATCTTTGCCGTCAACAGTTTTGCCTCGCCCTATTTCCTCGACGCGTGGTCGCTGTCGGACCTGACTTTCAACTTCACCGAAAAGGCGCTGATCGCGCTGGCCATGGCACTGCTGATCATCTCCGGCGAAATCGACCTGTCGGTCGCCGCTATCATCGCACTCGCCTCGACGATGATGGGCATGGCGGTGCAGGCCGGCGCCGGCACGCCTGTCCTGGTGGCAATCGGCATCGTCGTCGGGCTCGGCTGCGGCGCCTTCAACGGGCTGCTCGTCACCAGGCTGGGGCTGCCGTCGATCGTCGTCACCATCGGCACGATGAGCCTGTTTCGCGGCGTTGCCTTCATCATCCTCGGCGACCAGGCCTACAAGGGCTATCCCGCGAGCTTCGCCTTCTTCGGCCAAGGTTATGTCTGGTGGGTGGTGTCGTTCGAACTGACGCTTTTCCTGGTCGCGGCCGTCGTCTACTGGTTCCTTCTGCATCGGACGAGCTTCGGCCGCCGGGTCTTTGCCATCGGCAACAACCCGGTTGCGGCGCAGTTTTCCGGCGTGCGTGTCGGCCGCATCAAGTTCATCCTGTTTTGCCTGACCGGCCTGATGGCGGGCATCGCCTCGGTGCTGATTACGTCACGGCTCGGCTCGACCCGGCCGTCGATCGCGCAGGGCTACGAACTCGAAGTCATCACCATGGTGGTGCTCGGCGGCGTCAGCATTCTCGGCGGCGCCGGCAGCATTCTGGGCGTCGTGCTGGCGGCCTTCATCATGGGGCTGGTGACCTTCGGTCTTGGCCTGCTCAACGTGCCGGGGATCGTCATGTCGATCTTCATCGGCCTGCTGCTGATCATCGTCATCGCGCTGCCGATCCTGTGGCAGCGCGTGCGGCGGGAGCGCTTTGCCTGATGCCCGAAAAATATGCGTTCAAGATGAAGCTCAATCCCGGCATGAAGGCCGAATACAAGAGGCGCCACGACGACATCTGGCCGTCACTCGTCGCGTTGCTAAAACAGGCTGGTATCTCCGATTACTCGATCCATCTCGACGAGGAGACCAACACCTTGTTCGGCGTGCTGTGGCGCCGTGACGACCATGGCATGGACGAATTGCCTAAGCATCCGGCGATGCAGCGCTGGTGGGCCGAGATGGCAGACATCATGGAAACCAAGCCGAACAACGAGCCGGTGGCGGTGCCGCTGGAAACAATGTTCCATATGGAATGACCCGCCACGTCGCCGTCATCGATATCGGCAAGACCAACGCCAAGGTGGCGCTGGTCGATCTCGCCGCAGCAAGCGAAGTGGCGCTGCGCAGGATGGTCAACGAGCCGGTTCGGCAACGCCCGTATCCGCACCACGACGTCGAGCGGTTATGGGCGTTCATCCTCGGCAGCCTGGCAGAGATCGATCGCGAGCAGCGCATCGACGCGATATCGATCACCACCCATGGCGCAACGGCGGTGCTGGCCGACGCATCAGGCGAACTGGCGCTGCCGGTGCTCGATTACGAGTTCGACGGTCCGGATGCCTTCGCCAAGGACTACGACGCGATCCGCCCGCCTTTCACCGAGACCGGCACGCCGCGCCTGCCGGCCGGCCTCAATCTCGGCGCGCAGTTGTTCTGGCAGCAGAAGCGCTTTCCAGCGGATTTCGCCAGGGCCGCCGCGATGCTGATGTATCCGCAATACTGGGCCTTGCGCCTGACCGGCGTCGCCGCCAGCGAGGTGACTTCGCTCGGCTGCCACACCGATCTGTGGAACCCGTGGAAAGCGGATTTTTCCCCACTGGTCGACCGGCTGGAATGGCGCCGGCTAATGGCGCCGGTGCGGCAGGCCAAGGACCGCTTGGGCCCGATCCTGCCCGCTCTGGCGCGGCAAACCGGCCTTGATCCGCAAACGCCGGTGTATTGCGGCCTGCACGATTCCAACGCCTCGCTGCTGCCGCATCTCCTGTCCGACAAGCCGCCTTTCTCCGTCGTCTCGACCGGCACCTGGGTGGTGTCGATGGCGGTTGGCGGCAGCAAGGTCACGCTCGATCCGGCGCGCGACACGCTGGTCAATGTCAACGCGTTCGGCGATGCCGTGCCCTCGGCGCGCTTCATGGGTGGCCGCGAGTTCTCCGTGCTGACGGAAGGCCAATCGGAAGACTGGACCGAAGACGATGTCGCCGCGGTGCTCGCGCGCAAGACGTCCCTGTTGCCTTCGACCCAACAGGATTCGGGGCCGTTTCCGCACTATGCCGCGGCGTGGCTCAGCGCCGAAGGTATGACGGCCGGCCAGCGCTTTGTCGCCATCTCGTTCTACCTGGCGCTGATGACCGCGACCTGCCTCGATCTGATCGGCGGCGGGGGGTCAACCATCGTCGAAGGACCCTTCGCCCGCAACCGGCTGTTCACCCGCATGCTGGCTGCGGCGACGGCGCGCGCCGTCATTGCCTCCGCGGCTGCGACAGGCACCAGCATCGGCGCCGCCTTGCTGGCGTCGGACCAGGGGACACCGCAAGGCAGAGGCGAAAGGACCGAACCGTCGGCCGATCCACTCTGGACAAGTTACGTGCGCTCCTGGCGTTCGGCAGTCGACGAACGAGCCTGACCGCCGAGCTCATGGCGCCCTGCGGTCAGGCCGTTGCTAGCCCGCGTAGAGCAATCCTTGTGGATCGATCTCCGGCTTGCGGCCGGCGACCACGTCGGCAAGGAATTTTCCCGAACCGCAGGCCATGGTCCAGCCGAGATGGCCGTGGCCGGTATCGAGATATAGATTGTCATACCGCGCCCGGCCGATGACCGGCACGGAGTTCGGCATCATCGGGCGAAGTCCAGCCCAGAGCTCGGCCTTGCTCTCGTCGAAGGCGCCGGGGAACAGGTCCTTGCCGGTGTTCAGGATCGAGTTGAAATCGCGCGGCTTGAACGTGCGGTCGAAACCGGTGAACTCCGCCGTCGAGGACATCCGCAGCCGATTTCCCAGCCTGGAATAGCCGATCAGCCGGTCCTCGTCGGCGCCGCCCATGATCGGCCCGTTGCTTTCATCTTCCAGCGGAACGGTCACGGTATAGCCCTTCACGGGATAGACGGGCAGGTCGATGCCGTAGCGGCGGCCGAGCAGACCGCTCTCCGGCCCCATGGAAATGACCACGGCGTCGCCGGCCACCGGGCCGGCCGAGGTCATCACCGCGCGCACCCGGTCGCCGTCGATGTCGAGGCCTTCGACCGTCGTGCCGTAGAGGAATTGGACACCGAGTTTTTCGGCGGCATAGGCAGCGAGGCGCTGCGTGAATTGACTGGAATCGCCGGTCTGGTCGATCGGCGAATAGACGCCGCCGGCAATTTTGTCCTTGGCTCCGGCAAGGCCGGGCTCGAGCTCGACCAGCCGGTCGCGGCCGACGATCTCGATCGGCAGGCCATGTTCGGCGAGATAGCGGTAATTGTCGGTGCCGGTATCAAAGCTCTGCTGCGAGCGGAAGAAATACAGAATGCCTTTCTTGCGCTCGTCATAGTGGATGCCGGTGTCGGCGGAGATGGCGTTGATGCAGTTGCGCGAATAGAGCGCCAGGCGCAGCTTGATCTCGGTGTTGGCGCGCATGCGCTTATGCGTGCACTGGCGCAGGAAGCGCAGGCTCCAGGCGACAAAATACGGATCGAAGCGCAGCCGCACCTTGATGCCGAGATCGTGGTTGTAGAGGGCTCGCAGGAACGTTTTAAGCGCGGCGGGCGAAGCCCAGGCGGTGGCATCGCCGGGAGATACCAGGCCGGCATTCGACTGGCTGGTGCCGCGCGCCGCCGCCGGATGGCGCTCGATCACCGTGACTTCATGGCCGTCGCTGGCCAGACAATAGGCCGCCGCCGTGCCAACGACGCCGGCTCCAAGCACCGATATTTTCATGCCGCCCCCAAGTCGAACGCAGCCGAACGCCTGCACGCTCAGCCGTGAGGCCCTTCAATAGCGCCTCTGCCTCCTGCCGACGAGCCCTTACGGAGAGCCCGCGCTTAGCCCAGAGCCGAATTCTTGCTGGTCAGGATGCGCTCCCAGGCAAGCGCATCGGAGACGATCTGGTCGAGGTTGTCACGCTGCGGGGTCCAGCCGAGTTCGCCGCGGGCCAGCTCCGAATTGGCGACAACCGCGGCGGCGTCACCGGGGCGGCGCTCGCCCATCCGCACCTCGAAATCATGGCCGAAGACGCGGCGTACGCTGTCGATGACCTCGAGCACCGAATAGCCGTGGCTGTAGCCGCAATTGGCGACCAGGCTCGATCCGCCGGCACGCAGCCGCTGCAGGGCCAGCCGATGCGCCGCCGCCAGGTCGCTGACATGGATATAGTCGCGCATGCAGGTGCCGTCCGGCGTCGGATAGTCGGTGCCGAACACCTGCATGAAGGGGCGCTTGCCGAGCGCCGTCTCGCAGGCGACCTTGATCAGATGCGTGGCGCCGGGCGTCGACTGGCCGGTGCGGCCCTTCGGGTCGGCGCCGGCGACGTTGAAATAGCGCAGCGCCGTATAGCGCAGCCCATAGGCAATAGCCGCGTCGCGGAGCATCCATTCGCTCATCAGCTTGGACAGGCCGTAGGGCGATTCCGGCGCAAGCCTGGCGTCCTCGCGCACCGGCTCCAGGCCGGCGCCGCCATAGACGGCGGCGGTCGAGGAAAAGATGAAATTGGGCACGCCTTCGCGCACCGCGGTCTCGATCAGGGTGCGTGTCTTGCAGGTGTTATTCTCGTAATAGGCAAGCGGGTCGGCCACCGATTCGGGCACGACAATCGAGCCGGCGAAATGGATGATCGCGTCGACCTTGTTGTCGCGGATGATCGAGGCGACCAATTCCTTGTCGGCGACATCGCCGACGACGAGCTTTGCTTCCGGAGCCACCGCCCATTCAAAGCCGGTCGAAAGCCGGTCGAGGACGACGACGCTGTCGCCCGTGTCCAGCAACTCCCAGACCATATGGCTGCCGATATAGCCGGCACCGCCTGTCACCAAAACCGTCATCCGCATCCTCGCTATTCATGATTTATCGGAACTGTCTCAATCGTCGCCGTACTGGAAAACCTGCCGCCAGGCCATTACAATCTGCGGTAACCAGTCTCATCGGCGGGTGGCATTGTCCTGAAACAAGATTGATCCACATCAAGGGAATAGGCCACGTTCCGTGGTCGTTAGGAACAGGCCTGGGGCGTGGCATTTTGACCAAAACGGTGCGGTGGACGGCGAATAGGCCAATGACTATGATCCCGCGCAAAATTGGGAAGGCGACATGAATTACCAGCGGTTTTTCGAGGAAGCGATCGACCAGCTCCATGCAGAGCGTCGCTATCGCGTCTTCGCCGACCTTGAGCGTATCGTGGGAAAATTCCCGCGCGCCATCTGGCGTGCCAATGGCCGCGCCGAGGAAATCACCGTCTGGTGCTCCAACGATTATCTCGGCATGGGCCAGCATCCCGACGTCATCGCCGCGTTCCAGAAGGCGGCAGGCAAAATGGGATCGGGGGCTGGCGGCACCCGCAACATTTCGGGCACCAGCAACCCGCTGGTCGAGCTCGAACTGGAGCTTGCCGACCTGCACGACAAGGAAGCGGCACTGGTTTTCACCTCCGGCTTCGTTTCAAACGAAGCGTCGATCTCGACCATTGCAAAGCTGCTTCCCAATTGCCTGATCATCTCGGACGAGCTTAACCACGCTTCGATGATCGAGGGTGTGCGGCGCTCGGGCGCCGAGAAGAAGATCTTCCGCCATAACGACGTCGCGCATCTCGAAAGCCTGCTGCAGGCGGCCGGCCGCGAGCGTGCCAAGCTGATCGTCTTCGAGAGCGTCTATTCGATGGATGGCGACATCGCGCCGATCAAGCAGATCGTCGACCTCGCCGAGCGTTACAATGCGATGACTTATATAGACGAGGTCCATGCCGTCGGCATGTACGGGCCGCGCGGCGGCGGCATCACCGAGCGCGAAGGGCTGGCCGACCGCATCGACATCATCGAGGGCACACTGGCCAAGGCGTTCGGCACGCTTGGCGGCTACATCACCGGCACCAGCGCCGTGATCGACGCCGTGCGCTCCTATGCGCCGGGCTTCATCTTCACCACGGCGCTGCCGCCGGCGATCGCTGCCGCGGCAACCACCTCGATCCGCCATCTCAAGCGCTCGCAGGCCGAGCGCGACGCGCAGCTGCGTCAGGCGACGCGGACCAAGGAAGTGCTTGCCGCGGCCGGCCTGCCGGTAATGGAGTCACCTACCCACATCGTGCCGCTGCTGGTCGGCGATCCCGAGCTCTGCAAGATGGCCAGCGACCGCCTGCTCGGCGTGCACGGCATCTATATCCAGCCGATCAATTACCCGACAGTGCCGCGCGGCACCGAACGGCTGCGCATCACGCCGACACCGTTCCATTCTGACGCGCTGATTGCCTCCTTACAGGACGCGCTAGTCGAGACATGGGATGCGTTGGGGATTCCCTACGGTTCGGCCGGCCGGCCTTCAGTGGCCAAGAGCGACCGCGTCATTCCGTTGCTGGTGCCGAAGTCGGGCGGGTAACCTCCGCCGCTACGGGCACCATTGCGGAAGCCGCCTATCGGTGCCGCCTCATTTTTCAGTGCTGCGATGCCTGGCGCGAAGCTCAACACACCTCACACAGTCTTCATCCATTTCGCCAGCCGGTGCGCGGCTTCTTCGAGCTGGTCGAGGCGGCGGTGGAAGCATAGCCTGAGGAAAGCTTCGCCGCCGGGGCCGAAGGCGGTGCCGGGGGCCAGGCCGACATTGGCGCGGTCGACCATGTCGAAAGCGGCAGCGCGGGAATCGGTGATGCCGTCGACGGCGAAGAACAGATAGAACGCGCCCTGCGGCACGGTGAACCGCGCCCTGCCGGTTTCGGCGAGAATGCCGCAGACGAGGTCGCGCGCCGCCCTCGCCCGCTCCACCTGTTCGACGATGAAGGCATCGCCCTCGTCGAGGGCGACGACGGCGCCGCGCTGCATGAACTGCGCAACGCCGGAAGTCGAATACTGGACCAGGTTCTCGAACACCTGCTGCAAGGCGGGATGGATCTTGATCCAGCCGATGCGCCAGCCGGTCATCGCCCAGTTCTTGGAAAAGGAATTGACGAACAGGATGCGGTCCTCATCGGCCATGATGTCGATGAACGACGCCGCGCGGCCATGGCCGTAGTGGAACAGCGAATAGATCTCGTCGGCAATGATCCACAGGCCCCTTTCGCGGGCGAGATCGAGGATTGCCTGCAGCGTCTCCTTGTCGGCGGTCCAGCCGGTCGGGTTGGACGGCGTGTTGACGAACAGCGCCTTGGTCCGTGGCGTGATCGCCGCTGCGATCTTGTCGACATCGCAGGACCAGCCATTGCCGGACTGATCAAGGGTGACTGCAACCGGAACGGCGCCGGCCACGCCGGCGGCGGCGGCGAAATTCGGCCATGCCGGCGACAGGTAGACAAGTTCGTCGCCCTTGCCGGCCACCGCGTCGATGGCCATCTGGATGGCATGCATGCCGGAGCCGGTGACGATGAATTCTTCGTTGGCGAAAGTCTTGCCGAAATGCCTGGTGTAGTAGCGGGCGAGCGCCTGCCTGAGTTCGGGAATGCCCCGCTGCCAGGTGTAGAAGGTCTCGCCGGCGGCCAGCGCCTTGGCGGCGGCATCGGTGATGAAGGCAGGCGTCGGCAGGTCGCCCTCGCCGGCCCAAAGCGGGATCATACCGTCGCGGCCGCGGCCACGATTCATGACGGCGACAATGCCGCTTTCGGGCGCCGCCCGCGCTTCGGCGCGCAGAGTATCGATCAGGGTCATGGATGGGTCCGTTTTCGTTTGCTCGACTGCTAGCGTGTTTCAGGGCGGACGAAAACAGAAAACCCCGGCCGCAAGCGACCGGGGTTTTGGTCCAGAAAGTTGCCGCAGGCGCTACTTTCTGGCGAGGAGATCGCGAATTTCGGTGAGCAGCGCGACGTCGGCTGGTGGCGGAGCGGCCGGGGTAGCCGGTTTCTCGCGCTCCAGCCGCTGGCGCAGATTGTTCACCGCCTTGACCATCAGGAAGATAATGAAGGCGAGGATAAGGAAGTTCAACGCCACGGTGATGAAGCTGCCATAGGCGAAGACCGCGCCCTGTTTCTTGGCATCCGCCAGCGATGTGGCGTTAACGGCCGAGGACAAGGGCAGAAAGTAGTTGTTGAAGTCTAATCCGCCCAAAATCGCCCCGATGACCGGCATGATGATGTCGTCGACCAGCGAGGTGACGATCTTGCCGAAGGCAGCGCCGATGATGACGGCGACGGCCAGGTCCATCACATTGCCCCTGGAAATGAATTCCTGAAACTCTTTCAGCATTCGACCCTCCTTTTCCTGACCGGCCGTGCTGCCGTCCACGCCCTCGGCATCGACCGGCAGGCAGAATAGCAAAAACCTGCGGTTGCGACAGGAGCAAAGACGTGTTTCCCCGGCCTGGATTGCGCGAAGCCGCGGCCATAATGCGCCGAAAGCCGCGATGGACTCGGTGGCCAAGCTGTGATTGCGTCTGCAAGGCCGGATGAAAAAGCCGGCGCAGGGAGGAAGTTCGAGGCGTGCAGGGCTGGTTCATCGTCATCATCGCGATCGCCTATGTGACGTTGCTGTTTGCTATCGCCAGCCTGGGCGACCGGCGCTCGACTTCATCCGGGCCTGGCCGCGCCCGGCCCTTTATCTATGCGCTCAGCCTCGCCATCTACTGCACCTCCTGGACCTTCTTCGGCTCGGTCGGGCTCTCCTCCGAGCGCGGCCTCGAATTCCTCGGCATCTATATCGGACCGGTTCTGGTGTTCGTGTTCGGCTTTCCGCTGCTGCAGCGCATCGTCAGGCTGGCAAAGACCGAGAAGATCACCTCGATCGCCGACTTTCTCGGCGCCCGCTACGGCAAGAGCTTCGCTGTCGGGGCGATCGCCACGCTGATCGCAACCATAGGCGCGGTGCCTTACATGGCGCTGCAATTGAAGGCGATCTCCGGCTCGGTCAGCCTGATGGTCGAGCACTATACCGGCTCGCCGCCGTCGTTCGATCCGTTCGTCAGCGACATCTCGCTTGTCGTTGCCATGCTGCTGGCGCTGTTTGCCGTGCTGTTCGGCACGCGCCATGCCGACGCCACCGAACACCAGGACGGTCTGGTGCTGGCGGTGGCGGTCGAGACCGTGGTCAAGCTCGCCGCCTTCCTGGCGATAGGCCTGATGGTCACGTTTCTGATCTTCGGCGGGCCAGGCGATATGTTCGACCGGCTCGCCGAAAACACGCAGGTGCGCCAGGCGATGGGCTACAACACCTCGCTCGCGACCTGGCTGGTACTGACATGCCTGAGCGGCTTTGCCATCCTCATGCTGCCGCGCCAGTTCTACGTCACCATCGTCGAGAACCGCAGCGAGGCTGAGCTGCGCACGGCGACATGGGTGTTTCCGCTCTATCTCGTGGCAATCAACCTGTTCGTGCTGCCGATCGCGCTGGCCGGCCTGGAACTGGTCGGCCCCAGGACCAGCAGCGACCTCTATGTGCTGTCACTGCCGCTGTTCAGCGGCCACGACGTGCTGGCCATGGCCGCCTTTATCGGCGGCCTGTCGGCGGCGACGGCAATGGTGATCGTCGAAAGCGTCGCGCTGTCGATCATGATCTCCAACGACCTGATCATTCCGCTGTTCGTGCGCCGGCTGCTGCGGACCACGACCTCAGAGAGCGAGGACTGGTCGACGCTCATCCTCAATGTGCGGCGGGCGGCGATCTTCATCATGCTGTTCATCGCCTTCCTCTACTACCGCGAGAGCACAAACAGCGCGCGGCTATCCTCGATCGGCCTGATGTCGTTCGCCGCGATCGCGCAGTTCGCGCCGGCAATGATCGGCGGCCTGGTCTGGCGCGGCGCCAACGGAAGGGGTGCGGCACTCGGCATGGTGGCCGGCATCGTCGTCTGGAGCTACACGCTACTGCTTCCCTCGCTCGCCGCGCCCGAGACCGGCATCCTCGTCCACGGCCTGTTCGGCTTCGATGCATTGCGGCCGCAAGCCCTGTTCGGCACCGTCGCCGAGCCGCTGAACCATGGCGTGCTGTGGAGCCTGTCGATCAATACGTTGTTTTTTGTGTTCGGCTCACTGTCGCGCGCGTCGGTGCCGCTGGAACGCATCCAGGCGTCGATCTTCGTGCCGCGCGAGGCGGGGCCGCTGCCGAGCCTGCGCCGCTTCCGCACCACGATCACCGTCAACGACCTCAAGGACACGATCGCGCGCTATCTCGGTGTCGAACGCACCGAGCGCTCCTTCCAGTCATTCGAGAAGAGCAGCGGCACTTCACTGCACGGCAACGAACAGGCCAGCATGGATGTCATCCGCTTCTCCGAGCAGCTTCTGGCCAGTGCCGTCGGCTCCTCCTCGGCGCGGCTGATCCTGTCGCTGCTGCTGCGCCGCAACGACCGCGAATCCAAGGACGCCTTCCGCCTGCTCGACGACGCCACCGAGGCGCTACAGCACAATCGCGACCTGCTGCAGATCGCACTCGACCAGATGGAACAGGGCATCACCGTCTTCGACCGCGATTTCCGGTTGATCTGCTGGAACCGCCAGTACCGGGCGCTGTTCGACCTGCCCGACGAAATGGGCCAGGTCGGCGTCTCGCTCGATCGTATCCTGCGCCACCTTGCCGAGCGCGGCGATATACCGCCAGACCAGCGCGTCACCATGCTGAACCGCCTGACCAGCTTCGTCAGCCCATGGCAGATGGAGCTGAAGACCAGCGGGCGTATCCTGGAATTGCGCTCCAATCCGATGCCGGACGGCGGCATCGTCGCCACCTATGCCGACATCTCAGGGCGCGTCGAGCAGGATCTGGCGCTGAAGCGCGCCAATGAATCGCTGGAACAGCGCGTGAAGAGCCGCACCGCCGAGCTCACCCGCGTCAACGAGGAGCTGGCGCAGGCGCAGATGCTGGCCGAAGAGGCCAATCTCGGCAAGACGCGCTTCCTCGCTGCCGCCGGCCACGACATCCTGCAGCCGCTGAACGCCGCCCGCCTCTATTGCTCGTCGCTGATCGAGAAGACCGGCAAGGGGCCTGCCGGCAAGGCGGCGATGAATATCGAATCGTCACTGGAATCGGTCGAGACCATCCTCGGCGCGGTGCTCGACATTTCGCGCCTCGATGCCGGCGCGATGAAGCCGGACGATACGAGCTTCGGCCTCGACGGGCTGCTGCGCCAGATCGGCAACGACTTCCGGCCGCTTGCCGCCGAAAAGAAGCTCGAACTCTCGATCATGCCGTCGTCGCTCAGCGTCATGACGGATCGAAATCTGCTGCGCCGGCTGATCCAGAACCTGGTCTCCAACGCCATCAAATATACGCGCCATGGCCGCATCCTGGTCGGCGTGCGGCGGCGCGGCGAACTGGCCGAGATCCAGGTTATCGACACCGGCATCGGCATTGCCGGCGACAAGCTCAACACCGTGTTCCGCGAATTCACCCGGCTCGACGAGGGCATGCGCGAGGCGGAAGGCCTCGGCTTGGGGCTCTCCATCGTCGACCGCATCGCCCGCGTCCTGCGCCTTGAAATCCGGATCTTCTCCAATCCCGGCAAGGGCACGCGCTTTTCCGTGCTGCTGCCGGTGGCGGCCGTGCAGGCACCGCGGCGCGAGGCCGAGGCGAAGCCGCCTGCCCGCGCTACGACCTCGCTTGCCGGGCTGCATGTGCTCTGCATCGACAATGACGGCCGCATCCTCGACGGCATGCGGCTGCTGCTCGAGGGCTGGGGCTGCAGCGTCGACACGCTTTCCGGCGCGGAGGATCTCGACAGGTCCGCCATGCATCGGCCGGACATTGTGCTTGCCGACTATCATCTCGACGACAAGACCGGCCTCGAATTGATCGCCCAGTTGCGTGCGATCCATGGCGAGGACCTGCCGGCCGTGCTGGTCACCGCCGACCGCTCCAGCGAGGTTCGCGCCGCCGCCGGCAGGCTCGACGTGCCTGTGATCAGCAAGCCGTTGAAACCGGCGATGCTGCGCTCGATGATGGCCAGGGTCAGGCCGCTGGCGCCGGCGGCCGAATAAGAATCAGCCGGCGGCCTGCACCGGGTCGCTGCCGATCTTGGACAAAAGGATGACCGCCTGGGTGCGGCTGTCGACGCCGAGCTTCTGCAGGATGGCCGAGACATGCGCCTTGATCGTCGCTTCGGAGACGCCGAGCTCATAGGCTATCTGCTTGTTGAGCAGTCCCTCCGCCAGCATGCCGAGCACGCGCGTCTGCTGTGGCGTCAGCGCCTGCAGCCGCTTGATCAGGTCGGAAATCTCGGGATCGCGCTCGACGCCGAGATCGACCCCGGCGGGTGCCGCGATATCACCTGCGAGCACCGACTGCACCGCATTGCGGATCTCTTCCATGCTGGCCGATTTGGAGATGAACCCCGAGGCGCCCAGGTCGAGCGCGCGCCGGATCGTCACCGGATCGTCATGCGCCGAGACCACCATCATCGGCACCGCCGGATGGATGCCGCGCAACGAGATCAGGCCGGAAAGGCCGCTTGCGCCCGGCATCGAGAGGTCGAGCAGGACCAGATCGACATCCTCATTGGCCAGGACCAGCGCCTTGGCGCTTTCGAAATCGCCGGCCTCGTGAATGGCGGCAACATCTCCGATGCCGGCGAGTGCCTCCCTCAATGCACCGCGAAAAAGCGGATGATCGTCGGCGATGACGAATGTGTAGCCCAACGGTGATATCCCTCCCCGAATCCCGTTGGCGATTTTCCGCCTTGCAGGATCTGAACGATCATAACGCTACGCCGCTGTTCGGCGTGGCCGGCTTGCTATTCCCGCCCTAGGTCTTTTTGCGAATTGCCTAGGTCTTTTGCGAATTGGGCTTGGCGCCGTCTTCGTCCTTGTCCATGTCCTTGACGATATCCATGAAGCTGCGCAGGAAGCGCTCCATGTAGCCCATCGTCTTGTTGAAATCCTCCTCGCTGGGCAAAGTCGATTCGAAACGCGCGGCAAGCGAATTTTCGAGCTTGGCGACGCGTTCGTCGAGCGCCTTCACCGAATTTTGCAGCCGGTCGATCTGATCCTGGAAGGCGGCACGTTCGTCGGCCGCTGTCTTGCAGACGAGCTGACCGGAACGCTCCTCGCAGAGCGACATGGCGCCGGTCTGCGTATCCATGCGCACATAGCCATTGGCCGATTTTTCCAGCCGGTAGCGATCGGCTTCCTCGGAAAAGGCCGAAGCTGCGACAAGCGAGACCAGTGCTGCGGGGATCAAGACGTGTTTCAGACGCATGTTTTCCTCCATGAGCCAGTCGGCGCAATCTATCACAGTTTGCGCCGGAATTGGGGAAGAACCTGAAATGGGGAAGAACGCGGGCCTGCCCTTCCCCGCGTCGTCGGTTCGGACTATAGCGCAACGATGTCCGAGATCATCTACAAGATAGTTCCCGAGGCGCTGTGGCGCGAGGCTGAACGAGAAGGCCGCTTCACCGGCGCGCCGATCGACGTCGCCGATGGCTTCATCCATTTTTCCACCGCCGGGCAGGTTCGGGAAACGGCAGGCAAGCATTTCGCCGGCCAGAGCGGGTTGCTGCTGGTCGCCGTCGACGGCGCGCACCTCGGCGATGCGCTGAAATACGAGGTCTCGCGCGGCGGCGCCTTGTTCCCGCATCTTTATGGCGGGCTCGGCCTCGATGCGGTCGTCTCGGTGCAGGCATTGCCGCTCGGTGCCGACGGCCGGCACGAATTCCCGGCGCTGGAGGCCGAATGAGCGCGTTCGACCGGATCGGCCAGAAACTGCTGTTCACGCTCGATCCGGAAACCGCGCATGGGCTGTCGATTGCCGCGCTGAGATGCGGCCTGCCGGTCGCCGGGCGCCCTTTGCGAGACGACAAGCTAAAGGTCAGCCTTTGCGGGCTCGATTTCCCGAACCCGCTCGGCATGGCCGCCGGCTACGACAAGAATGCCGAAGTGCCGGACGCACTGCTCGGCCTCGGCTTCGGCTTCGCCGAGGTCGGCACGATCACGCCGCTGCCGCAGACGGGCAATCCGAAGCCGCGCATCTTCCGGCTGCCTTCGGACGGGGCAGTGATCAACCGGCTGGGCTTCAACAATGAAGGCCACGCCGCCGCGGAAAAACGTCTTGCTGCCCGCAAGGGCCGCGCCGGCGTCGTCGGCGTCAACGTCGGGGCCAACAAGGACAGCGCCGACCGCGTCGGCGACTATGAGCGCGGCGTGATCAGGTTTGCGCGATACGCCGGCTATCTGACGATCAACATCTCCTCGCCAAACACGCCGGGCCTGCGCAACATGCAGGCGCGCGAACAGCTTGGTCAACTCCTGTCGCGGGTCATGGCCGCGCGTGCGGCGGCACCGGCAAAGCCGCCCGTCTTTCTCAAGATCGCGCCGGACCTGGTCGAGGCCGAACTGGAGGACATCGCCGCCGAGATCACCGACAAGCAAATGGACGGCGTCATCGTCTCCAACACCACGATCGCGCGAGCCGGCCTGCGCAGCGCGGGCCTTGCCGGCGAGACCGGCGGGCTTTCGGGAAAACCCTTGTTCGAGCGCTCGACCATCGTGCTGGCAAGGATGCGAAAACTACTTGGCCCGGATCCCGCCATCATCGGCGTCGGCGGCGTCGATTCCGCCGAGACGGCGCTGGAAAAGATCCGTGCCGGCGCCGATCTCGTCCAGCTCTATACCGGCATGATCTATGCCGGGCCTGCGCTGCCGGGGCGTATTCTTTCCGGCATGGTCCGTTTCATGGACAGTCAAGGGCTGAAGTCGCTGCGCGAGCTTCGCGACAGCCGCCTCGATCACTGGGCGACGAAACCGCTTTAGCGATCAGTTAAAGACCGTGCGCACCCGCAGCCGCAATATAGTGAGCAGGCTGAAGCCGCGTACCAGCAGGAACACGTGCAGCGCCGCCCACAGGCCGTGATTGCCGAACGCCGGCGCCAGGATCAGCAACGCGGCGCTGAACGCCAGGAACGACACCAGCATCATGTTGCGCATGTCGCGCGACCATGTCGCGCCGATGAAAACACCGTCCATCTCGAAAGCCAGCACGCCGCTGAGTGCGGTGAATGCCGCCCATGGCAAGTAGATGTCGGCGACGGCGCGGACGTCTGTCGAGGTCGTGATCAGGGCGACCAGACCGGTGCCTTCCAGCAGGAGCACGAGCGTCGCCACGCCTGCCAGGCCGAGCCCCCAAAGCAGCGTCAGCCGCACCGCCTGGTCAAACGCCGTGGCGGCACGGGCGCCGATGGCGCGCCCGGCCAGCTGTTCGGCGGCGGTGGCGAAACCGTCGAGGAAATAGCCGGCAACCAGGAAGAGGTTCATCAGCACGGCGTTGGCGGCCAGCGTCAGCGTGCCGAATTGCGCGCCTTGGCGCGTGAACAGCGCGAAGGCGGCGAGCAGTGAGAAGGAGCGGATCATGATATCGCGATTGAGCGACATCATGCGCAGGAATGCCGGCAAATCGAGGACGCGATGGCGCGGCAGCCTGGGTGCGGCCCAGAAGCGCCGGCCGACGATGGCGAGACCAAGCAGCATGGCGACGAACTCGCCGGTGAGCGTCGCCCAGGCGACGCCGGCAACGCCCCAGCCAAGCTCCAGGGCGAGCAGGAAGCAGAGCGCGATATTGATGCCGTTCAGCACCAGCTGCAGCATCAGCCCGAGCCCGCCCTCGCCGCGCCCCAGCACATAACCAAGGATGGCGTAATTGATAAGCGAGAACGGTGCTGCGAGCATCCTGATGCGGATATAGACGTCCATCGCCGCCCCGACGCGCGGCTCGGCGCCGATGAACCATTGCCCGGCAGCCGAAACCAGGGGCGCAAGTGCGGCAAACACGATGCCGGCGACGACCGCGATCAGCACGGCGCGCCAGAACACCGCCTGCTCCTCCAGTGCATCGCCGCGCCCGAAGGCCTGGGCGACGAGGCCGGTGGTGCCGGAGCGCAGGAAGTTGAAGGTGGTGAAAACGACGTCGAAGATCAGGGCGCCGGCCGCCAGGCCGCCGAGAAGGGCGGCGTCGCCGAACTGTCCGACCACCGCCGTGTCGACAATTCCGAGCAACGGCGTCGTCAGATAGGCAAGCGTCATCGGCACGGCGATGGCGAGCACCGAACGGTTGGTGACGACGAAAGCCCTGGCTTCGGTGACGTGGGCTTCGGTGGGTAAAGCCTGTTCCAAACGTGTGTTGCTTCCTGTTGCGGCTTGATCGGCTAGCCGATGTGCCCCAGTTTGCGGATCTCGCGCAACCATCCATCCCGGCATGGTCAACCGAAACCCGCCTCTGGCGCACCGGCCGTCCCATGTCCTTGCAGATCGTTCATCATCCCGATTACGACGCCGGTTTCGCCGTCAACCACCGCTTCCCGATGAGCAAATATCCGCTGCTGATGGACGCCTTGCGGGCACGCGGCCTGGCGCGGCCCGAAGCACTCAACACACCAGCGGTGGCGCGGCCATCATGGCTGAAGCTTGCCCACGCGGCAGACTATGTCGACCAGGTGCTTGCCTGCGACGTGCCGGTGAGGATCGAGCGCGAGATCGGCTTTCCGGTGGGACCGCGGGTTTCGCTGAGGGCGCAGCTCGCAACGGCCGGCACGGTGATGGCGGCGCGGCTGGCTTTGCTGAACGGAATCGCTTGCAACACGGCCGGCGGCAGTCATCACGCGCGGCGCGCGCAAGGCGCCGGCTTCTGCACCTTCAACGACGTGGCCGTTGCCGCGCTGGTGCTGCTCGCCGAAGGTGCCGCCCAAAACATCCTGGTCGTCGACCTCGACGTGCATCAGGGCGACGGCACGGCGGATATCCTGAACGACGAGCCGCGCGTGTTTACCTTCTCCATGCATGGCGACCGCAACTACCCCGCGCGCAAGATCGCCTCCAACCTCGACGTCGCCCTGCCCGACGGCACCGGCGATGCAGCCTATCTGGAGCGGCTGGGCGCCATCCTGCTGGAGCTGTCGGCGCGAAAGCGCTGGGATCTCGTCTTCTACAATGCCGGCGTCGATATCCATGCCGAGGACCGGCTCGGCAGGCTGGCGCTGTCGAATGACGGGCTGCGCGCCCGCGACGATATGGTGATCCGCCATTTCCGCACGCTAGCCGTCCCGGTGTGCGGCGTTATCGGCGGCGGCTATTCGACGGATGTCGCAGCACTTGCCGCACGCCACGCGATCCTGTTCGAGGTGGCTGCGGGCTACGCGTGAAAAGTCACTTCCGGTAGTTGGCAATCCTGAGCAGGATGAAGGCCGGCACGACGATCGCGGCGCCGAGCAGGATGTAGCCGAGGAAGCGGTCGATGGCGTGGAAGCCCAAATTCCACAGGTCGATGAAGAATTTGCGGATGCCGTAGAGCACGTCCATCGGCGACCAGCCGAAGGCATTCATGACCAGGCCGACGAGGAACGACACCACAAGCAGCTTCAAGATCACCCGGAGCGGCGTATCGCCGAGAAAGCGGTTCAGTGCGGACAAGGCCTGTCTCCACAGTCGGGTGCCGCGATTCGGGCACATGCCCAGAAATACGCAGTTGACCGCCCGGCATCAAGCCGAGCCCTCAAACCGGATTGCGCATCGGCGCCGGGCCATGATATCGGAGGAACCAGCGCGGGTATGATGTAATGGTAGCTTGTCAGCTTCCCAAGCTGAACGCGCGGGTTCGATTCCCGCTACCCGCTCCAGCTTTTGCCACACGGGTTGCGCCTGAGTTGGCGATGTTAAAAACTTGCGGCTTTACAGGCAGTTTTACAGCTCGGCTGGCCGTCCTTCATCTGTTTGGCCGATGTGCCAGTTCGTCGAATATCTCACATTGAGGGTCGGCGGGGCCTCGAATGACCCCAACCGGAATGTCTACCCTTGGCCCGCTGGCTTCTGCTGGCGGGCTTTTTTTTGAGCATCACGCAGCAGTTGTGGCCGACGTGCATCGGCGCCGCTGCTGGTGGGCCTGTCTGGTCGTCTGGCCGGCCACGGGATGCGCCCCGCTACCCGCTCCAATCCTCAGCCCACCTCCCGCAAAATAAAATCGTGCAGCATCTTGGCCGCCGGCGACAGCGCGCGGTTCTTTACCGTGATCAGGCTGTAGGGCCTGACCTCGATGTCGAACTCGGTCTGGACGACGTCGATGGCGCCGTCGAGCCCTTCGGGGTTCTGAATGAACTTCGCGACTTGGATCGACACCGGCGCGATCGCGTCGGATTGCGCGACCATGACCAGAGTCAGTAACAGCGAGCTGGTGTTGAGGATGCGATCCGGCAGCGCGATGTTGCGGTTCAAAAAGTTGCTTTCCATGGCTTGGCGCAGCGGCGAGCCGCCCGACTGGAAAACCCAGTCATAGGCGGCGGTGTCTTCCAACCGCACTGCCTTGCCCTTGGTCAGCGGGTGGCCGCGGCGCACGATCAGGCAGGCCTTCTCGACGCCGATGACGCGGGCCTCGAACAGCCGCGGATTGAGGTCGTCGGGGATGCGGGCGATGATGAAATCGTGCCGAGAGGCGATCAGCTCGCGCGCCAGCACGTTCGAGGTCTCGACCTGCATGGTGATTTCGATGCGCGGATAGAGGCGCCGGATCTCGCGGATCGCCGGCACCGCCAGCTCGATCGCCGGTGCCGTGACCGCGCCTAGGAACACCGAGCCGCCCTTGCCCGCCTTGAGCTCGAAGATCTCGCGGTCGACCTCGCGCATCTCGAGCAGGATCGATCGCGCGCGCCGTGCCAATGCCTTGCCATAGGGCGTCAGCGTGATGCCGCGCGGCAGCCTTTCGCAGAGCTTGACGTCGAGCACCGCCTCCATCTCGGCGATCATGCGCGAAGCCGCCGGCTGCGAGATGTTCATGACCTGGGCCGCGGCACTCACCCGCCCGTGCTCGTCGAGGGCTGCGATCATGCGCATGTGACGCAGGCTCAAGCCGCTGCGCAGCAAGGTTCCGCCATCACCCGGGATTTCATCGTAACCGGCTGATATTCCGCCAGGATTTCGCAGCGCCGCCATGATTTTTCCCTACTCCTACGCCCGGCGCCCCAGCTGGATCCGGCAGCGTCGTCACTAGCCTAAGCCATATCAGTCTCGATATAGCAACCATCAAAGATCGCATTTGACAGTTATGGCAAAGCGACACACCCTTCGCGCGTCCTGAGACTTGACGGTCGGTGACGAGGGAAAACTCGTATCGATTGAAACCAGAGTTTCGGGGCCGATTGGGAGGATACCGGAGATCGATTGACGGCAGCGGCGCGTTTGGCGCTCCTGCACGATTGCGCGGCCCACGAAACCCAAGGGTACGCGTCCATCAACCAGGGAGAGTTAATGTGAAGATTATCAAGACACTGGCCGCCGTCGCGGCCCTAGGCATCGCGGCTATGACGCTGCCGGCGCAAGCGGGCGAAGGCCTGGTCGGCGTGCTGATGCCCACCAAGACCTCGCAGCGCTGGATCAACGACGGCGACGCCGTCAAGTCCCAGCTCGAGGCTCTGGGCTACACTGTCGACCTGCAATACGCGCAGGACGACATTCCGAACCAGCTCAGCCAGCTGGAAAACGAAATCACCAAAGGCCCGAAGGCGCTGATCATCGCTTCGATCGACGGCACCACGATGGGCGATGCGCTGCAGAAGGCGAATGACGCCGGCGTCGTCGTCGTCGCTTACGACCGCCTGATCAAGAAGACGCCAAATGTCGACTACTACACCACCTTCGACAATTTCGGCGTCGGCGTCATCCAGGCCAAATCGCTGCTCAAGGGCCTCGGCTATCCCGAGAAGAAAGGCCCGTTCAACATCGAGCTGTTCGGCGGTTCGCCGGACGACAACAATGCGTTCTTCTTCTATAACGGCGCCATGTCGGTTCTTCAGCCGCTGATCGACGACAAGACCCTCGTCGTGAAGTCCGGCCAGATGGGCATGGACAAGGTCGGCACGCTGCGCTGGCTGGCGGCAACCGCCCAGGCCCGCATGGACAATCTGCTCTCCGCCAACTACTCGGACGGCAGCCGCGTCGATGGCGTGCTCTCGCCCTATGACGGCCTGTCGCGCGGCATCATCGCTTCGCTGCGTGCCGTAGGCTACGGCACTGCCGATCAGCCATGGCCGATCGTCACCGGACAGGACGCCGAGACCGCTTCGGTCAAGGCGATCATTGCCGGCGAACAGTATTCGACCGTGTTCAAGGACACCCGCGAACTCGCCAAGGCGACGGTCGAACTCGTCGACAAGGTGCTCTCGGGCGGCAAGCCGGAAGGCCTCGACACCACGACCTACAACAACGACGTCAAGGTCGTTCCCTCGATCCTGTTGACGCCGCATGACGTCGACAAGTCGAACTACCAGGCCCTGGTGGTCGACTCCGGCTACATCAAGGCCGAAGAACTGAAGTAATCGCGGTTACAAAGCCTGGGGTCCTGCGCAGGCAGGGCCCCTTTTCGTTGGCGAGCCAGCCCGGTATTGTTTGCGGACCTCGCAGGAGTGGTATTCTCAATGGCATCGACGATTTTGGAGATGCGCGACATCACCAAGACGTTTCCAGGCGTCAAGGCGCTGTCGAACGTCAAGCTCATGGTCGAGGAAGGCGAGATCCATGCCGTGGTCGGCGAGAACGGCGCCGGCAAGTCGACGCTGATGAAGGTGCTGTCGGGTGTGTATCCGTCCGGCACCTATGACGGCCAGATCATCTATCGCGGCGATGAGTGCCATTTCAAAGGCATCCATGACAGCGAGCGCAAGGGCATCGTCATCATCCACCAGGAGCTTGCGCTGGTGCCGATGCTGTCTATCGCCGAAAACATATTTCTCGGCAACGAGCAGGCCAAATACGGCGTCATCGACTGGAATGCCAACGAGACGCGCACCAGCGCCTTGCTCAAGAAGGTCGGTCTCAAGGAAGACCCCAACACGCTGATCACCAATATCGGCGTCGGCAAGCAGCAGCTGGTCGAGATCGCCAAGGCGCTCAGCAAGGAAGTGAAGCTGCTCATTCTGGACGAGCCGACGGCGAGCCTGTCCGAAAAGGACAGCCAGGCGCTGCTCGATCTGCTGCTCGAATTCAAGCGGCAGGGCATCACTTCGATCCTGATCTCCCACAAGCTCAACGAGGTGAACCGGGTCGCCGACAAGGTCACGATCATCCGTGACGGCCGGACCATCGAGACGTTGGCCAAGAAGGACATCTCGGAGGACCGCATCATCACCTCGATGGTCGGCCGTTCGCTCGACGACCGCTACCCGCCGCGAGAGCCGAAGATCGGTGAGACCGTTCTCGAAGTGAAAAACTGGTCGGTCTACCATCCCATCCATGCCGAGCGGCAGGTCATCAAGGGCATCAACCTCAACGCCCGCAAGGGCGAGGTGGTCGGCATTGCCGGGCTGATGGGCGCCGGCCGGACCGAGTTTGCCATGAGCCTGTTCGGCCGGTCCTATGGCCGTCGCATCACGGGCGAGGTGTTCCTTAACGGCAAGCCGATCGATGTCTCTTCGGTGAGCAAGGCGGTGGAACACGGCATCGCCTATGTTACGGAGGACCGCAAGACCTACGGTCTCAACTTGATCGACCATATCAAGCATAACATCACGCTGGCCAACCTGCCCGGCGTCTCGCGCCATGGCGTGATCGACGATTTGCGCGAGCTTTCCGTCGCCAACGATTATCGCGGCAGGACCAATATCCGCGCCTCAAGCGTCTACCAGATGACCGGCAACCTTTCTGGCGGCAATCAGCAGAAGGTGGTGCTGTCGAAATGGCTGTTCGCCAATCCGGAAGTGCTGATCCTCGACGAGCCGACACGCGGTATCGATGTCGGCGCCAAATATGAAATCTATACGATCATCGCGCGTCTCGCCTCCGAGGGTAAGGCAATCATCGTCATCTCGTCGGAAATGCCCGAACTGCTCGGCATCACCGACCGCATCTACGTCATGAACGAAGGACGCATCGTCGGCGAAATGGCGGCGAGCGACGCCAGCCAGGAAAAGATCATGCGCGCCATCGTCCGTGGAGAAGGGAAAGCATCATGAGCACCGAAAGCGCTCCCGGGCCGCAAACCGGCGTCGCCCAGGATATACAACAGGCACCTCGCATTGCCGTCTCGGCGCTGGTCACCAATCTGCGCGAATACGGGTTGGTGCTGGCGTTGATCGCAATCATGGTGTTCTTCCAGTTCACCACGTCCGGAACGCTGTTCAAGCCGGTGAACCTCAGCAATCTCGTGCAGCAGAACAGCTTCATCATCGTGATGGCGCTGGGCATGCTTCTGGTGATCGTTTCGGGCCATATCGATCTCAGCGTCGGCTCAGTCGCCGGCTTCATCGGCGCACTGGCGGCGATGATGATGGTTATCTGGCCGCTTGGCCCATTGAGCAATCCGCTGGTGGTGTCGATCATCTGCCTGATCGTGGGTGGCGCGATCGGCGCGGCACAAGGCTACTGGATTGCCTATCACCGAATACCGAGCTTTATCGTCACGTTGGCGGGCATGCTGATCTTCCGCGGCATCTGTCAGGCGCTGCTGGGTGGCGGGTCTTCCGTGGGGCCGCTTCCAGTCGGCTTCAAGGCGCTGAGTTCCGGCTTCATTCCGGACCTGATCGGCCCATTGACGCTGATACCACCGACCGTGAACGCCGCCGGCAAAACCATTGTCGGCAGCGGCCTGACGCTGCACCTGACGACTATCGTGATCGGCCTCGCCGCCGTGCTCGCCTATGCCTATTTCGGGCTCAGGGCGCGGCGCACCCGCGAGCGGCATGGCTACGAAGCCGAGCCTTTCTCGCTGTTCGTCGTCAAGACCCTGGTGATCAGCGGGCTGGCACTGTTTCTGGTCTACCAATTCGCCACCTATAGGGGCCTGCCCATCGTTCTCATGGTGATGGGCGTGCTGATCGCGTTGTTCGTCTTCGTTACCAAACGCATGACGATCGGACGCCGCATCTATGCGATGGGCGGCAATGCCAAGGCAGCCCAGCTATCGGGCATCAAGACCGAACGGCTGACGTTGATGGTGTTCATCAACATGGGCGTGCTGTCGGCACTCGGCGGCCTGATTATCGCGGCGCGGCTGGGGCAGGCGGTGCCTGCGGCGGGCCTCGGCAGCGAACTCGACGTCATCGCCGCGGTGTTCATTGGTGGCGCTTCGGCGATGGGCGGCGTCGGCCAGGTCATCGGCGCGGTGGTCGGCGGTTTCATCATGGGCGTCATGAACAACGGCATGTCGATCATGGGCGTCAATGTCGATTGGCAGCAGGTGGTCAAAGGCCTGGTGCTGCTCGGCGCTGTCGTCTTCGACGTCTACAACAAGAACAAGGCTTGAGAGGCAACCAGGAGGCATACGGGTCACATCGCGGCGCTGCCGGGCGGCGCGAAGAAGTCCCCCGAGGGACCTGACCCGCGAGCGCAATCCGGACGAAGAATTTCAACCGCGGCGTGGACAGGGTCCGAGCCGCGCCGGGCAGGGTTTGCCAAGAAGGCAGGCCGCAATTCAGAGAGGGTTACCATGCTGATCTCACAGATCCTCGACGACGCCGAGACGATCCGCGTCGTTGCCCGCAACGGCGGCAAGACCCGCGTCATCAACGGCGCTCGCAGCGTCTATTCGCTGGCGATGGAAGCCGCGCGCACCGGCACCGGGCTTGTCGCCCTGATCGAGCGCAAGGGCTTCGGCGAAACCGTCGATCTCGACGCAGCCTACAAGAAGGGACGGCTGCTGTCGCCGATCAACCATCCCGATCCGGCGCATCTCCATCTCACCGGCACCGGGCTGACGCATCTCGGCTCCGCCGCGACCCGCGATTCCATGCACAAGAAGCTCAGCGATGGCGGCGAGGAACAGCTGACCGATTCCATGAAGATGTTCCGCATGGGGCTGGAGGGCGGCAAGCCGGCGAAGGGCCAGATCGGCGTGCAGCCCGAATGGTTCTACAAGGGTAACGGTACCATGGCAGTGGCGCCCGGCGCGGCGCTCATGTCGCCCGCCTTCGCCCAGGATGCCGGCGAGGAGCCGGAAATCGCCGGAATCTATGTGATCGGCGACGACGGCGCCCCGTTCCGCGTCGGCTTCACGCTGTCGAACGAGTTTTCCGACCACGTCACCGAGCGCGTGAATTATCTCTTCCTCGCCCATTCGAAACTGCGCAACGCCTCGTTCGGGCCGGAGATCCTGATCGGCGACCTGCCGTCCGACATTCGCGGCGCTTCACGCATCCTGCGCCACGGCAAGCTGCTTTGGGAAAAGCCGTTCCTGTCGGGTGAAGCGAACATGTCGCACACCATTGGCAATCTCGAGCATCACCACTTCAAATACTCGGCCTTCCGCCAGCCGGGCGACGTACATGTGCACATGTTCGGCACGGCGACGCTGTCCTTCGCCGACGGCATCAGGACCGAGCCCGGCGACGTATTCGAGATCGAGGCGAAGGATTTCGGCCTGCCTCTGCGCAACCCGCTCGAAATCGAGCAGCCGGTGAAGGTGGCGGTGAAGGCGCTTTGAGCCGGCATAGGCCGCAAAGTGAGGGGAAGCTCAGCGCGCGGCGCGGAAATGCTTGGACAGTTTTAGGCCTTGCGCCTGATAGTTCGAACCGAGATCGGTGCCGTAGAGCGCTTGCGGCCGTTTCAGCATGTGCTCGTAGACCAACCGTCCGACGATCTGGCCATGATCGAGAATGAACGGCACTTCGTGGCTGCGCACCTCGAGCACCGCCCGGCTGCCGGTGCCGCCCGACGCCGAATGGCCGAAACCGGGGTCGAAGAAACCGGCATAATGGACGCGGAACTCGCCGACCAACGGATCGAAGGGCGTCATTTCGGCGGCGTAGAGCGGCGGCACATGCACCGCCTCGCGCGACACCAGGATGTAGAATTCGTCCGGATCGAGCACCAGCTCGCCGGCACCGCTCTTGTAGAGCGGCTCCCAGAAATCGACGACATCCTGCGCGGCGCGCTTGTCGACGTCGACCAGGCCGGTGTGGTGCTTGCCGCGATAGCCGACCAGCCCATCCTTGTCGCCGTCGAGGTCGATCGACAGCGCGATGCCACCGCCTGAGATGTTGGGTGGTTCGGTGGCGACCAGCATCTCGGCGCGATGCAGGTCGTGCAGTTCGCTTTCCGACAAAAGCGCATTGCCGGTGCGGAACCTGATCTGCGACAGCCGCGAGCCGGTGCGTACAACGATCGGGAAGGTGCGCGGGCTGACCTCCAGATAGAGCGGGCCTTCATAACCGGCGGCGATCTTGTCGAACTCGTGGCCGCGGTCGGTCATTACCCGAGTGAAGATATCGAGCCGTCCGGTCGAGCTTTTCGGGTTGGCCGAAGCCGAAATATGAGCGGGCAGCGCCAGGCTTTCGAGCAGCGGCACGATGTAGACGCAGCCGGTTTCCAGCACGGCACCTTCGGCGAGGTTGATCTCGTGCAGCTTCAGCCGGTCGAGCTTGTCGACAACCCTGTGGTCCGGACCGGGCAAGAAGGAAGCACGCACCCGCCAGGCCTTGTCGCCGAGCCTGAGGTCAAGGCTGGCCGGCTGGATCTGATCGGCATCTAACATGCGCGGCGATTTCAGCGCGCCCGTCTGGAACAGCGCGGAAATATCCTGATCGGGAAGAATGCCTGTCTGCCGCAAGGGTCTGGCTCCGTTCGAACGCCGGGCGAGGTCTTGTTCTGTCGCAGGTCCGACCGTGGACGCCTTTGGCACCTGCTTGGTACAACCCTCTTAATCATGCCGGCAATTGACGCAAGCGCGGCGCGGGTCTAAAGCTCGTTATCCCGTGGTGATTTGGCCGGTCGGCTTGCAGCCACGTTAAACAAGTCGCTAAAGGACCGTCGGGCCGCAAGGCCATATGGACCGGTTGCGACTTTCGCGACCGGTTTTTTGTTGTTTGGACCAATTTTGGTGTTTGGATAGAATGATGACCAAGAAGCGCGACTGGAAGCCTCAGACCGCACTCGTGCACGCCGGGACGCTGCGTTCCGGCTTCGGCGAGACCTCCGAGGCGATGTATCTCACCCAAGGCTATGTCTACGAGACGGCGCAAGCGGCGGAAGCCCGCTTCAAGGGGGAGGAGCCGGGCTTCATCTATTCGCGCTATGCCAATCCGACGGTCGACATGTTCGAAAAGCGTATGTGCGCGCTGGAAGGCGCCGAGGACGCGCGCGCTACGGCGTCCGGCATGGCGGCGGTGACGGCAGCGCTGCTGTGCAGCGCCAAGGCGGGCGACCATGTCGTGGCGGCGCGCGCACTGTTCGGCTCCTGCCGCTGGGTGGTCGAGACGCTGGCGCCGAAATACGGCATCGAGGCAACGCTGGTCGATGGCACTGACATCGCCAATTGGGAACAGGCGGTCAAGCCGAACACCAAACTGTTCTTCCTGGAAAGCCCGACCAACCCAACGCTGGAGGTGGTCGACATCGCCGCCGTCGCGGCACTTGCCAACTCGATCGGCGCCAGGCTGATCGTCGACAATGTCTTCGCCACGCCCTTGCAGCAGAAACCCTTGCAGCTCGGCGCCCATATCGTCGTCTATTCGGCCACCAAGCATATTGACGGCCAAGGGCGCTGCCTTGGAGGCGTTATCTTGTCGGACAAAAAATGGATCGACGAGAACCTGCATGACTATTTCCGCCACACCGGCCCCAGCCTCTCGCCCTTCAATGCCTGGACCCTGCTGAAAGGCCTGGAGACGCTGCCGCTGCGCGTACGCCAGCAGACGGAAAGTGCCGGCCGCATAGCGGATTTCCTCGCCGAGCGCCCGCAAATCGCCCGTGTCATCTATCCCGGCCGTGCCGACCACCCGCAAGCGGCCGTGGTCAAGAAGCAGATGTCGGGCGGCTCAACGCTGATCTGCCTGGATGTGAAGGGCGGCAAGCAGGCGGCCTTTGCTTTCCAGAACGCGCTCGACATCGTGCTGATTTCCAACAATCTCGGCGACGCCAAGAGCCTGATCACCCATCCGGCGACGACCACACACAAGAACTTGACCGATGAGGCCCGCGCCGAGCTCGGCATCGGGCCGGGCACGCTCAGGCTTTCCGTCGGCCTGGAAGATACCGACGATCTGCTCGAAGATATCGAGCAAGCGCTGAGAGCCGCCGGATAGGGCTGACCGAACAGAGGTGAGCGGGGGGCGCCGATCAGGCGCCGGACGGGGTCTCTTCCAGCTCCGCGACGGCCTTGGTCTGGATGGTCATAACGTTGCCGCGCCAGTCGACGGCGCCGCTCAGCCAGCCGCGCGCCCATATCGCCGGCAGCATGCAGTCGCGAACCATCATCGCCAGGATGGTGCGCAGCGACAGGTGCCATCCTTTGACCCAGGCCAAGGCACATTCCGGCAGGTAGGCCGCGACCAGCACGGCGATGGCGGTTGCCGGCAGGCTGACGCCGGCGTCAGCCGCCGCGATCAGCGCAAGCAGCAGCGGCGGCGCCGCGCCGATCAGGATCTCGGGGGCGAAGAACAGCGCGAAGGTGACGCGGCGCAGCCGCGCCCAACGCGCCTGCCGAGACCAGATCTCGCCAAGCGTGCGCCGGCCGAGCGGCTGTTCGAAGGGCGAAGCGACAAGATTGACGCGAAGTCCGAGCCGGTTGACCAGCTTGGTCGCGGCGGCGTCCTCGGCGATCTCGGCGGCCAGTGCGCGGATGCCGCCATTGGCGTCAAGCATCGGCTTGTTCCACAACATGCTCTTGCCCTGGGCGAAGCCAAGGCCGAGCGCCTCTCCAGCGTACTGCCAGCGTGCCTGCAGTGTGTTGAGAAAGGCGCATTCGACCTCCCCCCAAAACCCTTCAGGCCGCGAGCCGATCGGCGTCGAGCAGACGAGGCCGGTGTCGGGCCGCCATGCCGCCATCAGCTGCTGGACATAATCGCTCGGCATAAGCACGTTGGAATCGGCAAGGATGACCCAGCGATAAAGCGCCGCTTCCCAACCCTTCACGCAATTGTTGAGTTTCGGATTGCCGCTGATGCGGTCGTCGCCGACGAGCAGCCGGGCGCGTATAGCCGGAAAACGCGCCATTGCAGTGGTGATCGACTTGACCACGGGGTCGTCGGCATGGGCGACGCAGAAGATGAGTTCGTAGCGCGGCCAGTCGAGTGAGAAGGCGCGCTCCAGCGTCTCCTCGGTAAACGGCTCGACGCCGCGCGCCGGGACGACGATCGATACCGGTGGCACGGTGGCGGCCGGCGATGCGATCCTAGCTGCTCGCTTCAGCTTCAGCGAAGCTAACAGGATGCTGGCGAGATTTGAAAGAAGGAGAGCTATGGAAAAGAGGGCGGCTGCGAATGTCGGTTCCATCGAGATCTGGTCACTCCAGAAATGCTGGCCGCATGACGGCCGTTTTCAACAATTCGACAGAACACCGAGTCGCCCGGCACAAGCCTGCACACCATCATTGTCATGTGTCACTTAAATGACATTGTTTTTCGGCACCTGCGCTTGAGTCGGGCAAGGAGATGACGCGCATCGTTGATCAAACTGCGCTGAGCGTCGAAAGTTCCGTCTACATTGCTTTGGAGCAGTTCATGTACAGCGCCGTCACCCGCAACATCGAAGTGCAGGTCAGGCCGTTCTATCTGGAGGATCATTCCGACCCGCCGCAAAACCGCTATGTCTGGGGCTACCAGGTGACCATCGACAATCGGTCGGACGAGTTCGTGCAGCTTCTGTCGCGCTACTGGCACATTACCGACGGCACCGGCAAGGTCGAGGAAGTGCGCGGCCCCGGGGTCGTCGGCGAGCAACCCGGACTCAACCCCGGCGACAGCTATCAGTATACGTCTGGATGCCCGCTCTCGACCCCGTCCGGCATCATGGTCGGGCACTACACAATGCGCAACAAGCGGGGCGAGACCTTCGACGTCGCCATCCCCGCCTTCTCACTCGATTTGCCAGGCACGCGGCGCACCGTCAATTGACGTTCACTTTGATTCCTCTTCCCGCCTTGCGGGGCGAGGAACCCAAGTTCTGCGAAGGCAGCCGCACTGACGCTCGTTATTGAGCCGCTGCAAATTCCGCCGGGTCGAAGTCATATTGCTTCGAGCAGAATTCGCAGGCGACGTGAATGCTACCATCCTCGGTGCTGTCTCTGATCTCCTCGGCGGAAAAACCCTCGAGGATGCCGCGGATCTTCTCCCTCGAGCATGAGCACTGGTCGGCGACCGGCACGCCGCCGAAGACGCGGACACCATGCTCGTGGAACAGCCGGTAAAGCAGCCGCTCGGCGCCGATAGTCGGATCGATCAGCTCGGTCGGTTCAATAGTACCAAGCAGCGCCAGCAGTTCCTGCCAGGAATTGTCGGTCGGGTCGTGGATTTCCTCACGCGGATCGCCGTCGCCCCCGGGAAGGTCGGGTACGCGCATGCGTTCCGGCGACTGCGGCAGGAATTGTGCCAGCAGGCCACCGGCGCGCCATTGCTCGCGGGCACCGCCGACGCCGGGCGTCAGAAGCTTGGCCACCGAAAGCCGTAGGTCGGTCGGAATCTGCTCCGATTGGCGGAAATAGGTGCGTGCGGCTTCTTCCAGCGTGACGCCGTCGAGCTGGACGATGCCCTGGTAGCGTTGCGTGTGGGCGCCCTGGTCGATTGTCAGCGCCAGGACGCCGCTGCCGAGCAGCGTCTGCGGCGACGTCTCGCCGGCAGCCGTCAAAGCCTCCAGCCGGTCGGCATCGAAGCGGGCATAGGCGCGCAGCGCGTGCGGCGTGGAGAAATCCGCGACCAGCATATCGACCGGCCCGTCGGTGCGGGTCTGCAGAATGAACTTGCCCTCGAACTTCAACGAAGTTCCGAGCAGGACGGTCAGCACACAGGCTTCGGCCAGTAGTCGTGCCACCGGCTCGGGATACTCGTGGCGGCTGAGAATAGCGTCGAGCATCGGCCCGAGCTGGACGGTACGGCCGCGCACGTCGAGCGGGCCGACCTCAAACGGCACGACATGGTCGTCGCCGGCGTAGCCGAACTCGCCGAGCTTGGGTTGATGTTCAGCCAATTGACGAGTTTCCAACATGACAAAGCTCCGGGGCGCGGCGATGCCGCCCTCCGGGGCGCATGCGACGAGACGCGCTCGATTTGCGTGATGCGCCTGAGATAGGCACCACGAACTCCCGGATCAAGGCGGCCCGGATCAAGCGCCCAGGCACCAGGCCAAAACCGCCTTCTGGGCGTGGAGCCGGTTCTCGGCCTCGTCGAACACCACCGAATGCGGCCCATCGATGACCTCGTCGGTAACCTCCTCACCGCGATGCGCCGGCAGACAGTGCATGAACAGCGCGTCCGGCTTGGCTTTCGCCATCAGGGCCGCGTTGACCTGATAGGGCAAGAAGACATTGTGGCCGCGCGCACGGTGCTCCTGACCCATCGAGACCCAGCAGTCGGTGACGATGCAGTCGGCCTCGTGAACGGCCTCCTCGGGCGAACGAGTGAATTTCAGCTTGCCGCCATTGGCCTTCGACCAGTCGACATGCCTCTGAGCCGGTTCGCTGCCTTCGGGCACGGCGACGTTCAGCTTGAAGCGGAACCGCGCAGAGGCCTCCAGTAAAGAATGCAGGACATTATTGCCGTCGCCGGTCCAGGCGATCGTCTTGCCGGCCACCGGACCGCGGTGCTCTTCGAAGGTCATGATGTCGGCCATCAACTGGCAGGGATGGGTTTCGTCGGTCAGCCCGTTGATGACGGGCACCGTAGCGTTTTCCGTCAGTTCCAGCAGCCGGTCATGCGAGGTGGTGCGGATCATGATGGCATCGACATAGCGCGACAGCACCTTGGCCGTGTCTGCAATAGTCTCGGAACGGCCAAGTTGCATCTCGGTGCCAGTCAGCATGATCGTCTCGCCACCCAACTGCCGCATGCCGACGTCGAACGACACGCGCGTGCGCGTCGAGGGCTTGTCGAAGATCATCGCCAGCACCTTGCCTTCGAGCGGCTTGGTGCGTTCGCCGGCCTTGAGCCTCGCCTTTCGCACAGCTGCGTCGTCGAGCATGAAGCGCAGATCGCCTTCGGAAACGGCGGAAAGATCGGTGAAGTGGCGAAGGGACATCAGGAATTCCAGGATTACTTCGCGGCGGCAGCGACGATGGCATCCGCCAGGCTCTTGGCGCCGGCACGAATGCGCTCGAGCCCCTCGTGGATCTCGGCATCGGTGACGGTGAGAGGCGGCAACAGACGGATAACGTTGTCGCCGGCCGGAACCGTCAAGAGATGCTGGTCGCGCAGTGCCACCGTAACCTTGGTGTTGGGCATCGCGCATTTAAGGCCGAGCATCAGGCCGGTGCCCCTGATGCTTTCGATAACGTCCGGAAATTCGTCGGCGACACCGGCCAGCCCCTGTTTCAAGAGCAGCGCCTTGCGCCGGACGTCATCGAGAAAGCCGTCTTCCAGCACCACGTCGAGCACGGCGTTGCCGACCGCCATGGCCAGCGGATTGCCGCCGAAGGTGGTGCCGTGCACGCCGGCGGTCATGCCGGCCGCTGCCTCGTCGGTGGCGAGGCAGGCGCCCATCGGGAAGCCGCCGCCGATGCCCTTGGCCACCGCCATGAGGTCGGGTGTGACACCCGCCCACTCATGCGCGAACAGCTTTCCGGTGCGGCCGACGCCGCATTGGACCTCGTCGAAAATCAAGAGCAGTCCGTGCTGATCGCAGAGCTGCCTGAGCCGCTTCAGCGATTGCGACGGCACTTGCCTGATGCCGCCCTCACCTTGCACCGGCTCGATCAGGATCGCCGCGGTTTCAGGCGTGATCGCCTTTTCGGCGGCGTCGATGTCGTCGAAGCCGACTTGGTCGAAGCCGTCGACCTTGGGGCCGAAACCTTCCAGATATTTGTACTGGCCGCCGGCGGCGATGGTCGCCAGGGTGCGGCCATGGAAGGCGCCTTCGAAGCTGATGGTGCGGAAGCGCTCGGGATGGCCCTTGACGAAGTGATAGCGCCGCGCCGTCTTGATGGCGCATTCAAGCGCCTCTGCGCCGGAATTGGTGAAGAACACCTTGTCGGCGAAGCTGGCGTCGGCCAGCCGCTCGCCGAGCCGGCTCTGTCCCGGAATCTCGTACAGATTGGAGACGTGCCAGAGCTTGGCGGCCTGTTCAGTGAGGGCCGCGACCAGATGCGGATGGCTGTAGCCCAATGAATTCACGGCGATGCCGCCTGCGAAATCGAGATATCGCTCGCCCTTGTCGGTGACCAGCCAGGTGCCTTCACCGTGGTCGAAAGCCAGGGGTGCGCGAACAAAGGTCTCGAAAAGCGCCGAACCGCTCATTATATGCGTCTCCGGAACCGGAAAATCAAAAAGCCGCCAAAGCGGCGGCCCTTGTGGCTTATCGTGTTTTTCGGCCGTGAAGTCAACGAAAAGGTCGCGCAAGGACGTGCGGCAAGCCCCCCAGCACAATGCCGGCTCATAAGCGACCGGGCAAGTTGGGGAAAACCGAAAAAACCGATTCGTGTTGGCCTTGGGACTCTTGTCACCGAGTCAGCGCATAAGGTAATTGTAGTAGAGAAATAACTAGATTTCGTGCGGCGGACCTAATCACCCGATATATGTGGTGTCTGCCCGGCAGAAGCCGGGTCGGGAATGGATTCCGATTGCCGCACTTTTCAGCAGGAGCGCGGTCTCATGAACTGGACTGACGAGCGAGTCGAACTTCTCAGAAAATTGTGGTCGGAGGGTCTCAGCGCCAGCCAGATCGCCGCACAGCTTGGTGGGGTCAGCCGCAATGCGGTCATCGGCAAAGTGCACCGGCTGAAACTGTCCGGCCGCGGACGCACAACCGCATCACCGGCACGCCAGAAGAAGACGGTACAGGGATCGACGATCCAGAAATCGGTGTCGCGGGCAGCAAGCGCCACGCGCCATGCCACCACGTCGATGTCGATCGGTGCGACCGCGCTCAAGGCGCAGTTCGATGCCGAACCGGTGTCGCGCCACTATATCCGCCCGGTCGAAAACGTCGTCGTGCCGATCTCCCGGCATCTGCAACTCGTCGAGCTGAACGAGCGCACCTGCAAGTGGCCGAATGGCGATCCGCTTTCGGAAGACTTCCATTTCTGCGGCAACGACGCCGCCGAAACCGGACCCTACTGCAAGTACCACGCCCGGGTGGCGTTCCAGCCGGCGTCGGAGCGGCGGCGGAGCAGGTGAATGGTGGCGGCTTGAGCCTGGCCTAAGAAGCAAGGCTCCCATTTAGCCCTATTCACTATTCACCTCTCTTCAAAGCCACCCATTCTTGCGAAACCGCCAGTAAAGAAACGTGCAGATCAGGGCGATTGCCGCCAGTACGGCCGGGTAGCCATATTCCATCCTCAGTTCCGGCATGTCGCTGAAATTCATGCCGTAGATGCTGGCGAATGCTGTCGGCACGGCCAAGATGGCGGCCCATGAGGCAAGCTTCTTGGAGATCGCCGTCTCCTGACTCTGGCCGACCAGAAGGCTCGCCTCGAAGGCGAAGGCGAGAACCTCACGCAGGCTGTCGATCTTTTCCTGGACCGTGCGGATGTGGTCGGTGACGTCGCGAAACAGCGGGTGCATGGCTGTATGGATTTGCGGCAGATCGGCGCTGGTCAGCCGCCGGCAGACCTCCACCAGCGGCAGGGCCGCATTACGCAGGCGCAAGAGATCGCGGCGCAGCATGTAAAGCCGCTCGATGTCGGAGCCGGTCATCGGCTTCAGCAGAACCTTGTCCTCGATCGCCTCGACCTCGTTTTCGATCTGCTCGAGCACCGGCATGTAGTTGTCGACGATGAAATCGAGAATGGCGTAGAGGACGAAATCCTCGCCCTTGGCGAGGGAATGCGGACAGCTTTCCCAGTGCTGGCGAACGGCGGCGTAGGAGGTCGACGGGCCATGCCTGACGCTGACAATGTAGCCAGCGCCGACGAACAGATGCGTCTCGCCGAAGGTGACACGGCTGTCGATCAGCTGCGCCGTGCGGGCAACGATGAACAGGGCATCACCATATTGCTCGATCTTCGGCCGTTGGTGCGGATGCTCGGCGTCCTCGATCGCCAACTCGTGCAGATGGAATTGCGCCTGGACGCGCAGCAATAAATTGCGGTCGGGCTCCAGCAGTCCGATCCAGACGACATGGCCCGGCTTCCCGGCCCATTCGCCGGCTTCCTCGATCGGTATGTCGGCGATGCGCCGCCCAGCCGTATAGACGCCGCAAGCGATTATGCCCGACATCGGCGGCGCGGGAGCAAACTCGCGGACATATTCCATCCCAGCCTCCTGAAGGCAGGCTTTCATCGCGGAACTGAGAAGTCGGCGCGTCGAAAGCTTAGCGCAATTTGCTCTCAGGTGGCGAATCCGAAATTCGCATTAGTGTGGAGCAGCAGGGGAGCTGCTTTTCGGATTTGAGAGCCACTCCACCAAGTGGCAACTCTAGCGGCCACCACGTTTTGTTTCGAGAACTCACTTCGCAGGCAGCGTTGCGGGAAGAATTATCTTATCCGTCTTGTCGCCCTTCGGGCGATCGGCCGGCATCTGATCGCCGGTGACGATATAGTAGATCGTCTCGGCGATGTTGGTGGCGTGGTCGCCGATGCGCTCGATGTTCTTGGCGCAAAACAGGAGATGCGTGCAGGGCGTGATGTTGCGTGGGTCTTCCATCATGTAGGTCAACAACTCGCGAAACAGCGAGGTGTACATGGCATCGATCTGGTCGTCGCGGTCGCGCACGAAACCGATTTTCTCCACCGACCGCGACGCGTAGACGTCGAGCACTTCCTTGAGCTGGGTCAGTGCCAGATTGGCCAAAGCCTCGAGGCCGCGGAACAGGCTGTTCGGCTGGCGCCCGTCGGCGACGGCAACCACCCGCTTGGCGATGTTCTTGCCGAGGTCGCCCACCCGTTCGAGGTCCGCCGAGATGCGGATCGCGCCGACGATCTCGCGCAGATCCGTCGCCATCGGCTGGCGCTTGGCGATGATGATGATCGCCTTGTCGTCGATCTCACGCTGCCCCTCATCCAGAACCAGGTCGTCTCGAATGACTTTCTGGGCGAGCCCCGGATTCGCATTGACCAGCGCCGCTACTGCCTGCTCGACCATGCGCTCGGCATGCCCGCCCATCGCCGCGATGCGCTTCGACAGATATTTCAGCTCCTCGTCATAGGCGCTGACGATGTGCACGGACTGCATGGACGAATGCCTTCCCGGATCTTCTGGTTGAGTCGTTCGCTCGAATCCCCGCTGATACGCTAGCCGGATGACAGAAAAAAGAAACGGCCCATCATGTGGTAGATAGTACGGCGTCAGCGAGCCGGCAAATGGACCGTGAACGCCGCGCCCTTGCCGACCTCCGACCTGATGGAGAGTCTGGCGTTGTGGCGGGTTAGGATATGCTTGACGATGGACAGGCCAAGGCCGGTGCCCTTTTGGGTCCGGCTGTTCTCGACATCGACGCGGTAGAAGCGCTCGGTGATGCGCGGGATATGTTCTTCGGGGATGCCGGGGCCGAAATCCCTGATGGTGACGTCGATGCCCGGCTCGGGATCGCTGTCGCCGCGCGTGATCGACACCACGACGCGTCCACCGGACTGACCGTATTTGCAGGCGTTTTCTAGCAGGTTTTCAAAAACCTGGAAAAGCTCGTCGCGATCGCCGGGCACGTCGAGCGGCCCTTGCGCGAAATCCCGCTCGATGACGACGCCGCTTTCCTTGGCCAGCGGCCCAAGCGAATCGATGACGCTGTCGATGGCCTGGCGCAGATCGACCTCGGTTCCCGGCTTGAGATAGGGCTTCATCTCCAGGCGTGACAGCGACAGAAGGTCGTCGATGAGGCGCGCCATGCGGCTGGTCTGGTTCTGCATGATCTGCAGGAACTGCTCGCGTGCCGCGGGGTCGTTGCGGGCCGGCCCGCGCAGCGTCTCGATGAAGCCAGCGATCGAGGCGAGAGGCGTGCGCAACTCGTGGCTGGCATTGGCAATGAAGTCGGCGCGCATTCTGTCGATCCGGCGCGCCTCGCTCTGGTCCTTGAACACCAGCACGTAGAGATCCGTGGCGTGGCCGACAGAAGACGCGCTCACCCGATAAGCTCGTTCGACCGGCAGCTTCTCGATGTAGTCGACGCTGTCCGAAGCGACGTTGCCCGACAAGATATTATCCAGCAAGGCCTGCATTTCCGGCGCGCGGAATTTCAGCGACAGCGATACGCCGGGGGCAATCCCACCAAAGGCTGCAAAGGCGGCGGCGTTGGCATGGACGATGGCGGCGGAGCGATCGAAAATGACCAGCGGATCGGCAACCGCCGCCGCGAGATATTCGCCGGAAAGCCGTTGCAGGCCGCTCGCCTCGATGGCCGCGGCATTTTCGGTCGATTGATGCGCGACGCCGGCCGGCAGCATCGCAGCGGCAACCAGCACGGCGCCTGCCAGCAGCACCACATAGCCGGATATGCCGGCAAAACCATAGACCATCAGAACTGCAACGAAGCCGGCCGCCAGCAGCCAGCGGCTGTTCCACAGCCGCATGGCGACGGCTTGCGCCCTGCCTTTCCGCTCTGTGCCGATGTCGGCCATTTGCGCTCCGTCGCCTGCGCTCCGTCTGCGGCCACCTCAAGAACTTCCTGCTGGACCGGCATGGAGGCTCCCAATAGCATGAGTCCGGAAGCTGGAAAGGTTCGTCTCGATGAAAAACGCCAAGGAAGGCCCCGCTACAGGTTCGTCGGGGCCGTTGAAGATCATGATCGACGGCAAGGAGCGGGAGTTCGACATCGAGGCCCCCACTCTTCCGGACTGGGTCGAGGACCGCAAGCTGACCGCCGGCGGCTATCCCTACGACAAGAAGATGAAGAGCGAGGGGTATGACGAGAGGCTCGAGCAGCTGCAGATCGAGCTGGTCAAGGCGCAGGCGTGGCTACAGTCGACGGGCAAGCGGGTGATGTCGCTGTTCGAGGGACGCGACGCCGCCGGCAAGGGCGGCACGATCTTCGTTTTGCGCCAGTATCTGAACCCTCGGACGGCGCGCAACGTGGCGCTGACCAAGCCAACACCCACTGAGCTTGGACAATGGTACTTCCAGCGCTACGTCGACCACTTCCCGACGTCGGGCGAATTCGTCACCTTTGACCGCTCCTGGTACAACCGCGCCGGCGTTGAACCGGTGATGGGATTCTGCACGCCCGCGCAGCACGAGCAATTTCTGGACGAGGTTCCGCATTTCGAGCGGATGATCCGCAACGAGGGCATCTATTTCTTCAAATTCTGGCTGAACATCGGCAGGGAAACGCAGCTTGAGCGATTCCATGACCGTCGCTGGAGCCCGCTGAAGAGCTGGAAGTTTTCGCCGATCGACATCGCCGGCATCACCAAATGGGACGACTACACCAAGGCGCGCGACCTGATGGTCGAACGCACGCACAAGGAGTTCGCGCCCTGGATCATTGTGCGGGCGAACGACAAACGGCGCGCACGGCTGGCGGTCATGCAGCGCATTCTCCTGTCACTTCCCTATGACGGCCGTGACCTCGACGTCATCGGCAAGGAGGACAAGAAGATCATCGGCGAAGGGCCGACTTTCCTCGAAAAATAAGCTCACCTCATCGATTCACGGCTCTCATGCCGCCATCCGGGCAATCCGCTGCAGCCGCTTCAGCGTGGTGTCGTCCTGCAGCGCCTGCTGGAAAAGCGAGATCTCCTGATCGATGCGGTCGCAGAGCGCGCCGGTGTCCCCCCTAAGCAGGTCGCGCGTCTGCAGCAGTGCCGCGACTGGCTTCTTGGCGAGCTGCCTGGCTCTGGCCAACGTGGCTTCCTCGACACTGACGTCCGTCACGATCTCGCCGACAAGGCCGAGCTGCCTGGCATCTTCGGCGGCGAGCGTGTCGCCGAGGCAGAAGAAGCGGAACGCACCGGCATAGCCGAGCTTCTGCGGCGCCAGGATGCTGGTCGCCGCGTCCGGCACCAGGCCGAAATCGACGAACGGCACCCGGAACGTGCTCTTGCTCGAGGCGATCACCATGTCGCAGTGGAACAGGATGGTGCAGCCGACGCCGACGGCGTCGCCGTCGACACAGGCAAGCACCGGTTTCGGGAACGTCGCCAGCGTGCGGAACATATCGGTGACGGCGGCGATCAATCGCCGATGTTTGGTGGCATCGAGAAATTCGGAGAAATCAGCACCGAGGCAAAAGCACCCGGCCAGGCCGCGCAGGACCACGACGCGGACGTCGTCATCGACAGCGGCTTCATGGAATGTCCTGGCCAGGCTTTCGTAGGCCCGCCTGTCCAGCACCGGGCGGCCGTCACCCGACGATACGGTGACGATCAGCGTGTGATTGCGGAATTCTGTTTTTGAGTGAACGTTCATGGCCCTCTCCAATCTTACGAGGCGCGTCTCTGTCCGAGCATGTCCGGGTACCCTCTGGCCAGCACCGGCGCGAAGTGATTGCGGCGCGATCGCACCACGTCGAGCGTGTGCTCGTTGAAGGTGAGCAGTGTGGCAACGACCTGCTGGTTGCCATAGGTCCGCTGATAGCCGAGCGGCGTTGCCAGGAAATGCAGTTGCAGCGCGCGAAGCACCCACATCGGCTCGAATTCGATGATCACCTGGTTGACGTTGCGCTTCAGACCCCACTCGACGAAGCCGGCGATCAGTTCGGTGCCCACCGTCGACACGCCGCGCCGGCCGTCGCGGAATCCCGGCGCAACCGCATAGCGGGTCAGTTCATAGACATTCGGCCCCGACGGTGGGGTTCCCTCATAAAGGTCCGCCAGCACATCGGTTAGAAGATGTGCCCGGGTCGTCGGCAACATACGCTGGTAACCGGCGAGCTCGCCATTGCGGATGACGATCTGGTGCACTGCCTCGTCGTGGTCGAATTGATCGATCTCGAGGCCATCGGGGCGCTGCAGATCGGTCCATCCCATCTCCTCGACGAAAATCTTGTAACGCAACCGATGAACTGCCTCCCAAAGGCCTGGGCGTTCCATCAATTCCTGGGTGGTGAGGGAAAAAAGCATTTGCCGTCTCCTAGGTTCAATAGGAAAATACGGCCGTGCTCCCCCGAGAAAATTACGCGATCACGTAGGCAAGAATTTCTAGGCCGGCGCGGCCGACCTAGTTAATATAGCCGCGCCTTATCGCTTCCGCGACGGCTTGGACCCGGTTGACGGCACCGAGTTTGCTTTTGGCGTTAAGAAGGTGTTTCTCTGACGTGTGTTCCGAAATGCCGAGAATTTGGGAAATCTCCCATTCGGACTTGCCAACGGCGGCCCATTGCAGGCATTCGCGCTCACGCGGCGTCAATTCGACATGGTCGATGGTTTTGCCCGCCATGGTGTGGAGCTGCATGGCGCGGCCAATCGCATAAGTCGAGACCAACGAGACCAACCCGAACTCGGCGCCCGACAATTCGACAGCCTCGCCGCCCAGCGACACCATGACGATCTGGCCATCGAGCGTGATCAGCGGGAAGGCCAACCCGTCGCGCAGCTTGAATTCACCGGCGTCGCCCATCACCTCGCCGCCGCTCTTGCCGATGCGGATGCCCTGAGACGCTTCCCGCCACTGGAACGGCGCCTGAAGCTGCTTCATGTGGCTGACGACGGGATCGTGATCGACGTAGTTGCGTGCGACGTAGCGCTCAAGCCATTCAGCCGGCCAGTCGCAAAGCAGCACATGGTTCTTTTGCTGATTTTTCGGCGTTCCAGGTTGCGGAACCGTCCCGGCCATCAGCGCCGTCAGCCCGAACCCGCTTGTTACCCCCAGCAGCTTTTCGCAGACGGCGGCCGCTGTGCCGGCGTGCTGCAACTGATCTATCAACTCCAGGGTACGATCGAAATGACCCATCGCAACATCTACCCCATGTTGCCTTCCGCACTTGAGACCAATGGCAGTGATCAACCCGCACTACGCCATCAACCCCGGACTGCAAAGCTGCTCCCTCTGTACGCCCCACCGCTCCTCTTGAGCCGGCATCATACAGTCACTTGCAAACTCACTAAACAATATCCCTAAATTGCCATGATGAAACCAAAAACCGTTGTGCCTGAGTTATTTTCGTACAAGAACCTGTGTTATTTCGTACGAAAGCCGGGGCAAGACTGGACGGAGTCGTCGCGTGGCGTTTCGGTGCATATCCATTTCATTGATCTCGATGCTGATCGGAGTGCAATCGCTTGCGGGTGCTGCGCGCGCTGCGGAGCCGCAGGTGCCGGTGTTTTGGGACGCCAAGGTGCGGCTGCCAAAGCCGGACCTTTCGATGCTGCCGCGGCTGCGATTCCTGACCACCACCGATTTCCCGCCCTTCAACTTTCTCGACGGGGCAGGCCGACTGTCCGGCTTCCATGTGGACCTGGCGCGCGCCATCTGCGCCGAGTTCGGCATTGCCGAAAAATGCCAGATCCAGGCGCTGCCCTGGGCCGAGCTCGAAGGCGCGCTGCGGAAAGGCGAAGGCGAAGCGATCATTGCCGGAATCGCCGCCACGCCGGAATCGCGGTCGAAATACGCGTTTTCACGCTCCTACCTGCAATTTCCGGCACGCTTCGTCGTGCCGAAGACACAGGCGCTGACGGAACCAATGTTCGACAAGCTGCGCAGCAAGCGTGTCGGCGTGATCGCCGGCTCCGGGCATGAGCGGATGCTGCGCGATTATTTCGGCGACGTCCAAATCGTCCCCTTCGCAAAGCCGGAGGAGCTTTATGGCGAGCTGAAAGCCGGCAAGATCGACGTCGCCTTCGGCGATGGCATGCGTTTTGCGTTCTGGCTCGGCGGTTCGGATGCGGCGGGCTGCTGCCGCTTTGCCGGCGGCCCCTATCTGGCGCCCGAATATCTCGGCTCGGGCATGGCGATCGCCACCAGGGCCGACGATCCGGCCCTGGCCGCCGCTTTCGACTATGCGCTGCAGGAAATTTCGGTGAAAGGCACGTTCGCCGAGTTCTATCTGCGCTATTTTCCGGTCAGCTTTTTCTGAGCTTGGCTGCTGGCTCAGGTCAGCGTGCGAAGGCGGGCCTTGGCGGCTCGCGCGATGGCGGCGACCGTCAGCGCATCGAGGTCGAGTTCCCGGCGGACGAGCTGCAGCACGCGCACCTCCTCCAGTCGCATTTCGAGATCGACGGCCGCGACCTCGAAGGCAGCGGCATAGGCGGTGTCACGCAGGCGGTCGGGCAGCGCCTCGGCGACGCGCGCCAGGACGCCCTCCAGCCCGTCCTTTTCTTGCAGCATTTTCTGGCAGGCCTGGGCGACCTCGACCAGCCGCTCCTGATTGAAATCCTCAAACACCGGCCAGGATCGAACGACGTCGCCGATCCGCGCCAGTTCGACATCGGTCATGTCGCGGTCTGACGCCGAGGTGATGACCATCAGGTAGATCATGGCTTCGTGTGGCGACAATGGCATTTACAACTCCTTGAGACGGGTCCCGAAGTTAGGAACGAGGGACCGGCGCCGCAAGGAAAAAGAGCCGCGATCGTTGACGCTCCGGTCAGGCCCTGAAGCCTGATCCATACCGATTAAATGGGACGGGGCTCATATCTTCTTGCCTGATCACGGTCCTGCCCGGAAACCGGGTTCCACTTTTCGGGATCATAGTCTAGAGCATGCGGCTGCCGGCACGGATGCCGGCAAAGCTGCAGGAAATAGCATCATGGCCGGACAACAGCCGATCGATCTCAGCCCGGAAGTCCTCACCGCCGCCGCCGAAAGCAAGGCGTGGCCGTTCGAGGAAGCGAAAAAGATCGTCGCCCGCTACGCGAGCAGCGGCTACCCGGAAACGGTGCTGTTCGAGACCGGCTACGGCCCGTCGGGGCTGCCGCATATCGGCACTTTCGGCGAGGTGGCGCGCACATCTATGGTGCGCCACGCCTTCCGCGTGCTGACCGAAGACAAGGTCAAGACGCGGCTGCTGTGCTTCTCCGATGACATGGACGGATTGCGCAAGGTGCCGGACAATGTGCCTAACAAGGACATGCTGCGCGCGTATCTCGGCAAGCCGCTGACCAGGATACCGGACCCTTTCTCCAATGAGTATCCGTCCTTCGGCGCCGCCAATAACGCACGGTTGCGCGCCTTCCTCGACCGTTTCGGCTTCGATTACGAATTCGCTTCCTCGACCGACTATTATACTTCCGGCCGCTTCGACGCGACGCTGCTCAAGATGCTCGAGCGCTTCGATAAGGTGATGGCAATTATGCTGCCGTCGCTGCGTGAAGAGCGGGCGCAGAGCTATTCGCCCTTCCTGCCGATCCATCCCAAGACCGGCATCGTCATGCAAGTCGCGATCGATGAGCGCAAGCTCGACGCCGGCACCATCGTGTGGCGCGACCCGGACACCGGCGAGCGCTTCGAGACGCCGGTGACCGGCGGTCATGCCAAGCTGCAATGGAAGCCAGACTGGGCGATGCGCTGGGCAGCACTCGGTGTCGATTACGAGATGTCCGGCAAGGATCTGATCGATTCCGTCAAGCTCGCCGGGCAGATTTGCCGTGCGCTCGATGCTCCAGCGCCGGAGGGCTTCAATTATGAGCTGTTCCTCGACGAGCACGGCCAGAAGATCTCGAAGTCGAAGGGCAATGGGCTAACCATCGACGAGTGGCTGACTTATGCGCCGACCGAGAGCCTTAGCCTTTATATGTTCCAGCGCCCGCGAACCGCGAAGAAGCTTTATTTCGACGTCATCCCGAAGGCGGTAGACGAATATTACACGTTCCTCTCTGCTTATCAGAAGCAGGATTGGAAAGAACGGCTGGGCAATCCGGTCTGGCACATGCATGACGGCAATCCGCCTATCATCGACCTGCCGGTGTCGTTCGCGCTGCTGCTCAACCTGGTCAGCGCCTCGAATGCGCAGAACAGGGACGTGCTGTGGGGCTTCATTTCGCGCCACGCACCGGGTGTGACGCCGGCAACTCACCCCGAACTCGACCGGCTGACCGAATATGCGATCCGCTATTTCGACGATTTCGTGAAGCCGGCTAAGGTGTACCGTGCCGCCGACGCGGTCGAGCGCGAGGCGCTGACCAAACTTTCGGAAGCGCTCGCCGCGCTGCCCGCTGACGCCGCCGGCGAGGCGATCCAGAACGCCGCCCTCAATGTCGCGCGCAAGATCGAGCGCTACCAGGATCGTTCCAAGCAGAGCCCTGAGGGTGGACCCGGCGTCTCCGTCGCCTTCTTCCAGATGATTTATCAGGTGCTGATAGGTCAGGAACGCGGGCCGCGCTTCGGTTCCTTCGCCGCACTCTACGGCATTGCCGAAACGCGTGAGCTCATTCGACGGGCGCTTGCTGGTCAGCTGGCGGCTTGAGGACGCCGTCCTGCTCCTCCAGGATCGAGCCCGGCGCCACAGGCGCGGATCGCGACGCAGCCGGGAGCGGCGGCAGGCCTGAGACGCTCGGCGCCGGCCCGAAGACGCCCTTTTTCGCTGCACGCGCCTTCTCGCCGGCTTCTATGTAAGCGCCGCCCTTGGCGGCGCGCGCCCAGCCGTTTTCGACCAACCATTGGCCGATATCCTGATTGCCGATCCGGCACTCGGCGGCGATCAGGTCACGGCCGCCTTCGGGCGGCACGGCACAGACCACCGCACGACCGCGCAGAAAAGCGCGGAAGGCAGTTCGCGCCCGGATGCCGCAACTCCAAGACTTGCCGCCGTCGGTGCAAGTCTCGTCCTGCTTGACGATGTCGATGCCGGAAACCGCAATCGAATAGCCCTTTGCCTCGATGACCCCGGCGGCCGGCGCGACCGGCTGGAACAGTTTCGTGCCTTTCCAGTCGTCAGGCATTTTCGTTTTTGGCGGCCTGGGCAGTCCGGCCAATGCCAGATCGCTCAACGGTGCGCGCGGCTCAATCCGTTCAAGCTCGTCGGAACCGAGCTGCGGCGGCACCACGATTTCCGGATCGATTGCCCTTGAATGCGTAGCCTGCTTGGCCGCCTCTGGTTTCGAGATGGCCGACGTAGCCGGCGCGGCGGGCTGGGGTTCAGCGCTGACCTGAATTTGCTCGCCAGGGCCGCCGCTTTGGTTCTGGACGGCGCGGCCGCCAGCGACAATTGCCGTGGCCATCGCCGGAATCGCCAGAACGGCCAAGGCAAGGTGAGGCAGACGCACCGGCCCCGCGCCTACTGGCTTGCCCAGACAATCCGCGCCACCCATTCGACATCACGCATGGGGATGTCGCGGTCCGGATGATCGGGATTGAGGGAGACCAGCGCGATCGACTTCGGTGTCTGGCGGTCGAGCACCTTGGCCATCACCTCGCCGGCATTGGTCTTGACGACGACGCGATCGCCCTTTCGTATGATAGCCCCCGGCTCGACGATCAGGACATCGCCATTGCGGTAAAGCGGCAGCATGGAATCGCCCTGGACCTTCAACGCATAGGAGGTTTCGGTTGCCCGTGCCGGCAGCTCGATCAGGTCCCATCCCTGCCCCGCCGGAAACCCGGCGTCGTCGAAGAAGCCACCGGCGCCCGCCTGGGCGAAGCCGAGCAGCGGCACCGACGATTTCTGCACGGGCAGTGCGCCGGAATTACCCCGGCCTTCGACCAGCCCCGCAAATTCATCCAGCGAGGCGCCGGTCGCCTCGATGATCTTGGCGAGCGATTCGGTCGACGGCCAGCGCGGCCGCCCATCCGAGGACAGCCGCTTCGATTTGTTGAAGGCCGTCGAGTCGAGGCCAGCGCGCCTGGCCAGCCCGGAGGCCGAAAGCGAATAACGCTCGGCGAGAGCGTCGATGGCGGCCCAAACGCGGTCATGCGAGAGCACCTTGCTCTCCTTCGAAACAGGAAAAAATACCTTCCCTGTTCTACCTCTTGGCCGCCATCTTGTCCACCGCCGAAGACGGCGTCACGCTGCCTCCTTGGCCTCGTTCCTGTCATAGGGATCGAAACGCTCATAGAAGGTCTCGCCCTTCTCGGCCATGTCGAGCAGCAGCTTCGGCGCCCTGAACTCGGCGCCGTATTTCTTCTGCAGGCGCTTGGCGATCTTGACGAATTTCTTCGCGCCGATGCCGTCGATGTAGGACAGTGCACCGCCTGTGTAGGGCGCGAAGCCGAAGGCCAGGATCGAGCCGACATCGGCCTCGCGTGGATCGGTAACGATGCCCTCCTCCATCACCCGTGCCGCCTCAAGCGCGATGGTGACCAGCAGCCGCTGCTTCAGCTCCTCATAATCGACCCTCTCCGGCGCCAGTTGCGGGTAGAGGTCCCTGAGGCCTGGCCACAGCTTCTTCTTGGCAGGTTTTGCCGGATAGTCGTAGAAGCCCTTGCTGTTCTTGCGACCCAAGCGACCGTGTGTGTCGACCATCGTGCTGATCAGCGCCATCTGCTTCGGGTCGACCGCCTTGTCGCCGAGATCGCGCATCGTCTGCTTCATGATCTTCTGGGCAAGGTCGATCGCGGTCTCGTCGGTCAACGCCAGAGGACCGACCGGCATGCCGGCGGCTTTCGCCGCATTCTCGATCATCGGCGCCGGAACACCTTCGATCAGCATCTTGTAGGCTTCCGACATGTAGCGCAGTACGCAGCGATTGACATAGAAACCGCGCGTATCGTTGACGACAATCGGGGTTTTCTTGATGGCGCGGACAAAGTCGATCGCGGTGGCCAGCGCTTTGTCGCCGGTCTTCTTGCCGAGGATGATCTCGACCAGCATCATCTTGTCGACCGGCGAGAAGAAGTGGATGCCGATGAAATTCTTTGGCCGCGCCGAATTCCTGGCCAGCGATGTAATCGGTATGGTGGACGTATTCGAGGCGAAGGTCGCCGAAGGCTTGAGCACAGCCTCGGCCTGTTCGGTGGCGCCCTTCTTTACGGCCGAATCCTCGAATACCGCCTCGACGACAAGATCGCAGCCGGCGAGATCGGCGTAATCGGCCGTCGGCGTGATCAGCGTCAGCAACTGGTCCTTGTCCTGTGGCTTGGCACGGCCCTTCTTCACCTGATCCGAGATAAGGTTGTCGGAATGCGCCTTGCCCTTGGCGGCAGACTCCATGTCACGGTCGAGCAGCACCACCGGAATGCCCGCCTTGGCCGTCACATAGGCAATGCCGGCGCCCATGAAGCCGGCGCCGAGCACGCCGATCTTCTTAAACCTCGTTTCCGGCACACCGGCCGGGCGGCGCGCGCCCTTGTTCAGTTCCTGGAGCGACACGAACAACGAGCGGATCATCGCTGCCGCTTCCCTGGTCTGCATGATCTCGGTGAAGTAGCGCTGCTCGATCCGCAAGGCGGTGTCGAACGGCACCAGCAAGCCCTCGTAAACGCATTTCAGGATGGCGGCAGCGGCGGGATAGTTGCCATAGGTCTCGCGGCGCAGGATGGCGATGGCCGGCGGCCACAGATTGGCACCGGCCACCGAATAGATCGGAGCGCCGGGCAGCTTGAAGCCTTTTTCGTCCCAGGGCGCCACCGGTTTCAAGCCGTTCCTGATCATCGCCTTGGCGGTTTCGACCAGCTTGTCCGGCTCGGCAATCTCATGGATCAGGCCCATCGACTTGGCCTTCTGCGGCGACAGCGTCTGGCCGGAGGTCAGCATTTGCAGCGCCTGCTGCTGGTCGGTCAGCCGCGGCACGCGCTGGGTTCCGCCGGCGCCGGGGAAAATGCCGATCTTCACTTCGGGAAGTGCCATCCTCACTTTGTCGGAATCGGCCGCGACACGGCCATGGCAGGCGAGCGACAATTCGAACGCGCCGCCCATGCAGGTGCCGTTGATCGCCGAAACCCACGGCTTACCCGAGGTTTCCAGCTTACGGAACAGGCCGTTCATATAGCCCGCATTGTCGAACAGCGCCTTGGTCGCCTTCTCTGGGTCCTTTGCCTTGTCGGCGGCGAAGGTCGCCAGCATCTTCTGCAGCATGGTGATGTCGGCGCCGCCCGAGAACGTATCCTTGCCGGAGGTAATGACCGCCGCCTTGATCGCTGCATCGGTCGCCACCTTGTCGACGATGACGTTCAGCTCGAGCGTCACCTCTTGGGTGAAGACGTTCATCGAACGGTCCGGCATGTCCCAGGTGACCAAAGCAATGCCGTCGGCGTCGGTGTCGAGGGTGAAATTGGTATAGCTCATCATCTCTCTCCGTCAGACGCGTTCGATGATCGTTGCGGTGCCCATGCCGGCGCCGATGCAAAGCGTCACCAGCGCGGTGTTCAGGTCGCGGCGTTCCAATTCGTCCAGCACCGTACCGAAGATCATCGCACCGGTGGCGCCCAGCGGATGGCCCATGGCGATGGCGCCGCCATTGACGTTGATCCGGTCATGAGGAATGTCGAAAGCCTGCATGTAGCGCAGCACCACCGAAGCGAAGGCCTCGTTAAGCTCGAACAGGTCGATGTCCGACAGCTTCATCTTCGCCCGCCTCAACAGCTTTTCGGTGACGTCGACCGGACCGGTCAGCATCAGCACCGGTTCGGAGCCGATGTTGGCAAAGGCGCGGATACGCGCGCGCGGCTTGAGGTCGAGCGTCTTTCCCGCCTTTTTCGAGCCGAGCAGCACGGCCGCCGCGCCATCGACGATGCCGGACGAATTTCCGGCATGGTGGACGTGGTTGACCTCTTCCACCTCGGGATGCTTCTGCACCGCGACGGCGTCGAAGCCGCCCATTTCGCCGGGCATGACGAAGGACGGGTTGAGCGCGGCCAGCGACTGCATGTCGGTCGAAGGCCGCATGTGCTCGTCGTGATCGAGAATGGTCAGGCCGTTCTGGTCCTTGACCGAGATCACCGAATTCTTGAAGCGGCCCTCGCCCCACGCCTTGGCGGCACGCTTCTGGCTTTCGACCGCGTAGGCATCGACGTCGTCGCGCGAAAACCCGTATTTGGTGGCGATCAGGTCGGCCGATATGCCTTGCGGCACGAACCAGCCGGGCAGGCCGACCGAAGGATCCATGAACCAGGCGCCGCCGGAGGCGCCCATGCCGACCCGCGACATCGATTCGACGCCACCGGCAATCACGATCTCGTCGGCGCCTTGCGCGATCTTGGCGGCGCCGAAATTGATGGCGTCGAGGCCCGAGGCGCAGAAGCGCGATATCTGCATGCCAGGCGCCTTGGTGTCGTAGCCGGCCTCGAAAGCAGCGGCACGTGGAATGACTGCACCCGCCTCGCCAACCGGATCGACACAGCCGAAGATGATGTCGTCGACGGTGCCGGTGTCCAGCCCGTTGCGGTCGCGGATCGCCTCGAGCACCTTGGCGCCGAGCCGCACCGCCGGCACTTCGTGCAGCGAGCCATCCTTCTTGCCCCTGCCGCGCGGCGTGCGCACGGCATCATAGACGTAAGCTTCGGCCATTTTCCTGCTCCTTGGGTTTGCTGAAAGTCGCTCAGAGAGAGCGCCCGATCAGCAATTTCATGATCTCGTTGGTTCCACCGTAGATGCGCTGGACGCGGGCGTCGCGGAACATGCGCGCAATCGGATATTCATTCATGTAGCCATAGCCGCCATGCAATTGAAGGCATTCGTCGACGACTTTTCCCTGCAGGTCTGACAGCCAGTATTTGGCCATCGAGGCCGTCACCGGGTCGAGGCCGCCGTTAATGTGGCGGGCAACGCAGTCATTATAGAAGACGCGCCCAATGGTCGCCTCGGTCTTCAATTCGGCCAGCTTGAACTGGGTGTTCTGGAATTCGATGATGGCCTTGCCGAAGGCCTTGCGCTCCTTGACGTAGTCGATGGTAAGAGCCAGCGCCCGCTCGACCATGGCGATAGCAGTGGTGCCGATCTGCAGCCGCTCCTGCGGCAATTGCTGCATCAGCTGGACGAAGCCCTGGCCTTCCTCGTTGCCAAGCAGGTTCGAGGTCGGCACACGCACGTCGTTGAAGAACAGTTCCGACGTGTCGTTGGCCTTGAGGCCGATCTTGTCGAGGTTGCGGCCGCGCTCGAAGCCCTCCACCTCGTCGGTCTCGACGACGATCAGCGAGATGCCCTTGGCACCTTTCTGCGGATCGGTCTTGGTGACGACGATGATGAAGTTAGCGAGCTGGCCGTTGGTGATAAAGGTCTTCGAGCCGTTGAGCTTGTACTGGTTGCCGTCCTTTTCGGCGCGCGTCTTGACGCCCTGCAGGTCGGAGCCCGCACCCGGCTCGGTCATGGCGATGGCGCCGATCAGTTCGCCGGTCGCCAGCCTCGGCAGCCATTTCTTCTTCTGCTCGTCCGAGCCGTAATGGAGGATGTAGGGGGCGACGATCGAATTGTGCAGGCCAATGCCGAACCCGTCGACGCCGACATGGGCGATCGCCTCGATGATGGCGCTCTCATGCGCGAAGCTGCCGCCCGAGCCGCCATATTCCTCCGGCATCGAGGCGCAGAGCAGGCCGGCCGCACCCGCCTTCAGCCAGCTTTCGCGGTCGACCATCTCGTTCTTCTCGAACTCGTCGTAACGCGGCGCGATCTCTTCCGACATGAAGCGGTGCGCCATGTCATAAAGCATGCCGACCTCGTCCGCCGCCCAGGCGGGTTTTGGAAGGCCAAGGATTTCGGCGGGACTGGTCATGTTTATTCTCTGATCCTCCTTCCAAGCACGCCGCCAGAATTGAGGCTGGCGCGCTGCCGTGGCGCCCTCTCCCGGCCGCTTCGCGGCCACCCTCCTCGCGAGGAAGAGGGGAGCCTAGAACGCTTCGGCCGGCAGCGCCATCAATGTGTCGGCGCCGCTGGAGATGCGGGCAAGGTGCGCCGCCGTCTCCGGCATGATCCGCTCCACGAAGAAGCGCGCCGTCACCAGCTTGTTGTCGTAGAAAGACGAAGCGCCGTCGGCGCCATTCGCCAATTTCGCTGCGGCCACCCTGGCCATCTGCGCCCACATATAGCCCAGCGCCACCAGGCCGAAGAGATGCATGTAGTCGGTCGAGGCGGCACCGGCATTGTCGGGCTTGGCCATGCCGTTCTGCATCAGCCACATCGTCGCCGCCTGCAGATCGTTGAGGCTCTTCTTCAGCGCCTTGGTGAAGGGCGCCATCTTCTCGTCGGTGCGGTTCTCCTCGCAGAACTCGCCGACTTCCCTAAAGAACGCCTGCACCGCGCGACCGCCATTCAAGGCCAGCTTGCGGCCGACGAGGTCGAGTGCCTGGATGCCGTTGGCACCCTCATAGATCATGGCGATGCGGGCATCGCGGACGAACTGGCTCATGCCGTGCTCTTCTATATAGCCGTGGCCTCCGAACACCTGCTGCGCCATTACCGCGTGATCGAAACCCTTGTCGGTGAGCACGCCCTTGACCACCGGCGTCATCAGGCCGGTATAGTCATCGGCTGCCTGGCGATCCTTGTCGTCACCGGAGCGGTGAGCGATGTCGGACTTGATCGCCGTCCACAGCGCCAGCGCGCGGCCGGCCTCGTTGAAAGCCTTCATGGTCATCAGGCTGCGGCGGATGTCCGGATGGACGATGATCGGATCGGCCTTTCTGTCCGGCGCCTTCAGCCCTGACAGCGAGCGGCCCTGCAGACGATCCTTGGCGTAAGAAACCGCATTCTGATAGGCAACCTCCGACAGTGAGAGCCCCTGCAGGCCGACGCCAAGCCGCGCCTCATTCATCATGGTGAACATGGCTTTCAGCCCGCCATTGGCCTCGCCGAGCAGTGTGCCTTCAGCGTCGTCATAATTCATGACGCAGGTCGAATTGCCATGGATACCCATCTTCTCCTCGATCGAGCCACAGGAGACGGTGTTCTTCTCGCCCGGATTGCCTGATGCATCGAGCTTGAGCTTCGGCACGATGAACAGCGAGATGCCCTTCACGCCATCCGGCGCGCCCTCGATACGGGCCAGCACGAGGTGGACGATGTTTCCCGACATGTCATGCTCGCCGGCCGAGATGAATATCTTCTGGCCGGAGATCCTGTAGGTGCCGTCGCCATTTGGAACGGCCTTGGTGCGCAGCAAGCCGAGATCGGTTCCGCAGTGCGGCTCGGTCAGGTTCATGGTGCCGGTCCAGGCGCCCTCGACCAGCTTCGGCAACCATGTCGCCTTCTGCTCTTTGGTGCCATGGGTGATGATCGCAGCGATCGCACCTTGCGTCAGTCCGGCATACATCATCAGCGACATATTGGCCGACACCATATATTCGGCAACCGCAGTATGCACTGCATAGGGCAAGCCTTGCCCGCCAAACTCGACAGGTGCGGCGAGCCCCATCCAGCCATCTTCGCGATACTGGTCGAAGGCTTCCTTGAAGCCTTTTGGCGTCGTCACCGATCCGTCGACATGGCGCACACAACCTTCCACGTCGCCGACACGGTTGAGCGGCTGCATGACGTTTTCGGCGAGCTTCGCGCCCTCGGCAAGGATGGCCTCGAGCACATCCGGCGTCGCGTCGGAAAATCCGGGAAGATTGGAATAGCGCTGATAGCCCAGCACCTCGTTCAGCACGAACAGCGTGTCCCGGATCGGCGCTCTGTAGATCGGCATGCGTTTCCTCCACCATGCGGTCTTGGCCCCGAAATCAGCCTCAGCATATGAGGATGGCAGACGGACCAACGTTGCGGTCGAGATAACAAATATTGACGTTTGCGTAAACGTCAATTCTGCGATGGGGCAAATTTTCTCCCGCGCGCCAAGACGGCAAACGGCGAAGGACGGTAACGACGAAGAACCGCGCGGGGCAAGCCCCCCGGGTATGATTAGTGAGAAAAAGGGAGGGTTTTTTTTTGTAGCCACCCAGGGCAGCGGCC